>JBKDSY010000048.1:0-24600 GCA_046340755.1 Cyanobacteriota bacterium
TACCAGTTGCTATAGGTCGCAGCCTCTCCATTCGCCCATTGGAAGGATCCTTCCGTAGCTGCATCCGTGAGACCAAGCCAGAGGCTTTCAGAACCACCAAAGGTGTCCACCAGGAATTGATTTTCAGCGGCATCATTCACCGCCACGAGATTGCCGCCTAAACTGACGGCTTGCGCCTGGGCTTCAGACCACGTTCCGGCATTGCTGAGCGTGTAGTATTTATTGTTGTATGAATAAACAGGTCCTAAAAATGGGCTGTTGACATCACCAAAAATCTGATCATTCCCTCCCCCTCCATCAAGCACATCACTACCACCGCTTCCTGATAAGACATCATCGCGATCCAGCCCGGACAATGAGTCGTCTGCAAATGACCCATTCAAAGTGTCATTGCAAGGAGTTCCTGTGAAGTTGGCCATGGCATTCAATGACTGACGAAAGTGAGAACGTGAGGGCGTGAGATCACCCCCGTGCCTCTAGTGTCTTGCCTAGTTACGGATCACCCAGTGAGCAATTCGACAGCCACCTGTCCGATTGCTGACACTCGTTCTCCACCCCATTGGCAAACCGATCTTTGCCATAACGATCCTCGCCGTTCACGTCTACCAAGGCTCACTACAGGGCATTGCGAGGTCGACCAGCGCCATCGGCAGACGCTGCCCCGCCCATCTCAGCACCCCCATCCTCAAGACCCCAACAGCGTCCACGTCTCGCCTGTTGTTGACTCAGCCGGTCTCAGAGCGGCGTCACATCCCCAACAGAGCCCCAGCAGACTGACCCTCAAGGGCTTTGATCTGGAGTCACCACAAACCCCTGACGCATTGATGGGAGGGCTCAGAACAGCTCAACAGGCCACGTCATCCGAGCAGATCCTTGGTGGATGAGGCTTAGCCGCAGAAATTGAGCCAGGCAAGGTCATCCCATACCAGCGAAACGAACAATAAGGGAGATGCGCATCCAATGCCCTGTAGCGGGGATGGATGAGCAATCTCGAATCACCCCAAGACCTGCGAACCCCTACTGACGGCTGGCCTCTTGCTCGGTGTTCGAGCCGTTTTGGTGGCCCTGCAGATGCTTCTCGCAGGCACTGGCGGACAGGGTGGTGAGCTGCGCCATGGCCAGGAGGGCAAGCACAAGCAGGGGTTTCATGGGTTGGCGGTTGGGGTGGATGGGCACGGTGTAAGGCAAGCCGCGCCATTTTTCCATTCTAGGTCGTGTGGGCTGCCCTGCCCACTTCCCGGGAGCGGTCCCCCGCAGGCAGAAGCAGGTCTGGGGCTGGGCCATGGCTGGCCTCCAAGATCCCTGTGGGGCCATGATTTCCTCAGCCCAGCCCCTGGGCGGCCTGCCCAAGATGCCATGCCCCTCGCAAAGTGGCCCTTTCAGTGGATTGTCGACCGCAAGGGGGCCAGCTGTGGGTGGGCCCTGGTCCATTCCCGGATCGTCAGCCGCGACCGACAGGCCCAGTTGGCTGAGCTGCGCCACGCCGGCGTGCGCTTCCTCGGCATGAGCAGTGATGGCACCTTTCCCCTGCCCGCCCCCGATGATCCCCTCGACTACGGAATGCTCTGCGAGGGCTGGTGCCATTGTTTCCGCGACCCCGATGCCATGCTGCCCCCCGGGTCCCCGAGGACCCTGATCAGCGGCTCGGACTTCACCGACCCCCACCACCTCTCACCGGAACGGATTCTGGGCGACCCAGCCGAATCGACGTCAGGGTTCGACTTCGTGTACGTCGCCGCCACCGAACCCTGGAAACAGGAAGCCAAAAACTGGCCATTGGCCTGCGAATGCATCCCGGTCTTGTGCCGTGAGCTGGGGCTGCGGGCCCTGGTCGTCCATTCCCCGCGCCACGGCCTGGTGGAATCCAGCGCGATTCACCATGTTGACCACCTGCCCTGGTCACAATGGCTCCGTCACCTGGCCCGGGCGCGGTTTCTCTTCGTTCCCAATGAACTGGACGCCTCCCCCAGGGTGATCTCGGAAGCCTTGTGCCTGGATGTGCCCGTGGTGGTGAACCGCCGGATCCTCGGGGGTTGGAAGTATGTGAACACCTACACCGGCTGTTTCTTTGATGACGCAGACAACGTGGTTGCCGCCGCGGCCGAGTGCCTGGCCAAACGGCTCCGTCCCCGGAACTGGTATCGCGCCCACCACGGCCCCTACCTGGCTGGTCGGCGGTTGTTGGCCTTTCTGCGGTCGATCGACCCAGAGCTGCAGGCCCGGGACGCCCTAGGGCTGAGCCATCACCTGGCCGCGTTTCCAGGGGGTGGCCGGGGCGATGTTGACCAACAATCGGGCCGCACCCTCCATTGGTGAGCAGTGAATCCAGGCCAGCTCCTTGGCGTGGTTCGACCAGTACAGGCTCGCATCCAGGTGCTTGAAGGCCACCACGGTACCGGCGGCTGCCGTGTGGATGTCGTGGGGCCGGTGCAGGAAGGCCAGGGCCGCGTCCAAGGACTGGACCTGGCCCAGCAGGCCTTGGGCCGCCTCCAGCTCACCGCCTTGCTCGCAGAGCTGCCAGTCGCGAATCAGGCGCTCGCGCCGCCGCACGTAGCGGTAGAACTCTGCCGTGGAAAGGAGATTGTCGGATGGAACAAAGTTGGTGCCGGCTCCGTTGTAAACGCGCAACACCCCCCAAGCCGGCGCGCCGGGTGGAACCGTGTCGACGTGATAGCCGCAATGGCGCGACGGACATCCCGTCTGCACACGAAAGATGAAGCGTGAGGCACCGGTGGTTCGCCCCAGCCAACGGAGCAGGGACAGGATGTCGTTGCGAAGGGCTTGCCAGACCGCCTTGTCCACACCGTCCCGGGGGAGCTGGTTCTCCAGCCATTCTTCGATGGTCTGGGGAGGGACAGCGTGCAGGATGGTGCGGGGCACCTGATAGCACCCCCGGGTCACGGCCTCCGCCAGCTCCGTGATCCATGGCGGCTCGACGGGCTCGGTATAGAGGACGGCCTGCATATCGGGAGAGCAGATGCGATCCAGGTCGGACGGATCAAAAGACTGAAGAATCACTCCCCCTTGGGCGGCCGCGGGTGGGCTGGAGGTCGGGGGGGTCATGGACTGTCAAGCCCAAGGTGAAGCAAGCCCGATCGGAGCGAACCACGGTTCAGCACTTCCAACCGGCCACCTCGTCGACAACAGATCACCAGCTTCCCACTGGTTCTCTGGAAGATTCCTGGAACGTTACCGAATGCAATCGATCCATTCCCGAGGGCGAAAAGGTGTTTCTTCATCCATCTTCATTGATCCACACCCTTGTCCTTCAACCCAACACCTTGGTGCTAGCTTGGCGAGGTGCTTTGCTGAGCATGCCCGATGATCGCCCTCTCCCCATGACCGGCAATTCCAAGGGGCTCCACACATCTAAGCGGCCACACATCGTCCTCACCGGTGCCATGCCATGAGTGAAGGTCGTTATCGCATCCAGGGCCGCGTCGTTGACGCCCAAACAGACCTGGGGCTGGGCGGAATCCGGGTGGAAGCCTGGGATAAAGACCTGTTGTTTGATGATCTCGTTGGCAGCGCCATCAGCGATGTGGAAGGCCGGTTTGAGATCAGCTTTTCCGAGGCCTACTTCAACGAATGCTTCCTCGACCGCCGTCCCGACCTGTTTTTCAAGCTATTCCAAGGTGATCGCCTGCTTCATAGCACGGAAGATTCCGTCCTTTGGAATGTGTCCCGGCCAGGGGTGCAAGTCACCATCCACCTCCAATCCCCTCAACGTCCCATGCCCAAGGTTTACGACTCTCGCAATGAGTCCACGCGGATCGACCGCTTTGATGAGCTGAATCACATCACCCTCGCGGCAATCAAAACTTTTTGTCGTCGCCTGGGTGCCCCCCATTTATTGGATGAAGTCATCCTTCCCGTGTTGCAGGATGGGGAGGCCCAGATCTTTGCCACGGTGCGCGATCGGCCCTGGCCACCCTGGGGCGTGGGTTCCCGTCACATCAGTGCCCTGTGTGATGTGCAGGCGATTGCCGATGAGAGCTATGCCATCAGCCCCATCTATGTCACGGATGAGGATAGTCTCAATGTGGGATTGATGTCTGCCC
Source organism: Cyanobacteriota bacterium (assembly GCA_046340755.1). Lineage (GTDB taxonomy): Bacteria > Cyanobacteriota > Cyanobacteriia > PCC-6307 > Cyanobiaceae > Cyanobium. The sequence goes on from JBKDSY010000048.1 coordinate 4,062, forward strand.
TTTACAAGGAGGTTTTGGAATCCATTGCCACCAGTCCCCACTCTGAAGTCAACTACCTTGTGGCGGAAGGGTCCATCCTGGTCGACCATGTTCTTCAGGCCACAGGGTTCAAGAAACATGAGGATGTCTTCCTGACGGAACGGTCCCGTTATTTCACCTATCGCATCCCCACCCAAGAGCTGTTGGCGCAGCTTGGCTTGGATCGTGTGGACACGCCAGATTTGCTGGCCCATGACGTGTCCACCGAGCTGATTGCCAGGAATGCCCTGTTTCATCAGACCATCTTTCTTGGCTCCCGGGCGGAATGGTTCGGAACCTCCATGCTGGCGGAGATCATCCGCCTGGCCCGGGGAGGCCACTCCGGCAAACCCGGAGGAGTGCCCAGTGGCACGGGGCGATGGGGATACGAGGAGCGGCTGGATCCAAGGATTTTTGTCACCTTGGAGAATTTCCTCGGCAACCAACGGCAGCGCTTGCTCGACCATGTGATCACCCAGGAGAACAAGTTCCAGGTCGCCACCATTCTCGATCCCCAATCGGATCAGCCCGTGGTCAACGAGCGCCTGCGCCGTGCCAAAACCCTGGATCAGCTTGGAGACATGGAGAGTGAGTTCACCAACCGCCTGCGGGAGGTGCTCGCCCCCGTGTTGAAGCGGCTGGGGATGGGTGAATTCCCCCTCGGTCGCATTGAAATTCAGATGACGGCCAGTGGCGATGGCGACTACTTCCGGATGCACAGAGACTGCGGTAATGACAGCACCCGTGTGTTGTCGTTCGTGTATTTCTTCCATCAGGAGCCGCGTCGCTTCTCCGGGGGTGAGTTGCGCCTCTTTGAAGCCCAAAAAGTTGGTGAGGATTACGTGCCCACCGACCTGTCCCAAACCCTTTCGCCGCGCCAGGACACGATTGTGTTCTTCCCCAGCCAAAACGAACATGAGATCCTGCCCGTTCGGGTGCCATCTCGTTTGTTTGCCGATAGTCGCTTCACGGTGAATGGATGGATCCATCGTCAGTAGGTGCCGCCTCGGTTCCGACCAGCGGTGGGGTGTGAACCGTGTTCCTGCTGTCCTTGTCCGCCCAGGCGCCGCCGTCGTCAGACCGTCGGGCCCTCTGGCGATCCCTCGCGGCCCTGCCGCCACCGGGCGTGCCCGGTTTACTGGCCCGTCATTGGCGGCCTGAGCGGCGGCACTTCACCGGCAGGTATCTCTTTGCCGACGGGGCGGCGGCCCGGGCCTTTGCCCTCCAGCCAGGGATGGCGGATCCCGCCGCCGCCCGGGTGTGCGAACCCCGGCTGGCCTCCCTGATCCAGCTGGAGCCTGGCCTCTTGGAGACGCAGATCTCCCGCCCGGTCTTCATCCTCTCCTCCCCGCGGGCCGGCGGCACCCTCCTCTACGACCTCCTGGCCCGGCTCCCCGGGCTGTGGACCGTGGATGGCGAAAGCCATGGCGTCATCGAAGGCACCCGGGGGTTGCACCCTGCCCAACGGGGCTTTCAATCCCATCGGCTGACCGCCGCTGACCTGACCCCTGCCGTGCGTCAGGCCTGCCTGGCGGGATTCCTCGCCGACCTCCGGGATCATCAAGGAACGCGCTACCTGGATTTGCCGGCGGCCCTGCGACCCCAGGCTGCGCGGCTGTTGGAAAAGACCCCCGAAAACGCCCTGCGCCTTCCCTTTCTGAACGCCCTTTGTCCCGATGCCCGCTTCATCGTTCTGCACCGCGACGCCAGGCAATCCGTGAGCAGCCTGGTGGAAGCCTGGGGCCATGGGGGATTCACCAACATCCCCGACCTGCCCGGCTGGAACCGCAAAGCCTGGTGTTTCCTGCTGCCCGGTGGCTGGGAAGCGCTGAATCATCGCTCCCTTTCCGACGTGGCGGCCTTCCAATGGCAGGCCGCCAACCGGCAGATCCTGGATGACCTGGAGTGCCTTGCACCGGAGCGTTGGACGGTGGTTGACCATGACGATCTCGTCACCGCCCCCCGGGCGGTGTTCCAGCGGCTCTGCCGCTTTCTTGACCTGGAGGAGAGCGCCGACCTCGCTGGCACCATCCCCGTGCCGCTGCCGCTCTCCGCCACCACCATCTCGCCGCCCTCGCCGATCAAATGGCGCAGCCACCGGGCCTTCCAGCCCTCCTCCGTCGACCATCTCGGCCCCCTGCAGGGGCGGCTGCGCAACCTGACCGACCGCCACGCGCCGGCCCCGCCCATCCACTCCCCCCTGCAGGCGGCCGGCACGGTGCGCTTCTCCTGCTTTCTGGACAATCCACCACCGGCGCCCGCGGGCACGGCTGATCCACCGGAATGGGGGGCCGATCCTCCGGAATTGCCCGCCAACGACTGGATCATCCACCCAACCCTCCACCTGCAGCTCGGGTCCACCGTGCCCTTGCCCCTGCTGCGCCGCAGCCGCTTCCGCGAACGCTTTCTGCCCAACCATCCCCTGCTCTGGATCGAGGATCCCACCACCGGCGCCCTGTTGCCCTACTGGATGCGGCGGCACCAAGCCCCGTTACTGGCCCAGTGCCAGCCGGGCCGCCCCGCGCCCGCCGCACTCTCCCCCCCCCTGCTCCACCAGCTCCGCGCCGCGGAGGTGCTCCTCAGCCGGGCCGAGCTGGAACGAACCCACGGCGCCCGCCGCCAGAGCCTGGAGCAGGCAAGCAGGGCCCTGCGGTCCGAGCGGTTTTGCACATTCCGTGGCTTGCTTCCTCCCGCCCAACGACTGGCCCTGGCCCGCTACTACCAAGCCTTGATCGACGCTGGCCACTGCCCCTTGGGCGATGCCCAGGTGGAACGGCGCCATGGATGGCACAACGAATGGATGGCCCGCTTCTTCCATCACCAATTCACGGAATTCATCGGTCGACTGGTGGGTGAACCCGTCAAGCCCACCTATGCATATTCCTCCGCATACCGGGCAGGCGCGGCCCTGCGGGCCCACCTCGATCGACGCCAGTGCGAAATCACCGTGTCCCTGTTGATTGATCAGCCAGCGGTGGCGGAGCCCTGGCCCCTGTGGTTTCTGACGGCATCGGGCCCCAGCGCCGTGCAGCTCTCCCTTGGGGATGCCGTGGTGTTTCATGGATGCGAATTGCCCCATTGGCGGGAGCAGGCCCCCCACGGGCAATGGACCACAATGTTGCTGTTTCACTATGTGCCCTGCAGCTTTCGCGGGGTGTTGGCTTGATGGCGGACACCGCCCTCATTGCGGCAAGCAGAACGCCAGATTCACCCTCTCGTTGGGGGCGATCAAGGGCACCAGCCGTTGGCTGGCTCCGATGGGCACCAATCTGAGGGGCTCGCAGTTGGCCTGATCCTCAGGAATGGGCAGGAGTGCATCGTTGCAACGGGTGGCAAGACCCTGCATCCAGTGAAAGGTGTCCTGGGTCAACAACATGTCCCACACCAGATGAAGGCGATTCTCGTCTCCGTGGTTATGGGCGGAGTGGGCGCAGCCATGATGCACAAAATAAATCGTGCCAGCCTCCAGATGATGGATCTGTCCCGCCAACATCACCTCCGCGCCGGGATTGGTTTGAACCGGCAGATGAAAGCGCAGCTTGGCGGCAACGGTGTGGTGTTTGGAGAGGAAGAAAAGGTTTTCTTCATGGGCCTGGAGTCCTGATTGGGGGCAGAGCAGATTCAGGCGGAAATTCACCAGATGGGGCAGGGCGGCCATCAATCGGGCCAGGGCTGGATAGGCTTCTCCAGCATGGAAGTGTTTGTGCAAGCAAGAGTGGTCATGATCCGAGGAAAAGTCGTCAAAACATCCACTGCGATTGAAGAGGCTGAATTGATACACGCCGCCAAAGGGTTGGGTCCAATGGGTGATGTGCTCGGGATCATGCACATCGGAGGGCAGATGGTGCTGGCAGAGATCATTGACCTCCTGTTGGATCTCCCCCAGAAACTCAGGCTGGAGCCGCAGGATCTTTCGGCAGACCAGGCCGCCAACTCCCTGGCTGTTGCCCCGGCGCAACCCACGAAACAGGGCTTCAGCCTTCATGGCAGGCGGCGAAAGGGGCAGGCCTGCCAGAGGCGTTGCAGATCAGGGAGTTGGGGAGGACGACAGGCATGCTCCGCCAACCGCTCCAAGGGCAATTGATCGTAGGACGCGCGCACGGGCTGAGGATCATGGAGGCCGATGGATTGAAAGTAATCACTGAATTTGCTGTCATCACCAGAGGGCAGATCCCGAAACCGCAGCCAGGCCGCCTTGATGCCATAGGCATGACTCGCCACAAGGCCATGCAAGGAGGAGGAAGCGACCCAATCACAGGCCACCAGTTGATCGATGACGGTTTCGATGGGTTGTTGAAGATCGATCACCTGCAGTTCCGCCGTGTGGTGCCAGGCCGCCGGCAGCCGCGGCAGGTCGGAGAAATGGGGAACGATTCCGATGACGGTTGGTCTCGTTCTCGGCTGCCGAGGGCGATGAACCAGGGGCAAGAGAAGGGCTGGATCGCCATATACCTCCGGGCACTCCACCCCGCACTCCAGCGCCCGTTGGCGGCTCAGGGGGCCCCGCACGGCCAACAACCGCGCCTCCGGGCAGATCCGATCCTGCCGCGTCATGATCCCCGATCCCCAAACGATGCAGCGGGGGCCCGCCAGGGCCAGGATGCTCCCGCTGACGAAGAAGGTGGGGTCGGCGGTCGAGGGCAGGGCAAACCGGGGCGCACGGCCGTGAAGGCGCCGAATCAACCAGGGCGTCAGGGCGTCGCCGAAGTTGGGGCGGCTGGGGATGCGGCACCAAAACGCCGAGACGGGCCTGGGCGGGGGTGCATCAACCGGGTTGATGGGAGTTGGAGGCGTCGCCGTCATGGGCTGGGGTGTTGCTCAGGAGGGCTTGAATCTCGGAGCGCGTGTGGGCATCCACGCCCTGCCAGCTCCAATACCAGCGGCAAAAGGGGGGAGGCAGATCGCGCCGTTGCCGGTCAAGCCAGAGGAAGCGGTCGTGATGGTGGCGAAAGGCAAAGGCCGCGAGCACATTGAATTCCGAAAATCCCCGCGGCGGTTGAGAGATGACATAGGTTTCCAGATCGATGTGGTGTGTCTGGAGCGAAAACTCTCGCACTTCACGATAAAGCCAACCAGGAAACACAAAGGGCGGCTGCTGCATGAAGTCTTCTCGCACCGGCCAGCGAAGGAATTGTTCCGTCGGTTGTCGCCAGGGCCAGTGTCGATCCGCACAGGCATCGGTTCGCACGACAACGCGGGGGCGGCCGGCCATAATCAATTGCTCTGGAGTGCAGGGCCTGGCAAAGATGCAATCCGCATCCACATGGCAGATGAAATCGGCATCGCTGTAGTGATCCGCCATCAGTTTGGTCACCTGTTGCCCGAGATAATCGTCTGCATACTCGGCACAGAAAACGATGGTGATGTCGGCCGTGCTGATGGCGGATCGCCTCAACCAGGGCCGGCTGGAGCCTGGGAGCACCAGGATCACCCTGCGAAACCCCCTGCAGAACCGCCGGATCGACGCCAGGCAGAGCTCAAGCCAGGCCAAATCCTTCCAATAACTGCGGATGAGCAGATCACAGGTCACCTCGACTGCCCCGCCGTTTGCACCCTCGGCTGGCATCATCCGCCGCTGGGACTCCACGCCTGGCATCACCTGCCAGCCCCCTCAACCCCGCTCCACAAAGGACTGCCGGCCCACGATCCAGGCTTCGATCGGCGTGCCGCCCACCACGTGGTCGAGCAGGATGCGCTCCACCCGCTCGGGGGTGACACCGCCGTAGAGCACCCCCTCCGGCCAGATCAGCAAAATCGGCCCCCCTTGACACAGCCGCAGGCAATCGGCCTTGGTGCGCAACACCACCCCCTCGGGGCGGGCCGGATCCTCCAGCCCCAGGCTGCGCACCAGCTCCTTCAGCCGGTTCCAGCTGGCCTGCCCCTGGGCGGGATCACAGCAGAGGGGCTTGGTGGCCGTGGCGCAAAGCAACAGGTGGTGGGCGATCCGGGCCATGGCTCAACCGGGCAGCAGGGCGTGGCCGTGGCGCGCTTCCGCCACCTCCAGGGCCACCTGGCGGGCCCAGCCATCCACTGCCAACACGTCGTCCAGGCTGGGGTGGGGCTGAAGGTCGCGCTGGTGGCGCTCACACACCGCCTCGATCAACCAGGGGATGGCCAGGAAGGGAATGCGCTCCTCCAGGAAAAGGGCGACGGCCTGCTCGTTGGCGGCGTTCAACACGGCGGGCATGGTGCCGCCGGCCCGCCCGGCCGCATAGGCCAGGCCCATGCAGGGGTAGCGGGCGGGATCGGGCTCCTTGAAGGTGAGGCTGCCGATGGCCGCCAGATCCAGCCGGGGCCAGGGGGTCTCCACCCGCTCCGGCCAACTCAGGCAACAGAGGATCGGCAGTTTCATGTCAGGCCAGCCCAGCTGGGCCAACACGGAGGAATCGGCCAGTTCCACCAGGGAATGGATGATGCTTTGGGGGTGCACCACGATGTCGATGGCGTCGTAAGCGAGGCCAAAGAGATAGTGGGCTTCGATCACCTCCAGCCCCTTGTTCATCAAGGTGGCCGAATCCACCGTGATCTTGCGGCCCATCACCCAGTTGGGATGGCTGGTGGCGTCGGCCACGGTGACCTTGGTGAGGTCGGCCGGGTCCCAGTCGCGGAAGGCGCCGCCGGAGGCGGTGAGCAGGATGCGCCGCAGCCCCGGCGGCGGCTGACCCGTGGAGAGCCGGGCCTGGCCGGGCCAGGGCAGGCCCTGCAGGCACTGAAAGATGGCGGAGTGTTCGGAATCGGCGGGGAGCAGGCGGGAGCCGCTGGCCTGGAGCTCCGGCAACACCACGGGCCCGGCGGCGATCAGGGTTTCCTTGTTGGCCAGGGCCACGTCTTTTCCCGCCCGGATGGCGGCCAGGGTGGGGAGCAGGCCGGCGCAGCCCACGATGCCCGCCACCACCAGGTGGGCGCTGGGCCAGGCCGCCGCCGCGCAGAGCCCCTCCTGGCCGCCGAGCAGCTCCGGCGCGCGCTGCGGACGCTGGGCTGGCTCCAGGGCGGCCAGGCGGGCCTCCAACAGGGCGACATCCGCCGCCTCCGCCAGGGCCACCACCTCCGGCTGGTGGCGCCGGATCTGCTCCAGCAGCAGGTCCAGGTTGCGGTGGGCGGTCAGGGCCACCACCCGGAAGCGATCGGGGAACGCTTCGGCGATCTCCAGGGTTTGGGTGCCGATCGATCCGGTGGACCCCAACACGCTGATGGCCTTCATCCAACCCTCATCGGCACCGATGGCGCCCAGTCTCCCACTGCCCTTCGCCGGCCCCCGCGGCCCCCGGGCGGACGACCGGGTTGACTGGGCCCAACACGGGAGCCCCCATGGCCTGGTTGGACCGCTGGAACTTCATCGCCCGGGCCCGCCTGGAGCGGGAACTCTGGGACGCCTTCGAGCGGGGCGAGGACCTGGAGGCCGAGCTGGCCCGGGCGGAGGCGGAGGCCCAAACCGGCGACGACACGGCCCGCTTCCGCCTGGAGGTGTGGCGGAGCACGGCGGAGCGGATCCGCAAGATCGAAGCGCTCATGCGCGATCGCCGGCCACCAGCAGGGCCACCGCCAGGCTCGTCGCCAGACCCACCCCCGCCCGGAGCAGATCCAAGGTGAGGTCGCGGGCCACCGCTGGGGCCTGGCGGCCCAGACCCCGGCACCCCAGGCCCACCTCCCGCCCCGCCAACAGGCCGAGAAACACCCAGGAGGTGCTCATCGGCAGCCGATCCCCCCCGAGGAAGGCCACCAACACCAGCCCCTGAAGCAGGCTGAGCAGGGTGGTGGCGCGGGCCTCCTCCAGGGGGCTCTTGCTGCGCAGCCGCTCCTGCAGGGGCCCGCCGCCCAGGGCCACCACCAGGGCCACGGCACCCGAGAGCACCACAAGGGTGGCCAACAGTTCCGCCAGGTTGAGGTGGCGGGGCAGGTAGACGTAGATGTTGGCCAGGTCTTGCACCAACCACTGGCTCCAGAGGGCCAGGGTGGCCAACCACTGAAGGGCCTGCCAGGGGATGGCCCCACCCCAGCGCGAGGCCATTGGAGTCGCCGGGGCGGCGGGAGCTGTCGGAGTCAGCGGGGCGGGCGGAGCTGTCGGAGCCGGAAGGCCGGCTGAAGCTGTCGGAGTCGGCGGGGCGACCGGGGCTGTCGGAGTCGGCGAAACCGCCGGGGCACTGGATAATGAAGCCCCAGGCCCCTCCATCCAGGCGCCCAGAAGCCCATAAGCCAGCGCCCCCACCGCAAAGGCCACCCCATAGCCCGCCGCCGACTTGCGCGCCATGGCCCCCAGCTGGGGCGGCGCCACCGCCGTGAGCACCAAAAACGAGGTGCTCACCGGGATCCCCAGGCGGGTGAGCCCCACCAGGGCCACCAGGGGCACCAGGTCGCGCCAGCGGAAGGGATCGGGCAGGGGGAAGCGGTCCAGCCGGCCCCAGGCGGGGTCGCCGCCGCCGGCCGCCCAACTGCCGAGCAACACGGCGCAGAGCACCCCCGCGAGCACCAGGGCCTGCCAGGGCCGGTTGGCCCGCCCCCGCTGGCTGGCCAGGAAGGGGCCCAGGGTCTGCAGGGCGTCATTGCCCATCACGGCCAGGCTGGCGAGGCCGAACGCCGCCAGCTGCAGGGGGCTTACTCCCGAATCCAGATGGTCACACCCCCAGGCTTGTCGACCAGCTCCACCCCCTGGCGCTTCAGCTCAGAGCGGATGCGGTCGGCCTCCTGGAAATCCCGGCTGGCCTTGGCCGCCTTGCGCTGCTCCACCAGGGCCTCGATGGCCCCGTCATCGAGGCCCGCCGCCGCCGGAAGGGCCGGCTCCGGCTCCTCCACCAGGCCCAACACCGCCGCCAACTCCACCAGCAGCCGCCAGCGGGGCGCCAACTGGCGCTGGCTGGCGGTGGGCTCCTCCTGGTTGCGCAGCTGGCTGGCCAGGGCCCGCAGGGGGCGGGCCAGGTCGAAGAGTTCGCCGAGGGCCAACGCCGTGTTGAGGTCGTCATCCATGGCGGCCAGGAAGCGCTCCCGGCTGGCGGCCAGCTCGTCCGGCCAGTCGGCGGGCCCTTCGGCAAACAGGGGTGAAGCGCTAGCGGCGGGTGGCGCAGCCCGGTCGGACGGCGGCAAGGGGTCGCCCTCCCAGCCCAGGGCTGCCCCATGGCGGGTTCCCAGGCCCAGGGCGCCGTTCAGGCCCTTCCAGCCCGTGGCGGCGGCGTCGAGGGCGGCGGTGGTGAAGTCGAGGGGTTTGCGGTAGTGGGCCTGCAGCACAAACAGGCGCAGGGTCATCGGGCTGACGCCGCTTTCGAGCAGGGCCCGGATGGTGGTGAAGTTGCCCAGGGATTTCGACATCTTTTCCCCGCCCACATTCACCATGCCGTTGTGCAGCCAGTAGCGGGCCAGGGCTTGGCCCGTGGCCGCCTCCGACTGGGCGATTTCGTTTTCGTGGTGGGGAAAGATCAGATCGGCGCCCCCCAGGTGCAGGTCGATCGTCTCCCCCAACTCCTGCCGCGCCATGGCGGAGCATTCGATGTGCCACCCCGGCCGCCCCGGACCCCACGGGGAAGGGAAGCTGGGTTCCTCGGGTTTGGCCCCTTTCCAGAGGGCGAAATCAAAGGGATGGCGCTTGCGGGCCTCCTCCTCGGCGCTCACCCGGCCGCTGGCCCCCTCCTCCTGTTGCGACAGGTCGCGGCCGCTCAACTTGCCGTAATCGGGATAGCCCATCACGGAGAAATACACATCGCCAGCGGCGCCGTAGGCCATGCCCTTGGCCTGCAGTTCGCCGATCAGCTGGCGGATGCCATCCAGGCAAAGGGTGGCCCGGGGCATGCGATCGGGGGGAAGGATGTTCAGCCGGCCCAGATCCTCCAGGGCCAGGGCCAGGTTGGCCTCGCTCACCTCCTCCATGGAGCGGCCTTCCCGGGCGGCCCGCTGGAGGATCTTGTCGTCAATGTCGGTGACGTTCTGCACGAAGGTCACCGCATAGCCGCGCCAGACGAGATAACGGCGCAACACATCCCAGACGATGTAGGCGCGGGCGTGGCCCAGGTGACAGAGGTCATAGACCGTGATGCCGCAGCAGTAGATCGACACCCGACCGGGCACCAGGGGCTCGAAGGGCTCCAGACGGCGGGTGAGGGTGTTGGTGAACCGCAGCGGCAAGGGCAGAACCGGCCGTGGCGCCGGCGCAGGGGTCAGGGGGCACCGTAGGCGCTGGCCGGCCGGGTGGGCTCCGGCTCCTCAGGGCCTAGGCGGGGCCCGCCAGGCCGATCCGCTCGCCCTGATACTGGGCCCGCTCCCGCACGGCGGCACACCAGCCCTGGTGGGCCAGATACCAGGCCACCGTTTCCGCCAGACCCGTTTCAAAGCTGTGGCGCGGTTGCCAACCCAGCTCCGCCTCGATGCGGCCGGGGTTGATGGCGTAGCGCCGGTCGTGGCCTGGCCGGTCGGTCACCGAGGTGATCAACCGGGCGTGGGGGGCCCCCTCGGGATGGAGCTGATCCATCAAGGCGCAGATGCCCTCCACCACCTGGCGGTTGTTCCGCTCGCCGTGGCCCCCCACGCAGTAGCTCCGGCCGCATTCGCCCCGGGTGGCGGCCAGGAGCAGGGCATCGACGTGGTCGTCCACGTAGAGCCAGTCGCGCACGTTGAGGCCATCGCCGTAGAGGGGAATCGACTCGCCGGCCAGGGCCTTGAGGATCACCACCGGGATCAGCTTCTCGGGGAACTGCCAGGGGCCGTAGTTGTTGCTGCAGTTGGTGAGCACCACGGGCAGGCCGTAGGTGTGGAACCAGGCCCGCACCAGGTGGTCACTGGCCGCCTTGCTCGCGGAGTAAGGACTGCGGGGGTCGTAGGGGGTGTCCTCATGGAAGCGGCCCTCGGAGCCGAGGGAGCCGAACACCTCGTCGGTGCTGATGTGGTGCAGGCGAAACAGCTCGCGGCGCTCACCCGTCAGCCCCTGCCAGTGGCCGCGCACGGCCTCCAGAAGGGAGAAGGTGCCCTGCACATTGCTGGCGATGAACGCCTCTGGCCCCTCGATGGAGCGGTCGACATGGCTTTCGGCCGCCAGGTGCATCACCAGATCCGGATCCGCCGCCCGCACCGCCGCCGCCGTGGCCTCCCCGTCGGCCAGATCCACCCGCAACACCTGGTGGCGCTCCGGGGGGGCGCCCACCTCCTGGAGCACGGCCTCAATGCTCGCCAGGTCGCTGGCATAGCCCAATTTGTCGAGGTTGAACACGGTGACGTCGCTCTCCCGCAGGAGCCGGCGCACCACCGCCCCGCCGATGAAGCCGGCCCCGCCGGTCACCAGGATTCGTTGGCGATCGGCCAGGAGGCTGGAGAGCTCAAGCATGGGGCGACAGGGAGAAGGTGGGGGCAGGGGAGGGGCGGTTCAGGAGGCCGGCGGCACCTGGGCCAACACCTCGGCGAGGGTGTCCCGCCAGTGGCGGGCGGGCAAGTCGAGGGCGACGCGGCTGGGGCGGCACTCCAACAGGGAATAGGAGGGGCGCCGGGCAGGGGTTGGATAGTCGTCCGTGCCGATCGGCCGCACCGCCGCCGCCTGGGGCAACAGCCCCTGCCGCACCCCCAGCTCGCCGATGGCCACGGCGAAGTCATACCAACTGGCGGCGCCGGCGTCACACCAGTGGTGGAGGCCAGCCAGGTTGCCCTCGATCACCCGCCAACAGGCCTGGGCCAGGGGATGGGTGGCGGTGGGGCAGCCCACCTGGTCGGCGATCACCCCCAGGCTTTCCCCGGCCGCCGCCTTCAGGCGATGCAATCGGAGCATGGTCAGGCAGAAGTTGTGGCCCACCGGGCCGTAAACCCAGCTGGTGCGCAGGATGCACAACCGTTCCGGGGGGAGCAGGGCCGCCGCCAGCCGTTCCCCCTCGGCCTTGGTGGCCCCGTAAACGCCCAGGGGGTCCCGCTCCTGCTCCGGCAGGTAGGGAGACCCCTGGAGACCGTTGAACACGAAATCGGTGCTCAGTTGCACCAGGGAGCCGCCGGTGTCGGCCAGGGCCTCGGCGAAGGCAGCGGGAGCCCCGCCGTTGACCCGCAGGGCCAGCTCAGGCTCGCTTTCCGCCTTGTCCACCGCCGTGTAGGCCCCGGCGTTGAGCACCCAGTCGGGGCGATGCAGGCGAATGGCCTCCCGGCAGGCCTCCCCATCCGCCAGGTCGAGGGAGGCCCGCGTCGTGGGGATCGCCTCCATGCCCGGCGGCAGGGCGGCGAGCAGGGCCTGGCCCAGTTGGCCGCCGCAGCCCGTGACCAACACCTTCACGGAAAGATCTCCCCGATCGCCGCCGCCTCGGCCAGGGTGGGGGCCAGGGCATCCTTCTCCGACACCGCCGGGGCGCCGTCGCCGGGGGGAAAGGGCCAGTCGATGGCCAGGGCGGGATCATCCCAGCGGATGGAGCGTTCCGAGGCCTTGTGCCAGAAGTCCGTGGCCTTGTAGAGCACATCAGCCGTGTCGCTGAGCACAAGGAAGCCATGGGCAAAGCCAGGAGGCACCCAGAGCTGGCTGTGGTTCTCGCCGCTCAACAAGGCACCCACCCATTGGCCGTAGGTGGGGGAGGCGCGGCGGATGTCAACGGCCACGTCAAAGATCGTGCCCTGGGTGCAGCGCACCAACTTGCCCTGGGCGTGGGGGGGCAGCTGGTAATGGAGGCCGCGCAACACCAGCCGTGACGAGCGGGATTGGTTGTCCTGGGCGAAGGTGGGCACCTCCTCCAGAGGGAGCTGGAGCGCCTCGGCGAAGGTTTTCCGATTCCAGGTTTCCAGGAAATAACCGCGCCCGTCGCCGAACACCCTCGGCGTGATCCTCACAGGGCCGGCAACGGCATAGCGCTCAACCTGCATGGTGGAGGACTCGCACGAGGGTTTGACACGGCCCCACCCACCCGACGGCCAGGATGACAGTGGGCATCAGCGGCAGCCGAGGCGTGGGACAGGTGGAAGGATTGGTGCTCACCTGGGGCCAATTGGTGGGGAAAGTGTCTCACGGAACCTGAATCCTTCCCCCTTCTGGTCTCCAGGGCGGCGGCTGGCCTATTTCGTTTCCATCCAGTTGGCACCCATGCCCGTGTCCACCACCAGGGGCACCCGCAGGGCCATCACCCCTTCCATGGTGCGCCGCGTCAGGGCCACCACCTCCTCCACATCCCGGGGAGCGGCCTCCAGCACCAGTTCATCGTGCACCTGGAGCAGCAGGCGGGCCGCCAGGCGCCGCTGGCCGAGCTCGTGGTGGAGTTGCACCATCGCCAGTTTGATGATGTCGGCGCTGGAACCCTGGATCGGGGCATTGGCGGCGGCCCGCAACTGCTGGGCCTCCAGGCCGCCCCGGCGGGCGATGTCGAGGGGAATCTCCAGGGGATCCTTGCCGAGGTGGCGCCCCAGACCGCCGGGATCGAAGTGGAAGGTGCGCCGCCGCCCGAGGATCGTTTCCACATAACCGCGGCTGAGGGCCAGCCGTTGCTGCAGTTCGAGGAAGGCGAACACCTTGGGATAGCGCTCCTTGAAGCGCTCCAGAAACTCCTTGGCCTTCGCCTGCGACACGCCCGTTTCCCGGGCGAACCGTTGCACCCCCATGCCGTAAATCACACCGAAATTGATGGTTTTGCCCAGGCGCCGCTCCTCCGCCGTCACCGTGTCCTTGTCGAGCAGCAGGCGGGCGGTGAGGGCATGCACATCCTCGCCAGCGTTGTAGGCGTTGACGAGCACCTCTTCGCCGGAGAGGTGGGTGAGGATGCGCAGTTCGATCTGGGAATAGTCGGCGCTGATCATCCGCCAGCCCGCCTCCGGCAGGAAGGCCTTGCGGATCCGGCGACTGAAATCGGTGCGGATGGGGATGTTCTGCAGGTTGGGATTGCTGCTCGACAACCGGCCCGTGGCGGTCACCGCCTGGTTGAAATCCGTGTGCACCCGGCCGGTTTCCGGCTCCACCAGGGCGGGCAGGGCATCCACGTAGGTGCTGCGCAACTTGCTCAGGGTGCGGTGGTTCAACACCAGGGCCACCACCGGATGGTCGTCTTCGAGCTTTTCGAGCACGGCGGCGTCGGTGCTCCAGCCGGTTTTGGTCTTGCGGGATTTCTTGCGGTCGAGGTTGAGGGTGTCAAACAACAGGGCTTCCAGCTGCTTGGGGGAGGCCAGGTTGAAGGCCTGGCCCGCCACCGCCTGGGCCTCGGCCTCCAGGTGCTCCAGCTGGGCCCCCAGCTCCTGGCTCAGCTCCTGCAGATAGGCCTGGTCAATGCGGATGCCGGTGGCCTCCATGGCGGCCAACACGGGCTCCAGGGGCAGCTCCACCGTCTGGAGCAGGGCGGGCAGGGCAGGGCCGAGGGCCTCCAGGGCCGCCGCCAACCGGCCGCCCAGCCGCCAGGTGACGTGCACGTCCATGCCGCAGTACTGGGCGGCGGCGGCGATGGGCACCTCGGCGAAGCTGCTCCGGCGCCCCACCACCTCGCCGTAGCTGGCGGGGGTGAAGCCGAATTCCCGCTGGGCCATGGCCTCCAGGTTGTGCCGCTCGCCGGGATCCCGCAAGTAGTCCGCCAGGAGGGTGTCCATCACCACCCCGGCCAGGGGCAGGCCGTGGCGCAAGAGGATCAGGCGGTCGTATTTGGCGTTTTGCAGGGCCTTGGGATGGGCGGCGCTGGCCAGCCAGGGGCCCACGGCCTGGAGCACCTCCTCCAGGGGCAGCTGGGGCCCCGGCGAGGGGCTGGTGCCCTCCAGGGAGGCCTGGTCGCTGGCCGCCTCGGGGCGATGGCCCAGGGGGATGTAGGCCAGGTCCCGGGGGCCAGGCCCCCAGCAGACGCCCAGGCCCACCAGTTCGGCGCGGAAGGGATTGAGGGAGGTGGTCTCCGTGTCGAGGGCCACCGGGGGGCCCTCCGCCTGGTGGGCCAGAAGGCGGCTGACCAGCTCCTGGAGGGCGGCGGAGGTTTGGATCAGGGCGGGCTCCAGGGGTGGAGGGGACGCCAGGGCCGCGGCGGCGAACAAGTCGGCCTGGCCGGGGGCCGCGGCGGCGCCAGGGCCATGGGCGGAAGACCCAGCGGCGCGAGGGCCATGGGCGGGAGACGCGTCAACGCCGGGCTCGCTGGCGGAAGATGCGGCGGCGCCGGGCTCGCGAGCGGTGACGATCGTGCCGCCGCCTGAAACGGAGGTGGCCGAGCCGGGCGCGGAGCCGTTCACCAAAGCGCCAGCCGCCGCGGAGCCCGCCCCTGCGGAGCCCGCCCCTGGGGAGCCCGCCGCCACCGGGCCAGCCGCCACCGGGCCAGCCGTCGCCGAGCCGCCGTCCACCGCGCCAGCCGCGCTCGAACCCGCCTCCAGCCCACCGCCCGTCCCGGACGGATCAGGCGCCAACCCCGGCGCGGAGAAGGTGGTGGCGAACTTCCCCACCTGCCGCAACAGGCTGAACAGCTCCAGCGACCGCAGCCGCTCCTCCAGGGGCTCCGGTTTCACCTGACCCAGGGTGAGGCGCGGCGGCACGGCCAGGGGCACATCCCGGTGAATCGCCGCCAACAGGCGGGAGCGAAAGGCGCTCTCCCGACCGTCCTGCAACTTGGTGCGCAGGGCCCCCTTCTGTTGATCCAACGCCTCGTACACCCCGTCCAGGGTGGCGTGGGCCTTCAACAGGCTGATGGCCGTCTTCGGACCCACCCCCCGCACGCCGGGAATGTTGTCGGAACTGTCGCCCGTGAGGGCCTTGAGATCCACCACCTCCTCCGGGGTGACCCCCAACTTCTCCAGCACCCCCTCCCGGCGAATCTCCCGGGGACCCGCCCCCCGGTTGCCCGGCCCGCCGCCCATGTAGAGCACGGCGATGTCGCGATCGTCATCCACCAGCTGGAACAGGTCTCGATCCCCGGAGAGGATCCGCACCCGCCAGCCATCGCCCGCCGCCCGCTCCGCCAGGGTGCCCAACACGTCGTCGGCCTCGTAGCCCGGGGCCATCACCAGGGGCAGGTCGAGCTGCTCCGCCAGGATTTGCTGGAGGTTGGTTAGATCGGCGAAGAAGTGCTCCGGGGCCACGTCCCGGTTGGCTTTGTAGGTCTCGTCCGCCTCGTGGCGGAAGGTGGGGGTGTCGGTGTCAAAGGCGATGGCCACCCCCTCGGGGCGCCACTCGGCGCAGGTGTCCAACAGGCTTTTGAGAAAGCCGTAGGTGACGCTCGTCGGCACGCCATCCTTGGTGGACAGCCCCCCGTCGCCCCCCTTGGCAAAGGCGTAAAAGCTGCGAAAGGCCAGGGAATGGCCGTCCACGAGCAGCAGGAGAGGCTTGGGATCCGCCATGGCCAACCGTGTCCGCCCACCCGAGTCGCCTCAGCCTGCCAGATCCGTTCCCACCGCCCGCCGCCTGGCAGGGCACCGGCGGGGCGGCGGCCTTCAGCGCCTGCGGCCGTTACCGCTGGTGGCTGGTGCGGCATTGGCGGGCAGCGGCGAGCCCTGTGCTCTTCCTGGGGCTGAATCCCTCCCGCGCCGATGGCCGACAGGACGACCCCACCCTGCGGCGCCTGATCGCCCTGGCCGATCACTGGGGCCACGGCCAGCTGCTGGTGCTCAACCTCTTCTCCCGGGTGGGTCGGGATCCGGCCCAGCTGCGCCACTGGAGCCAGCCGGTGGGAGAGCAGAACGAGGCCTGGCTGGCCACGGCCCTGGCCTGGCTCCAGGCCCAGCCCGCGACGCGGGAGGGACCGCCGCCACGGTTGTGGCTGGGCTGGGGCCGGGAGGGCGGCCTTCACGACCGCGAACGGCGGATCGGAACACTCCTGCAATGCTGGAAGGGGGAAGTGGTGTGCGTGGGGGTCACCCGCGACGGCCATCCCCGCCACCCGCTCTACACGCGGGCCCGCCACCCCCCGTTGCCCTTTCCTGGCCTTCCCACTCCATGCCCCGGGTCCCCCGCCGATATGCCATCCACCTGCTCCTGAGCAGCGGCAAAGAGGAGATCGTGCACTTCTCCACGTTGGAAGCCTTTCAGCAGTGGTATCAAGGCGCCCTCCACGGGGATCAGGAGCCAGACACCTTTGTGAATGTACCCATCAGCGAGCTGGAAGGGGAATACCTGTTGGTGCGCTCGGGAAGCGTGATCGGTCTGCGGGTGGAGCCGCTGTTTGGGACGGTGGATGACTGAAGGGAGCGGCTCAAGCCTCACCCGAACGGTTCAAGGCGAGCCACGGTGATGAACATTGATGACGAAGATTTTGGGAAGAATGAGAGGCGGCTGGATGGGCAACTTCGGTGCGCCAGAAAGGGGGGCAGACTCCTCGCGGTCAGGAAGAACGGACGCTGAAGCAAAAGATTCCACAGGGTGATAAGTTCGCTGAAGTAATTTCCAACCGACCAAAGGACTTGAGCAATCAGCAGCATTTCCGGGTCCTGTCGTCGGTTTTGTTTTGACATGAACATTTTGGGATTGGGTTACACGCAGCACGAATGCTCGGCGGCACTCGTCATCGATGGGATACTGCGCACGGCCATCGCACGGGAGCGGGTCAGCCGCATCAAGCGGGATGGAAGCGCCTGGGGCGCCGCACATCTCAACATGAGTTCTGCAATCACCTATTGCTTAAATGCCAATGGTTTGGAATTAACCGATATCAACCTAGTTGTTTATAATGACTATTTTCATCGTTCGGCTGAAGATTTCAGGCAACAACTCGCAGACGCAGGGGGGCTGGATGTCTTGTCCCTTCCTTCGATGCCCTTGCCCCATCACTTCGCCCATGCCTGTTGCAGCTTTTACCTTTCTCCGTTCCAGGAGGCTGCTGTATTTGTCACCGATGGAGCCGGGGGCGCCGCTGAGCTGATTGCACGGAATTGCAGAGGTCCCGAGGCCGAATCCATCGCGCAGGGAATCACGATCATCCAAAATATCGACATCGAGCCGACAGAGAGAGCCTCTGAATACGAGAGCTTTTATCACGTTGATGCGGATCAGTGGCAAAGCCTGCGGAAGACGGTCGGCAGATCGGATGGAATTGGAGCCGTTTATGGCCGAGCCTCCCGACTGCTCTTTGGGGATGACTTGGATTGCGGCAAAACCATGGGATTGTCGTCCTATGCCACACCAGCCAAGGAAGCCATGTTTCTCTCCAAGGCAGGTCCCAGGGACATGCCCTTCTTCCGTTCCGATCAACCTCGGGACCTGCAAGAATTGGAGGAGCGAATCGAGCACATCGTCACGACCGTTCGCGACGCATCAAAATATGACAACCCAGAGCTCCAGGTCTATGCGGCATCCCTACAGAAAGAAACCGAGGATGCCCTGGTCGACTATGCACGCTGGTTGCAGACCACGACAGGGTCGAAACATCTTTGCCTGTCAGGAGGGGTCGCGCTGAACTGCGTCGCCAACTCTCGAATCTGGGATGAGGCAGGATTTGAAGACGTGTTTGTGCCCCCTTGTCCGGGAGATGATGGCATCGCCATCGGTTGTGCTCTCTACGGGGCGGCGCTTCATGGAGAACGGGTGCCCAACAAAATGCCCGTCTTTGGTGGATGCGTCTACAACCACGAACCCTCCGAACTGGAGGCCCTTGGGCTGAAACGGGTGTTTCCAGATCAGAACATCTGTGAGGTCATCGCCAAACAGCTGGCCCAGGGAGCTGTGATTGCCTGGTTTCAAGAGGGCTCCGAGTTTGGCCCAAGGGCCTTGGGGCATCGCAGCTTCCTGGCCGATCCACGACGAGCCGAGATGAAAGACCATCTGAATCTCACCGTTAAAAACCGGGAAAACTTCCGGCCATTTGCTCCAGTTGTGCTCGAGGAGCATGTCTTGGACTATTTCGAACAGCACTATCCAAGTCATTGCATGTCTTTTGTGTCACGAGTTCGAGAAGAACAGAAAGAAAATCTCGCGGCCATCACCCATGTGGATGGCACAGCCCGCTATCAGGTGTTGCGACAAGACCATCATCCCCAACTGCATGCCTTGATCCAGGCCTTTGCCAAGGAAAGCGGCATTCCCATCATTCTCAATACCTCCCTCAACCGGGCAGGAGAGCCATTGGTGGAAACTCCACGGGAAGCGGCCATGTGTGCCTTGCAATCCTCAGCAGATTTTCTCGTGGTGGATGGTGTCATCTACCAACCTGGCGAATCATCCTGAAATCTGCTCAACCATCCCAATGGTGATCGAGAATTTGAGATTCACGCCTTTGGAAATCCTCACAACTCCATTGTGGAATCACATCAAGCGTCGTCGTGAAAAACGATTGATCTGTCCCCATGGATCACCCTACTTCAATCCAAGCATTGAATTTTTCAGGACATCGCAGGTGCAACTGAAGATCATTTTCATCCACGTCGGAAAATGTGCGGGAGAATCGATCTTGTCGTATTTACGCTGCGCCCTTCCACCAGAGTCGTTCTGTTTATTTGAGTATCATGTTGCCGATGCCAACCGTCTCATAGAGGAGGTTCTAGGGGAGATTGTTAACGATGCTCAAGCCATTGTCGTTATCTCAACGAGGGATCCACTGGATCGGTGGGTGGCAGCGTTTAACTGGGATTATCACAATACCGTGCTCAGCTCCACGGAACCTCTCAAGACATTCATGCGCATGATCGAGGCCTATCCAAGCGTTGCGGATCTTGCCAGGGGCATTGCCAAAAATGATCAGAAGGCCAGGCGTTATGGAAGACTCGAGCACATGGGGATGGGAGTCTCCTGGTATCTGCCTGCAACGCTTCTGGATTCCCTGCCCGCCGGCCGTACCTACACGATCAATCTGCAAACCATGCACAGCGACCTCGTCCGGATGCTGACAGAACTCAGAGATGGGAGATCAATGCCTGAGATTCAGATCCTTCGTCATGTTCCACAAACAAAGGCCAATTACAAAGATGCCTACCCAGCCAACACGTTTGGCCACCTTCATGATCTCCGCATTGAGGAAATCAACGCGATGAAAGCCTATCTCCGATTGGATTACGAGGTTCATCATCAGCTTGTCTCTCGCTTACAACATGGTGGACCAAGCGCACGTCCCGTTGATCAATGAAAAATCATGTCAAACTTAGAGACTCGAGCCCCACGAGGATCGCCAGGAGTCAAAAAGAAAGCACGAATGTCAAGGCATCAGTGCGACAACACAATTCTCAACCGTCACGTGAGGAGGGCTCCCAAGACAAGCGCCCCCAGCCGCTAAGACTTTGGTTAATTTCTCGATTAAAAGATGATCATCTTGACACCTGATCAGCAACAAAGCTCCGCAAGCCCCCAGACGCCTCGCCAACCAGCCGCTACACTAGTACTAGTGCACTGTTGGAGGTCCATCGCGTGCCCCAGAACAAAATCCAGTACCAAGAGGGGCTTTCCCTTTCCGATTTCATCCAGGCCTATGGAACTGAGGAAAAGTGCCTCGCGGCATTGGAGCTTGCCCGCTGGCCTGAGGGATTTCGCTGCCCGCAGTGTGGAGAGGGTGAGAGGTTTGGAGTAATCCGCGATGACCGCCGCAAAAGGTTCCAGTGCAACCAGTGTCGCCATCAAACGACGGCAACGGCAGGAACAATCTTTGATTCTACCAAGCTACCTCTATCCAAATGGTTTCAAGCCATTTATCTGATCACCCATGCAAAGAATGGG
>JBKDSY010000049.1:0-2925 GCA_046340755.1 Cyanobacteriota bacterium
TGCACGCCACCGGCGATGACCACTGGCGCCAGGAGGCCCACCGTTGCTTTGAGTGGTTCCTGGGTCGCAACGACCTGGGCCAACCCCTCTACGATGCCAGCATTGGCGGCTGCTTCGACGGCCTGCAACCCACGGGCGTCAACCGCAACCAGGGCGCGGAATCCACTCTGTCGTTCCTGATCGCTCTCGCCGACATGAAGTTGCTCACCAGTGAGGACCTGACCCCCCACCCATGAGCGATCCCAGCGCGGTCCAGGCGACCTCCCTCCCGGTGGAGCGGCTCCCGATCCATCTGGACCCCGATCCCCGCCGGGTGTTGCTGCGCCCGTTTCTTCCCTCCCTGGTGGTGAAACCCACCGCCAGCCACGGCAGCGTGGAGCGGCTGGAGTGTTTGATGGGGCGCCTGGCGGCCCTGGCGCCGGCCACCTGCGAGGCGGAGCTGGAGCGCCTGCGGCAGCGTTTCGGTGTGCGCCATCGCACCCTGGAGCGCCTGGCCCGGCAGCGGTGGCACGACGTGCTCGCCCCGTTGCAATCCGACCATCCCCTCTCGGAGGAGCAACAGCTGCTGTTGGGGTATTACCTGACCCATGAATACTCCCTGGAATCGGCGGCGCTGTTCAACCCTTCCCTGGTGCCCCACCCGGTTCAGGGGGGGCTGGAGGCGGGCAGCCTGCGGGTGGTGTTGAGTCTGCGGGCGACGGGGGAAGGCCACATCTCCTCGATTGAATTTCGGGGGGGCGTGATCAACGCCGAGGGGGAGATGCGCCTCGATCCGGTGTCGCCGTTTGTGTTTCAGGGAGACATCACCAGGCTCGATGGCGACGAGGGTCATTACCGGGTGACCTACGACCCGGAGAGCCTGCTGAGCGAGCGGGTGTTGTTCCCCGTCACGGCCCAGGAGAGCAATGGTTTGGAGGATGCCCGTTTTGTGCGGCTGGATGGGGAGGAGCCCCGCTATCTGGCCACCGCCACGGCTTACGACGGCCATGGCATCCAGAGCCAGTTGATCGAAACCAGCGACTTCCGGCATTTTGAGTTGCGACCGCTGCGGGGGTCGGCGGTGCGCAACAAGGGGCTGGCCTTCTTTCCAAGGCGGGTGAATGGTGCCTGGTGCATGCTCGGGCGGCAAGACAGCGAAAACATCCACCTGATGCGCAGCGACCAGCTGGAGTGTTGGGAGGCGTCGGAGGTGTTGCTGCGGCCCCAGGAGCCGTGGGAGTTCATCCAGCTGGGCAACTGCGGCTCGCCGATGGAAACGGACGCCGGCTGGCTGGTGCTCACCCATGGGGTGGGGCCGGTGCGGGAGTACTGCATCGGCGCGGCCCTGCTCGATCTGGGGGATCCCTCCCGGGTGATCGGTCGGCTGCGCCAACCCCTGCTGCGGGCCGCCGATGACGAGCGCGACGGCTACGTGCCCAACGTGGTGTACAGCTGTGGCGGCCTGATTCACGGCAACCAGCTGTGGTTGCCCTATGCCGTGTCGGATCGGGCCACCAGGATCGCCCGGGTGGCTTTGCCGGCGTTGTTGGAGGTTCTGATGGCTTCACCGCCGCGGTAGGGGGGGAGTGGGGGGTGAACCGGGGAGCGCATAGAAGCTCGATGATCGTTGCGAATTCGATCCTCGCGACACTGACGGCGCAGAGCTTTTGATACTTGATCAAGCTAATTTGCTTGTATGGTCTGTTTGGCAGGGATTAGCCCCGGGGGGGCATCTTCCAGCTGAGTTTGAGGGAGCGGGTCTTGGCTCGTCTGATCTTCCATACTCCCCAGCCTGGCCTGGTGGCGCCCAGGAGAACGGGACGGGATGGTGTAAGTGAAGGTAAGGTGTGATTGGTGTCAGGGGAGATCGGATTGGCAGGCTCTCAACCCATCGGACGGGGCTGGGATCAGCGATGACCCCGATCTTCCTCTCCCACAGCACAGACGACGACGCGGTTGTGCGGGAGCTGCAGAGGGCTCTGGGGGATTGCGGGCAAGAGGTGTGGATTGATTCGCGGCAGTTGCGGGGGGGAGATCTGTTTTGGCCGGAGGTGCAACGGGCGATTGAGGGTTCGTCGGCGTTTCTTGTTCTCGTCAGCCCCGCCGGCCTGCAGTCGAAATGGGTGGGGAAGGAACTGGACTTTGCGCTGAGGCTGCAGGCCGAGCGAGGCGCTGGCGCCTTCCCCGTGATTCCCCTGGCCCTGGATGGCACCAAACTCGGCGTGTTGGAGGCCCAATTCGGCGAGGAACCGGCCTACATCCCCGTGAGCAGCGGCGCCGGTGGGGTGATCGCCGCGCTCGACCGCTTGTTGGTGGCCCTGGGCCGGCGCCTGCCCGCCGATGCAGGAGCCGAGCCCCAGCCCCCCGCCGAGCCGGTGGAGGAGCTGATGTTGGAACTCACCGACCTGGGTTTTTGGGAGCGAGACGGTGTGCGACGGGCCAGCGCCCGGGCCCGGCTGGTCTACCAGCCCGCCAACCCGGCCCTGCGGGAGGTGAGCAGCGGGCGCTGGCGGCTGGTGGCGCCCCTGGGGCCGATCGAGGCGGACGATCTGCGCTGGTATCTGGAGGGTTACGCCATCTGGCCCAGTTCCGCCTTTGCCGATCGGGCCCGCAAGGTGGAAGCGAACCTTGAGCTCTGGGGCCGGCAATTGCACCAAGCCGCCCTGCCGCTGGAGGCCACGGCCAACGTGCTCCAGGCCTGGGCCCGCCTCGATGACCGCGCCAGCCGGCGCTTTTCGGTGTTGGTGGATGCCTCCATCGATGTTGACGAGCCAGTCAGTGTCGGCGAGGGTCCCCAGGCCAACGGCGGGCTGGGGACTGGCGGAGTCCTGAACACCGTCCAGAAGAACAACGACGACCTGGATACCCACAGCGCCGCGGCATCCAAGGCTTCACCCGAATCACCTCAGGCCACCGCAATCCACGCCCCCCGCCACGCCCCAGAGG
>JBKDSY010000050.1:0-18858 GCA_046340755.1 Cyanobacteriota bacterium
CGCCATGATGGGGCACCGCCGGGACGCTCCGCGCCACGCCGGCTTCACCCCAGCCGTCCATGAGCCCCGCCTCCGCGCCCCAGGTCGACGCCCCCTCCACCAGTGCGCCGCCCCAGTCCCCCTGGCGCCGCGCCTGGTATCCGGTGGCCTATCTCCAAGACCTGGATCCCGCGCGCCCCACCCCCTTCACCTTGCTCGGCGACGACCTGGTGCTCTGGTGGGATCGGGCCGGCGCCTGCTGGCGCGCCTTCGCCGATGTCTGCCCCCACCGGCTCGTGCCCCTCTCCGAAGGACGGCTCAACGGGGCTGGCGAGCTGGAATGCCCCTACCACGGCTGGACGTTTGGCGGCGATGGCCACTGCACCGCCATCCCCCAGGCCACCCCCGAGGCGGCCGCCAACCCCCGCGGCCGCTGCCGGGCCTATGCCACCGCCACGGGCCAGGGTCTGCTCTTCGTCTTCGCTGGCGACCCGGCCGACAGCGCCGCGGTGCCCCTCCCCCTGGTGCCCCAGCTGGAGGAGTCCCCCGCGCCCGGCGAGCGCCCCTGGCTGGTGCAAGACACCTTCCGCGACCTCCCCTACGACGCCCTCACCCTGTTGGAAAACGTGTTGGACGTCAGCCATGTGCCCTTCACCCACCACGGCACGGTGGGCCGTCGGGAAAACGCCGGGCCGGTGGAGCTCCAGGTGTTGGGGGCCGACGCCTCCGGCTTCACCGGTCTGTGGGAGGAGGGACCCCGCCGGGGCAAGCTCGGCCCCCAGTCGACCACCTTCCTGGCCCCTGGCCTGATGTGGCACGACCTCACCGCCCCCGGCTTCGCCCGCATCCTCACCGTGGTGTACGCCACGCCCATCCGACCGGGGGCCTGCCGGCTCTTTGCCCGCTTCCCCTTCCAGTTCCGCTCCCCCCTGCCCCCCCTGCTCCTGCGGTTGCGCCCCACCTGGCTGCAACATCTGGGCAACCATGTGGTGTTGGAAGACGACCAGCTCTTCCTGCACTGGCAGGAGCGGGTGCTTGCCCAGCGAGGCGGAAGCCCGGAGCTTGCCCGGGCCTGCTATCTGGCCAGTCCCGCCGATCGCTACGTGATCGCCCTGCACCGCTGGGTGCTCGACCACGGCGGCGTGCCCTTTCCCGACCAACCCCTGCCCCCCAGGCTGGAGCCCGTCCCCTTACTGGAGCGCTACCACAGCCACACCGAGCACTGCCGGGCCTGCTCCGGCGCCCTCGCCGCCATCCGCCGCTGGCGCCCTTGGCTGGCGGTGGTGCCCTGGTTGGCCGTGTTGGCGGTGGCCTGGCAGCCCACCCCGAGGGGGTTGGCCCTGGCCGCTCCCCTGGCCCTGGCGGCCTGGTGGGGTGGACGCCTGCTCCAGCGGTGGGAGCGGCAGTTGCTTCAGGGTGATGGCCAAGCCCCCCGCAATCGTTCTTGAGGGGCCAGGGGTCAGCGCTTTTGCAGGCGCTCCAACAGGGTGGTTTTGGTGCCCCAGGGCACGGCGCCGGCGGCGAAGGCCGCCGCCCAGCCCACTGACGATCCCACCCGCTTGATCAGGAGCATCAGCGGAGAGAGCCCGCCTGGCTTCTTCTGGTCGAGGGGCTCGAGCAGTCCTTGGCGGCGGAGCGTCTCCTTTTGCAGTTGATCCTGGAGTTGGGGCAAGCTCATCTTCAACTGCTCCGGGGTCAGACCGGGCTCGGACACCGCCTGCAGGCGTTGATCGATCTCGGTCGTGGTCTTCGCCTGTTGGAACCAATCCCGGATTTCAATCAGCCGCGTGGCCTGGGCGGCATGGAGTTGTTGCAACCGCCGTTCCGCCCTGAACTCCTGAATGGAGCTGGACAACTGCAGGGGGATCAAAAGCAGATAGGCCACCGTTGCCACCACCGCCAGGTGGCGCACCTGCCGCAGTCGCGTGCGCAGGGGCTGCTTGTTGGGGTGAAGCAGAACGGCCAGGTGCAGGAAGGCAAAGCCCAGGAAGGCCAGAACGCTTTGATTGAGAAGGGTCTCCACGAACTGGCCCTGCCACGGGGGCTGCAATGGCTTGCTCTCAATCACGATCGGCAGGAGTTGAAACCCAAAGATCGCGAACAAGGCCAGGGATCCCCCATCCATCAACTGAGAAATTCGATGGCGGAGCCGTCGCTCCCGCTCGTCTTCCCGCGCGCTCTCCGCCTGCAACGATGGACTGGGCAACATGTAAATGTCTTGCAAAAAGGATTTGTTATGGCAATTATGGTGCCCGACGACCAGTCGTACCAGCCATTTACGTGCGCCTTATCCCCTCTCCGCGCCTGTCCACCCCGCCAGGTGGGAGGCCGTGGGTGACACCACCAACGCCCGGGCCTTCGGCAGGGCTGGCTCCAGGCGCTCGGAACTGAAGGGGGGCAGGGGACGGCGCCGCAGCCAGGCCCCCCACCGGAATTCATGGAAGGGAATCAGGGGTTGGGCGGCGATGCGTTTTTCCCGTTTCAGTTTCCAGACCAGGCTGCGATAGGGGTCATCCAGCAGCTCCGGCAGTCGCCTGGGCAGGGCGGAGGCGGGGTGGGGGCCGACGCCGCGGCCGTCATAGAGGTACAGCCAGCCCCGTTGCTCCATGTCGTTCAACACCTGCTCCCGGGGGGCCCCCGTCAGGTCCAACACCACATAGCCGAAGGCGGTGGCCTGCGGATCCATCTCCACCAAACCGCGCAGCCGGTGATGGCGATCAACCATCCACACCTCCCCCTCGGAGCCCAACACCAGGGGCACCGGTTTGCTGGCCAGGTAGGCCCGACGCTCCTCCCGGGTCTCATCGGCAAAGTCCCGTTGGCGGCTCCGCACCTCCGCCAACCCCACGCACATCTGGGTGGGTTGCAGCTCGGCCACCCGCACTTCCATCAGCTCCCGGTCGGGGTGGGGGGGCGGCAGGGGCTGGTAGGGGGGGAGACGGAGGGTCACGGGCCAGGGGGGGCGTGGGGCCCTGACGGCAAGTGAACAGAATCTAGGAGCTGCCTGGTGGATCCAAGCGCTGGCGCCTGGCCTGGCGGAATAGGGTCGGAGCATTGCAACCTTCCATGACGTTGTCTCCGCCTGAGCGTGCCCTTCCCCCCCTGGAGGGTCCCCATGGCCCCATCGGCGTGATGATCTGCGGCCATGGCAGCCGCAACCGCCTGGCGGTGGCCGAGTTTGCCGATCTGGCCCGGCAGTTGCGCGACCATCTCCAGCCGGTGCCCGTGGCCCACGGCTATCTGGAGTTCGCCCGGCCCATCCTGCGGGAGGGGTTGGAGACCCTCCAGGCCCAGGGGGTGCGCCACATCTTGGCCCTGCCCGCCATGCTCTTCGCGGCGGGCCACGCCAAAAACGACATCCCTTCCGTGCTCAATGCCTTCGCGGCGGAATCGGGGCTGAAGGTGGATTACGGGCGGGAGTTGGGGGTGGATCTGGGCATGATCCAAGCGGCCGGCGCCCGGATTCGCGCCTGCCTGGAGCAGGGCGACCGTCGACTCCGGGAGGCGGGTCAGGAGCCCCCCCCGCTCCACGACACCCTGCTGGTGGTGGTGGGCCGCGGCTCCTCCGACCCCGACGCCAACTCCAACGTGGCCAAGGTGACCCGCATGCTCGTGGAGGGGTTTGGCTTTGGCTGGGGAGAGACCCTCTATTCAGGGGTGACGTTTCCGTTGGTGGAGCCGGGCCTGCGGCAGGTGGTGAAGCTGGGCTACCGGCGCATCGTGGTCTTTCCCTACTTTTTGTTTTCCGGGGTTCTGGTCAGTCGCATCGCCCAACACAGTGCCCTGGTGGCGGCGGACCACCCGGAGGTGGAGCTCCTCCAGGCCTCCTACCTCGGAGACCACCCCCGGGTGCTGCACACCTTTCAAGAGCGGCTCACGGAGGTGTTGGAAGGCACGAGCGCGATGAATTGCTCCCTCTGCAAATACCGGGCCCAGGTGCTTGGGTTTGAGGCGGAGGTGGGCCTGCCCCAGCACAGCCACCACCACCACGTGGAGGGCTCCATGGAGAGCTGCACCCTCTGCGAGCGGGAATGCACCGGGGCCTGTCAACCCGATGGGGTGCCCCTGCCCCACGACCACCACGACCACCACGACCACCACGACCATTCCGGCTCCCACCATCCCCCCTACCCCCACGCCCACCATCCCCTCGGCCCCCGAACACTTCGTCACACCTGACACCGTCTCAGCCTGGATCCGGCAAGTTCGTGGCCATGGTTAAGGGATTGCTATCGATTGCCGTTTTCCCCACCGCTCTCGCGTTTCCCACAGTTCACCCCCCTGTTTTCCCCACCCCCTGGGCCCACACCCTGTCCATTCAGGTTCCTTTTGGGGAAACCTCGCCGCTGTGACCCGATCCCTTGACAACCTCCAGCCGGAGGCCAAGGCCGGAGTCCCCCTCCCGCCCCGTTCGCTCACATCCCAGTGGGGATCAGGCGTCTTGAGCCCCGAGACCCCTGCGCCCCCCCCCGGGGGACGCTTTGACGAAGGGGGTGGGGCTGTGGCGTACTGGGGTCCATATCGCCTGGACCCTGTGAACGACTTGGCAGCGGAGTGGACTGAGGGTCAGGCGGAGAGCGACGCCGGCCGCGCCTCCACCCCCCCAAGGCGGCCCAGTTGCCCCAGCGTCAGCCTGGAGGCGGAGGTGCCGGAGGCCCTCTTTGACGGGATGCGGGAGTTCATCCGCAGCCACCCCCAGTGGGATCAATACAGCGTGATCACCTCTGCCCTGGCCGGCTTCCTGTTCCAGAACGGCGCCCGTGATGCCTGTGTGCGCGATCACTACCTGGCGGGCCTGTTTTCCGAGATCGGCAGCTAAACGAACCGGCCGGCCAGCGCCAGGCCAGCAAACAAAAAAAAGGCGGAGGGGCCAACCTCCGCCTGCTGTTTCTCCCTTGCCCGACCCGTTTAAGGTCGCCTAAGAATGATCCACCACTCCCGCCCCGGGTTCTGTGGTGACGGACACCACTCCCGGCCCTGCGTGTGGGCTTCCACACCCAAGGCCTCAGGCCTCACCCCCCAGACCCCCCCGGTGCAGGGCCCCCTCACAGGCCCGCCAGGTGAGGGCCATCAAGGTGAGGGTGGGGCTCTGCCAGCCCGCGCTGGGCCAACAGGCCCCATCGGTGACGAGCACGTTGGGGGCTCGCCAGCAGGCGTTCCAGGCATCCACCATCCCCCCCTCCTCGTGGCTGGCCATGCGGGCGCCGCCCACCTCATGGATGTAATACCCCGGTGGGGCCGAAACCACCCCCAGGGCCGGACTGGTTTTGATCCAGGGCTCCAACAGGGGCAACCGCACCAGGTTTTCCAGTGGCTCGATCCGACCCCCGGCCGCCGCCACCACCGCCTCCATGCGGGCCCGCATGTGGGCCACCATGGCCTGCTCATTGGGCCCCCAGCGGCAGCTGATCACGGGCAGGGGCAAGCCCTGCCCGTCGCGCTGATCCAGGCAGAGGGTGACCCGATTCTCCGCCGAGGGCAGCACTTCCCCGTGGCCGATCAGAAACCCCAGCGCCTCCCCGGGTCGTCGCTTGAACAGGTCCGGGGGATCGAAGCGCTGCACGGCCCCCCAGAGGCCATAGCCGCGGGCAAACTCCGCCGCGCCCTCGGCCCCGAAGAGGGTATTGGGAAGGAAACAGCTGCCGGCCCCGGAGAGTTCCGCCAGCGCCCCCGGCGATCCCTGCACTGGCAGGCTGAAAAAACAGCTGCTGGAGATGTGATCCATCAGGTGGCAGCCGAGGCTGCCGGAAGGATCAAGCAGGGCCGGTCCATCCAGGCCCTCGCGGGAGTGGAGAAGAATCCTCAGGGTTTCGATCGTGGAGGCGCAGAGCACCACCAGGTCGGCGGCCACCTTCTCCATCCCCCCGCTCCGGCCGTCCACGAGCACCACCCCCCGCGCCCGCTCCCCCGAGGCCTCCATCCACAAATGGCTCACCGTGGCCTGGGACCGCACCCGCACCCGGCCCGTGGCCAGGGCCCGCGGCAGGGTCGAGCCCTGGGCGCTGGAGCGGGGCCAGGGGCCCGCCCCTCCTGGGGTGGCCGGGGTGCAGCCCCGGGAGGCGATCAGGGGCAGGCCCAGCTCCTGGGCCGCCGCCTGCAGCACCTGCTCCCCTGGCGTCAGGGGCAGGGGGGGCAGGGTGTCGCCATCGGGGAGTTGGGGCAGGCCATCCCGCTGGCCGCGGGCCCCGAGCAGCCGTTCCACCCGGGCGTAATGCTCCGCCAGATCCCCGTGGCTGATGGGCCAGGAGGGACTGCGCCCATCCCACTCCCCCGCCTTGAACTCGTAGTCGGACAGCCTCAGGGTGATGCCCCCCCAGGTGAGGGACTTCCCCCCCACCTGGCGGCCCCGGGTCCAGAGGAAGGGGGCATCGTCGGGGGTCAGGTAGGGGTGGCGCTGCTCATCAATGAAGAGCTGGGGGTTGTGCTTCCAGTAGCCGGGGTGATTGGCCTGGAGCCGCTGGTGGCCGCTGGCCAGGGAGGCGATGCGGCGCAGGCTGTTGAGGGGTTCGCCGGCCAGTGCCTGGCCCGCGGCCAGCTCCGGTCCCGCCTCAAGCACGAGCACCCGCAGCCCCGCCTCCGCCAGCACCATGGCGGCGACGCCCCCGCTGGCGCCCGCCCCAACCACCACCGCATCCACGGGATCCGATGGGGCCTGGTCCCACGTCTGCGAAGCCATGCACGCGCCTGGAAGGATCCCAAGAGGCTGCCATGACGCCACCGGGCGGCGGGAGGGATGGCTTGCCAGATCCAACGCGGTTCCCTACGCTGCCGCCACGCGCAATCGGGGGTTCCGGCGATCGGAAGGTGGAGGACGGCGGGGCTCACGACGCAGGAGATGACAGCCGCTGAACAGCCCATGTGCAATGGCCGCCCCCTGGGCTTGGGACAGCGATGATCCGATTGTGGTTCGAGGATTTCTGGGCGGATTTCAACCCGAAAAACAATTTTTTCACCCACACGCTTGAGCTTTTTGGAATTCGCT
Organism: Cyanobacteriota bacterium; assembly: GCA_046340755.1. Classification (GTDB taxonomy): domain Bacteria; phylum Cyanobacteriota; class Cyanobacteriia; order PCC-6307; family Cyanobiaceae; genus Cyanobium. Next base: position 6,962 of record JBKDSY010000050.1, read on the forward strand.
ACAAGCTGACAAAACTATGGCCAGATGTGTTGATTTATTCCGTGTTCGGAGAGCGGCACAAGAGATTTAATTGCAAAAAATTGTTTTATACCGGTGAAAATGTCAAGCCTGACTTTGCCGAATGCCAGTTTGCCATCAGTTTTGACACCACAACAGATCCCCGCAACCTACGCCTACCTGTTTACATTTATCACGCCTGGTATCAATCCAGGGGGCTCGATCTCCCCGAGGGCATTGAGTCGATGTTGGCCCTCCTGCTCAGCCGGGTGCAAGGCGACAGCTTCGCCGAGCCCCGAGACCGGTTTTGCAGTTTTGTCTTTGGCAACGGCAAGCCCCAGCGGCGCAATCAATTCTTTCACGCTCTGAACAGCTACAAACCCGTCGACTCCGCTGGGCGTTGGCTTAACAATACGGGCTATACAGTGGATAACAAGATCAAATTTCTGCGGCAGTACAAATTCAACATTGCCTTTGAAAATGAAAGCGCTCTTGGTTACACCACCGAAAAAATACTCGACCCGCTTCTGGCAGGGGCCATCCCAATCTATTGGGGAAACCCAGATGTGCGGGCAGACTTTGCTCCGGATTCCTATCTCAATGCCATGGATTTCGCCTCCGATGAAGAGCTGATTGCCGCCATCATGGAGATCGATCAAAATGATGACCTCTTCCGCCGTTATCAGCGGGCTGCCTGTTTTGTTGACAACCAGCCCACCCCCTATTGGGATCTGAATCGGCTCTGCGGCTTCTACCGCCAGGTGTTTGCCGCCTGAGGTTCAGGCCAGCGGTGTCTTGGGCAGGGACCGCCCCCGCGCTGGCGATCGCTCCCTAAGCCAGGCTGCCGTCCAGGAGAAACCCTTGTTGGACAAGGCTTGACGTTGGACAAGGCTCGACGTTGGACAAGGCTCGACCTTGGAGAAGGCTCGACCGATGACAGCAAAGGCTGAGCCTTGGACAGAAAAGGTGGAACCGTGATCAGCGATGAAGAAACCGTCACAGTGATGAATCAATAGTACACAGCCAAGAGTGAACGGTGAAGAGGAAACGGTTGTCATCGATGAGTGAATGGTTATAGGCGAAGAGTGAATGGGTATGAGTGAAGGGTGAGCGGTTATCAGTGAAGGGGTGAATGGATATGAGCGAACGAAAAAAAAGAGGCAAGTTACCTTGCCTCTGGTGGAGATTTGGTGGCGGGGGCGAGATTTGAACTCGCGACCTTCGGGTTATGAGCCCGACGAGCTACCAGACTGCTCTACCCCGCGCCGATGAATGAATCTTACCAGGCCGTCGCCCCCCACCCGCTGTCGGTGCTCAGGAGCGCAGTTCCCCCACCACCTCCAGCCTCAGGTGGGGGGCCGGTTGCTGGAAGCGCTCGGCCAGTTCCTCGACACACATCGGCGTCAGCCACTCCAGCTGCTTCAACACATGCAGGGCCACCGCTTGCTTGGCCCGGGCGGAGCCATCCTCCACCTTGATCGCCACCCCCAGGCCCTCGCCCACGCGGCTGAGGCACTGGATGCCTTCCGCTCCGCCCTTGCTCACCACCTGCCCATGGGCCCGACGCATCAGCTCGGTGTCAAACCGCCCCTCCCCCGCCACCAGCTCCGGGTGGGCCAACATCGCCCGGCTGAGCCGTTCCAGATCCGGCTGGGTGCCCGCCCCCAGATGGGCAAAAAGCAGGGCCATTTGGGAGAGCTGCAGCTGCAGGGTGGGCGCCCCACAGTCATCCCGGGCCGCCACCAGCTCGGCGGCGGGCAGGCCCAGCAATTCCCCCACCCGCTTGAACACCTCCCGCTGCAGGGGATGGTCCACCTGCAGGTAGCTCTCCAGGGGCCAGTGGAGCAGGCGGCAGGTGGCCAGGAACGCCGCATGCTTGCCCGAGCAGTTGTGCCGCAGGGCGCTTTGCCCCTCCTCCGGCGGCGGGCACTGCAGCTGCTCCGCCTCCAGCTGGGCGCCCCACAACAGGCGAAAGGCCTCCCTGGCGTGGGCCGTGGTGCCCGCATGGGAGGCACAGGCGATGGCCAGGCCCCGGTCGCCCGCGCCGAAGCGCTCCGCCGCGCCGCTGCTCACGTAAACCGTGGCCTGAAAAGGTTTCAGGGCCGACCGCAGGAAGGTCAACAGCTGGGGATCACCCGCCCGCATCAACACCCTTCCACGCTGGTCGCACACCACGGCATGCACCCGATGGGTGGATTCCGCGATGCCCTCCCGCAACAGGCGCACCTGCAGCTGGGGTCCCAGGGAGCGGTTGGCCCCGGAAAAGCTGGAGGACAGGGACATGGTGGAGGGCTGGGGAAGGGGGTGGCGCGGAGGCCGCCGGCCGTGGTGTCAAAGAGCCTGACAGAGGCCAGTTCCCACGCCCATCAACAGGAGGGTCCAGAGAAAGGCCCGCCGCAGCCGTTGCAACACGGGACCCACCTGGTGACGGGCCACGAGCAGATCCCGTTGCCGCCACGCCAGGGGCTTTTCCCACACCTGCCCGTCATACCAGCCGGATTCCTCATACTCCACCCGCTCCGCGCACAGGCGCCGGTTCAGGTGCGACCAGCCCAGCCACTGGCGCAGCAGGAGCAACAGGGGGAGCACCAGGGTGAAGGTGCAGGCCGCGGCCGCCAGCTGGGGGGGGTGGTGCCTGAGGCTCCAGCTGCCGCTGGCCACCATCAGGCCCAGGGGCAGGGTGAGCAGCCAGGCCACCCCCAGGGCGCGGTAGAGGGCCCCGGTGCCCTCGGCCGGCCAGCGAAAAAACCACGACCGCTCCAGTTGCTTGTATTCCTCCAGAGGGAGCTGCTCCTTCGCCACCGGGCAGGGCTCCAGGGGTTCAGCGGCATCGAAGGTGAAGGGCGATGGGGGCTCGTTCACGCCGGCTGCTCAAGGGGAGGGGTGGCCACGGGCGCCGCGGGGGTGAAGCGATGCTGCTCCCCATGGCGCCAAAACGCCTCCAGGTCGTAGTAGTGCCGCTCCTGGGGCGTGAGCACGTGCACGATCACCTCGCCGTAGTCCAACAGCAGCCAGCGACCCTCCCGTTGACCCTCCTGGCGCAGGGGCAGGCGGTGGGCCTCCTCCGCCAGCCGCTCCTCCACGGAGCGGGCAATGGCCCGCACCTGCACGTCACTGAGGCCACTGCAGATCACAAACCAGTCGGCCAGCGACGACACGTCCTCCACCCGGATCAGGCGGATGTCCACCGCCTTGCGGTCGTCGCAGGCCTCGGCCGCCAGTCGGGCCAGGGCCTCGCTGCCCAGATCGGCACGGTTGGAATCAGCCATAAACGTTCTCACTGCTGATGGATTGGCGGGAACCCTGCTGTTGGGCCATTTCCGCCCGGGCCTTGCCGGCGCTCTTGCGCAGGGCCTCCAGCCGATCCTCGTAGAAGGCCCGCTTGCGTTTCTTGCGGCTCTGCTCCACCAGCTCCTTCAATACCCCCCCCAGGCTTTTGTAGGCGTTGGGGAGGCTGTAGCCAAAGCGGCAGGCCAGCTCGATGGCCCGCTCGTCCGCCTGGATGGCGTCTTGCAAGCGCTTCTCCGAGTTGTTTTTCAGATACAGCCGATACCCCGCGAAGCCGGAGAGGCCCATGGCCACCAGCAACAGGAGTCCGTCCTGCACCCAGAGCTCACCGATGGCCCCGCCCAGGCCGATGGCCAGGGCGGCCATTTCCCAGCCGTCCCGCGGAATCGCGTCGTTTTGGATCCGCCCCACCTCATGCCAGAAGAGGAGGTTGCGGTGGTCGAGGGCCAGCTGGTCCCACTTCTCCAGATCCACCTGAATTTCCACCTCATCCCGACCGATCTCCTCCAGGGTGATCAAGGGGGGATCCACGGAAGCGGCCGCTTCGACAAACACCCAGCTCTGCATTTCCGGGGGAAGCAGCCCCTTCAGGCGCTGGAGTTCGCTCATCGGCGGCGGGGAGTGGATCGGGGAATGCCCATCAGATTAGCGATCCTTCCCAGGCGGAGCGGCGGGCCGCTGGAGTGAAGGCCGCACGCGTGAGAGGCTAGGCCTGTTTTGCCCTCCCCCACCCCATGCCCCGCCGCACGGATCTGCGTCGCATCCTGCTGCTGGGCTCGGGGCCGATCGTGATCGGCCAGGCCTGCGAGTTCGACTATTCCGGCACCCAGGCCTGCAAGGCCCTGCGGGCGGAGGGCTTTGAGGTGGTGCTGGTGAACTCCAACCCCGCCTCGATCATGACGGATCCGGATCTGGCGGACCGCACCTACATCGAACCCCTCACCCCCGAGGTGGTGGCCCGGGTGATCGAGCGGGAGCGCCCCCAGGCCCTGCTGCCCACCATGGGGGGCCAGACAGCTCTCAATCTGGCCGTCACCCTGGCGGACAATGGCACCCTGGCCCGTTTCGGCGTGGAGTTGATCGGCGCCAACCTGGAGGCCATCCGCAAGGCGGAAGATCGCCTGCTCTTCAAGGAGGCCATGGAGCGCATCGGCGTTGCCGTCTGCCCCTCGGGGATCGCCAACAGCCTGGAGGAGGCGGAGGTGGTGGGGGATGGCATCGGCAGCTACCCCCGGGTGATTCGTCCCGCCTTCACCCTGGGGGGATCCGGTGGGGGCATCGCCTACAACCCGGAGGAATTCCGCGCCATCTGCAAAAGCGGGCTGGAAGCGTCTCCCGTCAGCCAGATCCTGATCGAGCAATCCCTGTTGGGCTGGAAGGAATTCGAGCTGGAGGTGATGCGCGACAACGCCGACAACGTGGTGATTGTTTGCTCGATTGAAAATCTTGATCCCATGGGTGTGCACACCGGCGATTCGATCACGGTGGCCCCCGCCCAAACCCTCACCGACCGGGAATATCAGCGTTTGCGGGATCAGGCGATCGCCATCATTCGTGAAATTGGCGTGGATACGGGCGGCAGCAACATTCAGTTCGCCATCAATCCGGCCGATGGGGAGGTGGTGGTGATCGAGATGAATCCCCGCGTCTCCCGCTCCTCCGCCCTGGCCAGCAAGGCCACCGGTTTTCCCATCGCCAAGATTGCCGCCCGGCTGGCCGTGGGCTATCGCCTCGACGAAATCATCAATGACATCACCGGGGCCACCCCAGCCTGTTTTGAGCCCACGATCGACTACGTGGTCACCAAGATTCCCCGCTTCGCTTTTGAGAAATTCCGCGGCAGCCCTCCGGTGCTCACCACCTCGATGAAGTCGGTGGGGGAGGCCATGGCCATCGGCCGCTGTTTCGAGGAATCCTTCCAGAAAGCCCTGCGCTCCCTGGAAACGGGGCTGGCGGGTTGGGGCTGTGATCGGCCCGAGGCCCGGCCGGCCCCCAGCGAGCTCGATCGCCAGCTGCGGGTGCCCTCCCCCGAGCGGATCCTGGCCGTGCGTGCCGCCATGGTGGCCGGCCGCAGCGACGGGGAGATCCATGCCCTGAGCGGCATGGATCCCTGGTTTCTGGCCAAGTTGCGAGGGGTGTTGGCGGCGGAGGAGCGGCTCCTGCGGGGCCGAGCCCTGGCCGAGCTGGAGGCCCCCGCCCTCCTGGAGCTCAAGCAGCTGGGCTATTCCGATCGACAGCTGGCCTGGGCCACCGGCAGTGATGAACTCTCCGTGCGGCGCCACCGGCAACGGCTGGGGGTCAACGCCGTCTTCAAGACGGTGGACACCTGCGCGGCGGAATTCGCCTCCAGCACGCCCTACCACTACTCCACCTACGAGCGGCCCCTCTATCGCCTCCTGGAGGATGGCACCCTGGAACGGCAGGCCCCGGCCGACGAGGTGCAACCGGAGCGCCGCCGCAAGGTGATGATCCTGGGCGGCGGCCCCAATCGCATCGGCCAGGGCATCGAATTCGATTACTGCTGCTGCCATGCCTCCTTCTCCCTGCGGGAGGTGGGGTTCGCCACGGTGATGGTCAACAGCAACCCCGAAACCGTCTCCACCGATTACGACACCAGCGACCGGCTCTACTTCGAGCCCCTCACCCTCGAAGACGTGCTCAATGTGTTGGAGGCGGAGCGGCCGGAGGGGCTGATCGTGCAATTCGGCGGCCAGACCCCCCTCAAGCTGGCCATGCCCCTGATGCGCTGGTTGGAGAGTGCGGAGGGTCTGGCGTCCGGCACCCGCCTCTGGGGCACCTCGCCCCTCTCCATTGACCGGGCGGAGGATCGGGAGCAGTTTCAGGAGATTCTGCAGCGGCTGGAGATCCGCCAGCCCCACAACGGCCTGGCCCGCAGCGAAGAAGAGGCCCGGGGCGTGGCGGAACGGGTGGGCTACCCCGTGGTGGTGCGCCCCAGCTACGTGTTGGGGGGCCGGGCGATGGAAGTGGTCTACGACGAAGCGGAGCTCAACCGCTACATGAGCGAGGCCGTGTCCGTGGAGCCCGACCATCCGGTGTTGATCGACCAGTTCCTGGAAAACGCCATCGAGGTGGATGTGGATGCCCTCTGTGACGCCACCGGGGCGGTGGTGATCGCCGGGTTGATGGAGCACATCGAGCCGGCGGGGATCCATTCCGGCGACTCCGCCTGCAGCCTGCCGGCGGTCAGCCTCTCCGCCGACACCCTGGCCGTCATCCGCGGCTGGACCGCCGACCTGGCCCGCGCCCTGGAGGTGCGGGGCTTGATCAACCTCCAGTTCGCCGTGCGCAACGGGGTGGTGTTCATCCTGGAGGCCAATCCCCGGGCCTCCCGCACGGTGCCCTTCGTGGCCAAGGCCACGGGGGTGCCCCTGGCCAAGATCGCCAGCCGCCTCATGGCTGGCGCCACCCTGGCCGAGCTGGGGCTGGGGCGGGAACCCCTGCCCCCCCGGGTGGCGGTGAAGGAGGCGGTGCTTCCCTTCCAACGCTTCCCCGGCGCCGACACCCTGCTGGGCCCGGAGATGCGCTCCACCGGAGAGGTGATGGGCCTTGCCAGCGGCTTCGGCCTGGCCTATGCCAAGGCGGAACTGGCCGCCGGAGAGGCCCTGCCCACCGCGGGCACCGTGTTCCTCTCCACCCACGACCGTGACAAGCCGGCCCTGGTGTCCGTGGCCCAGCAGCTGGCCGCCAAGGGCTTCGCCCTGGTGGCCACCGCCGGCACCGCCACCGCCCTGCGGGCCGAAGGCCTGGAGGTGGAATCGATCCTCAAGGTGCACGAGGGCCGGCCCAACATCGAAGACGCCATCCGCTCCGGCCAGATCCAGTTGGTGATCAACACCCCGGTGGGGCGCCAGGCCGCCCACGACGACCGCTACCTGCGCCGGGCCGCCCTCGACTACGACGTGCCCACGGTCACCACCCTGGCCGGCGCCCGGGCGGCGGTGGAGGGCATTGCCGCCCTGCAGGAACACCGCACCGTCGAGGTGACGGCCCTGCAGGACATCCACGCCCCCTGGCGCGACCCAAGCTGAGGCCCACGGCCCTTCAGGGCCCGGTCAAGGCGGCGAACAGGCGCTTCATGGTCTGCAGCAGGCCGGTGGTTTGGGCGTGGGCCTCCTCCTGGCTGAGCTGCTCCAGCTCCGCCCGGCGGGCGGCCACCAGGCTGGCCAACCGCTCCAGCAAGGCGGGGTCGTCGGCGAGCAGGGCGCTCACCGCGGCCCGCCCCACCCGCAACAGCCGGCATTCCTCCAGGGCCCGCACCGTGGCGCTGCGGGGGGCATTGAGAAAGAGGGTCATCTCGCCGAACACTTCCCCGCTCCCCAGCTCCGCCACCACCCTCGACCGCCCCTCCAGCCCCTTGCTCACCTCCACCCGCCCCTGCAGCACCACGTAAAGCGAGTCCCCCGTCTCCCCTTCCCGCACGATCACCTCACCGGGTCCAAACCAAGGGGTTGGGCTGCCCTCCAGGAGCCGCCGCCGCTGGGGGTCGCTGAGGTCTTGAAACAGGCCCCCGGCCAGCAGGGCCTGGGCGCTCTCCAGGGACAGGGGCCTGTCGAGATCCTCCAGCGGCGGGCCGCGGCGGGGCTCCACCTGGCGCACGGGGAATGGGATGGTCTGACCCTCCCGCCGCAGGGCATACCAGATCCGCGACAACAGGGCGCCGCGGAGCTCCAGCTGGGAGATGCCCGCGGAGGCGTTCCACACCAGGAGCTCGTAGGTGATGGCGCTGTCGTCGAAGCGGGCCAGTCGCACCCGTGGGGCCGGATCCCGCAGCACATCGGGGTGGCTGGTCACCACCTCGCTCAAGAGGTTCAGGGCGCGGGCGGGGGGGAAGTTGTAATCCAGGCCCACGTTGATCCGCTGGGCGCAATGGCCGAAGTGGGAGCGGTTGGTGAGCACTTGGGCGGTGATCATGCTGTTGGGCACCACCAGGAGGCAGTCATCCAGGGTGCGCAGGGTGCAGTCGCGCCAGCTGATGGAGGTCACGATCCCCTGTTGCCCCCCCGCCAGCTCGATCCAGTCGCCGATGCGGAAGTCATCGGAAAGCTGCAGCTCCAGGCCGGAGATCAGGTCTTTGAGGGCCTCCTGGGAGGCCAGGCCCACCATGGCCGTGATCACCGCCGAGGTGGTCACCAGGCTCAACACATCCAGCCGGGCCCCCTGGCGCAGGATCACCCCCGCCGCCAGGGCGGAACCGCCGAGGGTGAGCAGCTGCAACAGCAACTCCGGCGGCGGCCGCCACCACCCCAGACCGCCGGGGATCTCCAGGGCCAGCCAGAGGAGCAGGCGGATGGTGGCGAAAGCCGTCAGGAGATCGTCCGCCAGGCTCAACAGGAGGCCCTGGGGGGGGGCGATGAAGGATCCCAGGGGGAGGCTGGCCACCAGGGCCCAGGCCAGGGCCGCCCCCAGGGGCAGGCGCAGGGGTGGGGGCGGCAGCCCCCGCCGCCGGCAGACCAGCCGGATCGCCACCAGCACCACCGTGAGGAGGACAACGCTGAACCAGATCGGCGCCAGTGCCATGGCAACGGGGCAGGCTTCCTTGCCCCGTCAGCTTGCCTTGAATCACCACCGGGGTGCCCGTTCGCGATCACAATGGGGGTCCCTTCCGTGGGCGCTCCTGCCGGCCCAGGCCGCCGGGAGACCCACCGCCGGTCCCCGCTACCTCGCCATGGCTCCCCTTGTGATGACCCCGCCCCAGGTCGCCCGGGCCGCCCTGCTGGTGGGTCTGCTCGCCCTGCTTGGCCTTGCCGGTGGGGCCCGGGGGGCGGAGACCGCCCTGGTGCAAGACATCCTCGATGGCAAGGAGCTCTACATCGACCAGGAGCAGGCCCGGCCGCGGCAGACGGCCCGGGCGCCCCAACAGGTGCGAACCGGCAACAGCCGGGGCCAACTCCTGTTCAACACCGGCGCCGTGGGCAGGCTCAACACCTTTTCCCGGCTGCGTCTGGGCAGCGGCTGTTTCCTTGTGGACCGGGGCCAGGTGCTGGTGTCCGGTCGTCAAAACGGCTGCACCCGCTCGGCCCGCCTGAGCGTGCGGGGCACCAATTACGTCCTGGAGGTGGGGGAAGACGGGGGGGCGGAGATCTCCGTGCTCGAGGGCAGCGTGGAGGTGGAGCCCCTGCGGGAGGGGGAGCCCACCGGGGCCCCCCCGTCCCTGTTGGAGGCGGGCCAGCGGCTGCGGCTCTCCCCCCTGGGGGTGGTGACGGCCCTGTTGACCCTGAACGCGGGGGACTACGAGCAGATTCTGATGGGGCCCCTGTTCCAGGGGTTTCCCACCCCCCTGCCAGGTCTGGACGACCTGCGCAGCCTCCTGGAAAGCCGCTTCCCGGGCCTGTCCGTGCCCCTGCCCCTGCCGGTGCCTCCCACCCCCTCCCTGCCCTCGCTGGGCCTGCCCCGCTTCTTTTGACGATGGGGATCGACGTCCCATGGTGAGGGTCCATCCCGAGCTCCTGGCCCCGGGTCGGGGTCGCCCCCCGCGGGCGGCCTGAGAACGCCATGGCACGCCGTTGGGCCCTGTTCCTGCTCACCGCCGCCCTCGGCGCTGGAGCGGCCCTGATGGGGGGCTGGCCCGGTCCCCACTGGCGACTGTGGGATCGGGCCCTGGAGGATCAACTCCAAGGGCTGCTGGGCCGCCGCACCCCCCCGGATTCCCTGGTGGTGGTGGCCGTGGACGACGCCACCCTGCAACAGGGCGATTGGTTTGTCCGGCAGGGCAACCCGCCCGATTGGGCCCGAGGCATCGGAGGCCTCCCCTGGCCGCGGGCGGCCTACGGCCGGGTGGCCGAGCGGCTGCTGCGGGATGGGGCGGCGGTGGTGGCGATCAACGTCGTCTTCGCCGGCCCCAGCAGCCACGGCCCGGCGGATGATCAGGCCATGGCCGCAATCTTGCGGCGCCATCCGGGCCGCATCGTCTTGGCGGCGGAGATGTCGGAGGGCCACGATCCCCAGGGCGCTGGCGCCCTGACGCTGGTGCGGCCGGAACCCTTCCTGGCCCTGCCGGGCCTGGCCGGTGCCATGGGTCTGGGCAACACGCCACTCCGTCTGTCCGGGGATCCCCTGCGCCATCCCGAGGCCTATGCCGGCGGCCTGTTGCCATCCCAGGGGGTGGTGGCCCCCCCCTCCCTGCCCCTGGCCATCCTGGGCCGGGCGGGGCGGTCAAGCCGCCAAAGCGATGCCCGGCGCTGGCTCAACGTCTACGGCCCGGAGGGCAGTTTTCGGCGGCTGAGCGCCTGGGAGGTGTTGGATGACGGTCGCTGGCGCGCCCATCCCCTGCGGGGCTCCCTCGCGGGGACCCTCGCCGTCGTGGGGCCCACCCTCCTGGAGGGGGATGACGGCTACCCCACCCCCTTCGGCCCCCTGTCGGGGGTGGAGCTCCTGGCCACCGCCACCGCCAATTCCCTGGTGGGGGATGGCCTCCGCCCCTGGCCGGAGGCCCCCTGGGCCCGGGGGCTGGTGGCCGCGGCGCCCATCGGGCTGGTGGGCCTCCTGGCCCTGGGGCGTCAGGGGTTGGCCTGGCGACTCTCCCTGGTGGGCCTTGGCCTGGTGGGCCAGTTGGGGCTGGGGCTGCTCCTGCAACAGCGCGCCCAGCTGTGGCTCCCCCTGCTGGCGCCCACCGTGGGCCTGGCCCTGCTCGGGGTGCTCTACGGCGGTGACGCCATTCAGGTGGAAGGGCGGGAGCGGCGCCGGTTGCGGCGCACCTTCGAGCGTTACGTCGCCCCTGGCGTGGTGGCGGAGATCCTGGCCGATCCCGCCGCCGCCCAGGGCATCCTGCGGGGACGCACCTTGGATGTGACGGTGCTCTTCTGCGATCTGAAAGGCTTCACGAGCCTCACCCGGGAGCGGAGCGCGGCAGGGCAGAGCGAAGCCCATGTGCGCCAGCTCAACACCTACCTCACCGCCATGGTCGACGTGATCCTGGCCCACGGGGGCACGGTCGACAAGTTCATCGGCGATGCGGTGATGGCGGTGTTTGGATCGCCGGTGGGGCGGGGGGTCAGGCTGGAGGCGCGGGCCGCCGTGGCCTGCGCCTTGGCCATGGGGGCCGCCCTGGAGCGCCTCAATGGGGCTTGGAGCCGGGAGGGCGAGCACAGCCTGTCGAACGGGATCGGCATCGCCAGTGGGCCGGCGGTGGTGGTCCAGATCGGCAGCCCCAAGCGCATGGAGTTCACCGTGATCGGCGACACGGTCAACCGGGCTGCGCGCCTGGAGAGCCTCACCCGTCAGCTGGGGGTGGCCGTGCTGTTCGACCGGACGACGGCGGAGCGGCTGGCGGCGACCACCGCCGCGGGGGACGCCACGGAGGTGGGGGCTGGGGTGAGCGCCGTGTCCATGGGGATGCAGGCGGTCAAGGGGCTGGGAGACGTGGAGGTGTTCAGTGCTTGGCCCCTCGGGAGCCCCAGTGGACGGGAGCGGATGCCTTGATTAATATTTGGTCAACTCTGCAGGATCAATCCCCAGGTGGGTTGGGCCTCTGGGCTGGAGCCGGGCCGGATGAAAGGCCCTGAGTTGAAATCCCATCCAATTCGTGAACCATGCCAGCTGGTTTAGCGCGTAGGAATCACTGTTCAGTGCCTGCTGAGCGCCACGGCGGGTGC
>JBKDSY010000051.1:0-2940 GCA_046340755.1 Cyanobacteriota bacterium
TTGGCGGCCAAGAGGTTGATCCCGATCGTCGACCACCTTTCCGAGCTGGCTCCAGCGGCCCGTGAGCAGCTCCTGGCTGCCATGCCACCGGGGCTGGTGGTGGTGACGAGCCGCAGCGATGACGATGGTTTCCGGGAGCGGCCCTTGAGCCGGATCGTGCCCCAAAGGATCGCGGTGGAACGCTTGCAGGCGTTTTTCCTGGATTACTTGCGCCGCAAGGGCCAGGGCGAAGCCCTGAGCGACGACGACCTGATGCCGGCCCAGACGCAGCTCAAGCGAATCGTGGGCGACAAACCGATCACGGTGCTGTTGGCCCAGATGTTCATCGATGACGTGATCGCGCACCGGGAGGAGGGGTTGCTGGCGGGATCGGTGCCTGAGCTGATGTTCAGCTATGTGCGGCGGTTGGATACTCCCGACAAGCCGGAGCAGCGACGGCGGGCTGGGCTGGTGATGGATGGCGAGCTGGTGCAGCGGGCGCTGAGGGTGGTGGCCCTGGCCAGCCACCGGCAAGAGCAGAACGGGAAGCCACTGTTCCAGCCATTGGAGTTCAGCGAGGGTCTGGCCTGTGCGGCTCTGGTGAAGAGCAAGCCCATGGGCCTGGCCTTGGCCGTCGAGCAGGCCGAGGTGGTTCTCGCCTACTTGATGGAGCTGAGGCTGCTGGTGCGGCCGGGGGCGGAGGCGGGTCAGCTGCGTTTCCCTCTGGATCCGCTGGCGGATCACCTGGCGGCGGCGGAGCAGTTCAACCGGCTGGAGGAACAAGCGCTGGTGGAGGGAGCAGCTGTGTGGGAGGCGTTTGTGGCCTCACTGGAGCCTCGCCCGCACGCCGAGCGCGAACGGATGCGCGGCTTTTTGTTGGCCCTGCGGGATGGGGCGATGGAGGCCCAGAGCAAGGGGCAGCGGGCGCTGGCGATGCCAGAAGACGTACCCGATCGTCTGGCCAAGCTGGGCTTTTTGGATCCCGAGGGGGAGCGCTACCGGCTGGCGCTGCAGCGGGCGCGGAAGTGGATGTGGGAGCTGGGGGTGCCGGTGGCCAGCGAGCGGCGCGACGCGATCGGCAAGCTGGCGGCGATGGCGGCGGCGCCGGAGGATTCCGAGAGGCGTGCTGCGAGGGATGTGGCGAGCCGGCGGTTGGCGCGGGTGTTGGCGGAGGTGGTGCCCGAGCGACAGGCGGAGCGGCGGGAGGAGCAACAGGAGGCGGCAGTGGTGTTGGGGTTGATTGGGTCGGAGGGTGCGGTGGAGGCTCTGCGGAGACTGGCGAGTGATCAACAGCAGCCGCCAGACCTGCGCCGGATGGCGTTGGAAGCCCTGGGCTTGGTGGCGAGAGATCTGCCACTTGGGGAAGGCTCCAAGTTGCGCAAGCGAATTGAGGAGTTTCTGGAGGAGCAGCTGCGGGCTGATGCGCTGGATCTGTTGGTGGTTGATGAGGAGGGCTGGGCTGAACACGACCGCCGCTTGCCTGTGTTGCAGGGAGCATCCAGGGGTTTGCAACTGGCGGCGGCGGCGGAGCTTCCCTTATTCGGGAGCGCTGCGGGACGAAAGGTGCCGATGCTTACCCTGACGGCCTTGAAGGAAGGCGAGGGGGTAAGAATCCGCACGGAGGTGGTGACGCCTGCGGTGTGGAGGTTGCCATTGCCGGAGTTGAAAGGGGCTGAGCCGCAACAGCTGGAGCTAGTGGTGGTGCCTGGGGGCGCTTATCAGCTGGGTTCACCGCCAACGGAATGGGGACGGCAGGACGTGATTGATTGGCTCGCGTCCAACCGTGACGGCTGCAGGGAAGTGGATGTGGAAGCCCAGCACCAGGTGTCCCTGAATCCATACGCTCTGGTAAGGCATCCGATCAGCCAGGGGCAGTGGCGGGCGGTGGTGGAGGGCGTGGCTCGGATGGAGCGGGATCTGGAGACCAACCCGGGAAAAGCCAGCGCTGAGAGTCTGTGGGACACCTACGCCCAACCCGGAGAGCTGGCGGTGGACAGCGTGAGCTGGTTCGACTGCCAGGAGTGGCTGCGGCGACTCAACAGTTGGCTGTCGGAGCGTTGGTCGGAGCTGGGCGGCCAGGGCCCGGCGGCCCAACTGGGCCTGCCCAGCGAGAGCCAATGGGAAGCGGCCTGCCGAGCGCGGGGACCAGAGGCCGCCAGCCAGCCCTTCCATTTCGGGGACACCCTGGATGGTCGCTGGGCACGGTATGACTCCAGCGTTGCCTTTGGAGCGGGCCGTCAGTCCAATCAAGCCAAGGTGAAGCAGTCTGGGACGAATGGCGCCAGTGGTTTGGTGAATCGCTTGGGGTTGGCGGAGATGCACGGGCAGGTGTGGGAATGGTGTGAAGACACCTGGCATCCCGATCCCACCGGCGAGGGCTGGCCATCGGATGGCCTGCCCTGGAGAGACGAGGCCAAGGACCTGGTGGAAAGGGCCAGTGGTCAGCGCGTATGGAAGCTGCTGCGCGGCGGGTCCTGGTTCGACGCTCCTGTCTACGCCCGCGCGGCCTTGCGGGGCGGCTTTCACCCGGACCACCTCGATACCATTGTGGGCGTCCGGCCCGGCTGTTTCTCTCCCCCAGGACTATTTCTTTACACTTAATCCCTTTATCCCTTGGCTGTTGTCTTACCCTTGGCTGTTGGCTTGCGGCTGTTAGCTGTTCCTCCCTGGCGCCGTAGGCGCCAAAAATTATTTTGTTTCAAAACCCCTCCCCAACCGCTCCCTGTGCTTGATTGACTGTTGAGGGCGGGTCGTTCAGCTGCTGCGCGGCGGGTCCTGGATCAATGATCCTGTCAACGCCCGCGCGGCCATGCGGAACAGCAACCACCCGGACAACCTCAACACCAACGTGGGCGTCCGGCCCGGCTGTTTCTCTCCCCCAGCACCCTTCACCGTCAGAGCCATTGGAAGGGATTCCATTGGGAGCACAAGAAGGGTCACAGACCCAAGGGTCACAGACCC
>JBKDSY010000052.1:0-2872 GCA_046340755.1 Cyanobacteriota bacterium
CGCAGCCAACCCACCGGCGGCCGTGGCGGCGGGGGATGGCTGGCGGTGCCTTGCAGGACCGCATCCAGCTGATCGAGACGGAGCTCCTTGACGTTCATAAAGGGAGTGATCAGTCTCCCGCAGATGGAATATTGGCAACCTATCACTCTCTTCCAGTTGACGCCAGAGAGAGTTTCGACTCCCTTCCTTTCAGCCTCAGGTGGTGCTTTCGCTCCGAATCCCTCTGCTCAACAAGCCTGAGGGGAACCAGCGCTCACCAGCACCCGCACCCAGCCACCGGTCATCAAGTCCTCGCTGCCCGACGCGAAGGACTGAAGGCGCCGGCTGCGCTGGCTGCAGGGCTTGGAGTACGGGCCCCCCGTTGGATCGGAACCCTCCGCACCCATCTGATCCACAATCAAGCACCCGATCGCAAGTGGATCCTTGACGGCCGGATTGATGACCTCACCATCGGCCACCAGCGGGTTGCCCGACTCGTCCTGGATGTCGGCTGACAGTTGGAAAGGATCAGGCGCTGACCCATGGCTGGCTTTCGCTTGGAGCCCGTCCGTCAAACGTGATCAGAACAGTCCCTGGGCCATCAGCAGGGCCCGTTCGTGAACTCACCGGCCACAACTGGGGTTTTCCGCAAGACGAGAGCATGAAGCGGCGGTTGCGGCGGAAGAAAATTCGAGACCTGAAGTTCAAACCGGTTCGAACTATTGCAAACTATGAAGGGCGGTATAGATGACGGTACAGGCGAGGCCCTTGATCGTCCAAAATCGTCCTTAGGGAACCGATCTCGTCCCCAACACACGGACACCCTCTCCGTTTATTCGTTGTTTTGGGGTCGTCCCAGCGCTTCCAGGGATGCCTCAGCACTTTTCCAGATCTCTTGGCACCACAAGCTTTACTCGCCAAGGCGGGCCAAGCGTTCGACGACCTTGCTCAGGAACCTGAGCTTTACAGCTTCTCAGACGGCGAACCGGTCGTGGCCGCTTGATGCTGGCTCGCTTTGACATCGTTCTGGTGGCCTTTCCGTTCACGGATGGGGCCAACGTCATCAATCACGAGGCCCGAATGCCCTGTGCTCCGTCTGCACGATGGGGAAGCGGATCGGCCACCGGCTTCCCCCGCACGGTGATCGAGAACCGCTCGCCCGCTTAACGGCCTGTAGCAGCTGCGACAACTGGGCCATGGCCTTGAAGGCGCCGATGCTCGTGCCCACGGCCCTCAGGGGATCATCAGCTCCTGATAGCCCCCCTGCCTCGATCTGCGTGATGGCGGCCACGATGCGTTCTGTGGCCTGAAGAATCCGGGGCCAGCTGGTGGTTGTGAGCACCAGGATGGCCAGACTTCGCCCCTGAAGGTTCTGCTGAACCCGCAGGTTCCTGTCAGTGGTGATCAGCAGATCAAACCCTTCCTGTTCCGCCAGGCTGATCAGAGCGCCATTGGTCAGGCATGACCAGCCGCGTTCATAGGCCGTCACCACCCCATGGTCTGTCAGGAAACGCCGCAGAGGAACGGGCGTCCCCTGGTCGAACAGGATCCGCATTCAGGCCACAGCCGCCGCCGTGCTCCGGGCGACATGCTCCAACACCTGCCGTGCCTGTTGGTCGGTGACGCCAGGGAACAGCTCGACGAACTCCGACAGGGAGATGCCGTCTTCGAGGTTCTCGAACAGAGCAGCTACCGGGATACGGGTTCCGCGGAACACCCAGGCACCGCTGACCCGCAGGGGGTCGCGCTCCACGGCGGGGCAGCCTGTCCAACCGAGATCGGCTTGTGTGGGCATGGCCAGGTCCGCAACCAAGGCCCTCTCATCGTAGGTATTCCTCCACTGGTCCAGAACCCCGCCCCTGAGCTTCTCAGCCCTGCCGCTGCGGCCCTTGTGGCCGAGGCCGCGGCCGGCGGGTGGCTTCCACACCACCGACGCTGTTGCGCTGACGCCACTGGTTGTCGCGGCCCTGCCCGCGGGCCAGGCAGGGAACCCGCCAGAGGAGCCGGCCGCTGTGGTCATGGGCCTCCATGTCCTGATCGCGGTCGTTCACCAGCAGGTAGGAATCGCCCGCCACCACCGGCGCCGCAATCGCCGGACCGGCCAGGCCCTCCTCCTCCGCCCCCCGCGGATCCAACCCGCCGGAGGGGGGCAGCGCCAGGGGCGCCTGGCTGTAGGCGAGGGCCCAGGGCGCCTCTTCCAGCAGCACCTGCTCCGGGGGGAGGCCGTCACGGATGGCCTGGTGGAGCAGGCGGATGCCCCGTTGCTGGTGCGGTTTGGCGCGGTAGAAGCGGAAGCGATCCTCCAACCGCTCGGGGGTCATGGGGGTGGGCATTTGGGCTCCAGAGGCTGGGAGCCATTGCCATGGTGCTGGTGCGGGGGGAGGGAGCCGCTGGGGGCGTATCTGGGGGACGCCCTTTTGCGTGGGGCAGCCATCGTTCTCGTGTGGGGAGGCGGTCGTTTGGATGGACTCAATCGGTGCAATGTGTGGATGGCGCGGGGTCACGGTCGCTGGCCATGGATCAGCCAGCGCCGCGGTCTAAGGAGGATGGACTGCCTCCACTGTTCGGCGCCAATCCGCTTGGCCAGAGGTCAATTTCATTGACGCCAGACACGCATCCCAAGACCCTCTTGAGGCATGTTGGCAACAAAGACTCTGGAATTTCACACTCAACAAGGTGCCTCTGGTGGTGGTAGGGCTGTTGCGATGTTGAGAGCTTTGCTTCTTTCAATGGCTGATATGGAGCTCAACGAACTTGCAAAAAATTCAGGCGCCTACGGCGCCACCACCAACAGCCAAACAGCCTCAACAGCCAAACATCCGGCAAGCCAACAGCCAGGGCCAAACCAACAGCCCAAGGGCCAAGGGCTCAAGGGATCAAGGACCAAGAAGGG
>JBKDSY010000053.1:0-24911 GCA_046340755.1 Cyanobacteriota bacterium
AAGGCCGCGCCCGCCGGTGCCGGTGCCGCCGCCACCTGGGGGGGAGCACCGCTGCCGTTGGTCGCGGGGGCTGTTCCCTCCGCCACCCGGGGCACGCTCACCGCCTGGCCCGCCGCCCGTTCCACATCCTCGGCCTGGATCCGGCCGTTGGGGCCGCTGCCCCGCAGGCCCTCCAGGCGAACCCCCAGTTGGGTGGCCAGCTTCTTCGCCCGCGGGGTGGCCACCAGCCGTCCATCGGTCCGCTCGGGGGCCGGCGGGGGCGTGGGGGGCACGGGGGCGCTGGCGACAGGGGCCACCGGCGCCGCCACCGGAGCCGGGGGGGTGGCCACGGGTGGCGCCGGGGCAGGAGCGACGGGAGCGGGCGCCGGCACACTGGCGGCCGGTTTGGTGGCTTGGGCCTTGGCTTGCACCTCGGCAATCTCAGCCTCCGTCTCGGCGATCAAACCGATCGTGTCGCCCACCGGTGCCGTCCCCCCCGCCTCCACCAACACCACGGCCAGAAATCCCTCCTCGAAGGACTCCACATCCATGTCGGCCTTGTCCGACTCCACCACCAGCACCGATTCGCCGCGGGCAACCCGATCTCCGGGCTGTTTCAACCACTGCACGATCTTGCCCTCGGTCATCGTGGAACTGAGGGCGGGCATGAAGATGTCGTGGGTGGCCACTGGTCGCACAGCCGCGCAGGAACGGCGATCCTACGCAGCACCCCGCACCGGCTCCGCGCGGCAGGGGCCGCGCTTCAGTCCAGACCCTCCAGGGCCTCCACCACGCCATCCCGCACCAGAACAGACGCTTGCATCTTTTCCACCAGGTTGTCGCCCAGGCGCACCTGGCAGAGGCTCTCCAGCTGCCCCTGCTCCACCACCTGCTCGAAATCGAGGGTGCGCACCTGCTGCTGCTGCTCCAACACCTGCCGTTTCTGCTCCTCCAGCTCGGCCCGTTTGGCGGCCACCTGCTGCTGGATCGAGGCCACCTGCTCCTGCACCCGGGGGTCGAGGGGATTGGCGCTCTGGCTGCGCACCTCCGAGATCACCCGCTGCCCCTCCTGCTCCAGCTGGGCCAACTGACCATCCAGGTTGCTCAGGGCATTGCTGAGCTCGCGCTCGGCGTCTTCCTTCCAACGTGGGGTGACCACGGCGCGAATGGTGATGGCCCGTTTGATCGTGAAAGACTCGGCCATGGGAACGGTGCTGGGCGGCAAAGGATTCATCGCTCACCGTAGAGGGAGGCGATCACCGCCGCATCCCGCGCCGCGATGCGATCCCGCCGCTGTTTGAGGGTCTGGGTGAGCAGACCGTTGTCCATCGTGAAGGCCTCCACCGGAGCCACGCCCCCCAGCCGTTCATCCGCCCGAGACCCCGGCCGCTCGGCCAGCAGCCGGTTGCATTCCCGCGTCAACGCCCGCGCCAGGGCCGGATCCAGGCTCGCCACCGTGCCCTCGGCGGTGAGGGTGGGCTCGGGAAGCTGCCGCGAGCGGGCCCAGAGCCGCAACGGCTCCGCCTTGGGCACCAGCAGCGCCCCCAGCAGCTTGCGGTCTTGCCCCACCAGCATCACCTGCTCAATCAGGGGGCTTTCCACCAGCGCCTCCTCCAGGGGCCCGGGCTCGATGTTCTCGCCGCTGCTCAACACGATGGTGTCTTTCGCGCGACCGGTGAGCACCAGGCTGCCATCCGCCAGCAGCCGGCCCAAATCCCCCGTGTCAAACCAGCCGGCGGCGTCAAGCACCTTGGCGGTGGCCTCCGGTTTTCCGTGATAGCCCGCCATCACCTGGGCCCCCCGGGCCAGCACCAGCCCCGGCTCCCCGATGCCCAGGGTGCTCCGCCCCTCGGGATCCACCACCCGCAGGGAGGTGCCCGGCAGGGGCTGGCCGGCGCTGCCACGCCGGTTGCACCACGACCGGCGGCAGGTGAGCACCGGGCTGGTTTCCGTCAAGCCGTAGCCCACCAGCAGCTCGATGCCGATGGCCTCGAAGAAGCCATCCACATGGATCGCCAGGGCGCCCCCCCCGCTGATGGCCGTGCGCAGTTGTCCCCCCACCAGCTGCTGGCGCA
Organism: Cyanobacteriota bacterium; assembly: GCA_046340755.1. GTDB lineage: Bacteria > Cyanobacteriota > Cyanobacteriia > PCC-6307 > Cyanobiaceae > Cyanobium. The sequence continues at coordinate 2,055 of JBKDSY010000053.1, forward strand.
CCTTGGGCCACAGCAGGGCAGCGGCCAGGCCGTGGAGAGGAGCACGCACGAGGGCCTCCGCCCCCGCCCGCAGGCGGCGGCCGGCCGACTCCGGCGCCAGGGTGAGGTTCTTGGCGGTGCGGCGGGCCCGCTGAAAGGCCCGGCTGTTGGCCAGGGCCTTGCCCAGCAGGCGTTGGCGGGAGGAGGGCATGGCGGCCAGGGCATCCTCGAAGCCCGAGAGCAGCGCCTCCCAGAGCCGGGGAACGCTGATCATGTATTGGGGCTTGACCGCTTGCAGATCAGCCTTGAGGTGTCGCAGGCTGGTGTAGCTCTGCCGGCAACCGCAGGAGAGCAGAAAGTATTCGGCGGTGCGCTCGTAGGCATGCCAAATGGGGAGCACGCTCAGCACCCGGTCGCCCGGAAGGGGAGACACCGCCACCCCCAAGGTGCGGATCTGGTGGAGGAGATTGGCGTGGCTGAGGGGAACGCCCTTCGGCTGGCCGGTGGTGCCGGAGGTGTAAAGCAACGTGGCCAGCCGGTCTGGGCCTCCCTGCGGCAGCGGGGGCAAGGGGGAGGCCGCTCCCAGCTGCATCAGACCCTCCCAGTCGAGGCTGGGTCGGCTGTCGCCCAGGTTGGCCGGAGGGCCCTGCAGGCAGAGCACAAATCGCAACCGATCCAGCTGCTCGGGTCGAAGGTGGAGTTTGTCGAAGAGGGGGGCCGACTCCACCACCACGCCCACGGCACCGCAGTCGTCAAGGATGTAGGCCAGCTCCTCCGCTGGCGCGGTGGCGCCCCGCACGGCGTTCGCCGCACCGGCCCGCATCAGGCCCTGGTCGCAGAGCAGCCAGCGGGGGCTGTTCTCGGCAAACAGCGCCACCACATCCCCGGGGCCCACCCCCAGGGCCGCGAAGGCGGCGGCAGCCCCCTCGATCCCGTCCACCAAGGCCCGATAGGTGAGGCGCACGGGGGGGGTGGCGTGGGTGTCCTCCAGGGCGAGAGCCTCGCCGTGGCGACGGGCCAGCTCGGGCCAGAGTCCTTCCAGCCCCTCCAGTTGCCGCCAATCCTCCCGTTGGGCCAGGGCGGCTGAATCCTGCGCGGTGCCTGTCCAGAGGATCTCGGCCCGGGGTGGGGTCGCGGGGGCAGTGGGCATGGATCGCCTGAGAACCCGCCCATGGTTACAGGCCAGCCAGGGCTTCGGTGGGGTGGGGTGGACGCAGAGCCAGGGCGAATTCCCGGGTGAAGGCCTCCAGAAGAGGCTGACGCATCGCCGCCGGCTCCAAGCCAGGGCGCCAGTCGCACAGGCGCCCCACGGCCCGGTCCGCCAGCCCGCACGGCACGATGGCGGCGAATCCCTCCAGCGGGCAGCTCACATTCAGGGCCAGACCGTGCTGGCTGATCCAGCGTTTGGCCCCGATCCCGATGGCGGCCACCTTGACTCCCTCCAGCCAGACGCCGGTGAGTCCCTCGATCCGCTCGGCTTTCAACTCAAGCGCGGCAAGGGCGTGGATCACCACGGCCTCCAGGGCCCGCAGATACCGATGCAGGTCGGCACCGTGGCGCCGCAGGTTGAGCACGGGATAGAGCACCAGCTGGCCCGGCAGGTGATGGGTGACCTCGCCGCCCCGATCAATGCGGTGGAGGGGCAAGGGAGGGGTCTGGGGATCAAACCGCAGATGGGCTTCGCTGGCGCCGCGGCCGAGGGTGTAACAGGGCTCGTGTTCCAGCACCAGCAGGGCATCGGGACCGGTGGGGTCGGCCAGAAGCCGATCCTGCAATTGCCGTTGCCAGGCCCAGGCCCGGGGGAAGGGCACGGGCTGGTGGGCTTCAAAAAGAATTGCGCGGTCGTTGGGGGTCATGGCTCCATCTCACTACTGTGGCTTCAGACCCTTCCGGGCCAAGCCCCAACTGGTTGAACGACGCCGCCATGAAACTCCTGATCCACGGTCGCAACTTGGAAATCACCGACGCGATTCGCGACTACACCGAAACCAAGCTCAGCCGAGCGATCAGCCACTTTGAAGATCTGGTGAAGGAGGCCGACGTGCATCTGTCCGTCGCCCGCAACCCCCGGGTGCCGCAACAAACGGCCGAAGTGACCATGTTTGCCAACGGTGTGGTGATCCGCGCCCAGGAGCGCAGTGAAAACCTTTACGCCAGCATTGACCTGGTGGCCAACAAGCTGGCCCGCCAGCTCAATCGCCACAAAAACCGGCTCCAGGAGAGAGAACAGGGGCCGGTGCATCGTTCCGCCGCCGCCGAGGAGGCCGGCGCCGCCCACCTCCCCAAACCGGGTCAGCCCCTCACCGATGGCATGGAGCCCAACCTTCCCCATCGCGGTGTGCGGCGCAAGTACTACGCGATGGCCCCCATGACCCTGGAGGAGGCGCTGCATCAGCTGGAGCTGATCGATCACGACTTTTACGTCTTCCGCGATGCCGACACCCAGCAGATTCAGGTGGTGTATCGCCGCAACCACGGCGGTTTCGGCGTGATCCAGGCCAAGGACGCATGAGGGAGGAGCTGCCCGATCTCGCCCCCCTCATTGACCACGCCCTCCTGGACCCCCACCATGGGCTGGATCGCCTGCGGCTCTGCTGCGATGAAGCCAACCATTTCGGCTTCGCGGGCGTGTGCGTGGCTTCACGCTGGGTGGCCGCGGCCCGGGAACGGCTGCCGCGCACCAGCAAGGTGGCGATCATCTCGGTGATCGGCTTCCCCTTCGGCGCCGTTCCCCCCGCCGTGAAACGGGCCGAAGCGGAGGCGGCGGTCGAGACCGGAGCCGATGAGCTGGATGTGGTGCCGGATTTCGGTGCCCTGGCCGATGGCGACAGCCACGCCCTGCTGGATGATCTGGCCGCGCTGACCGAGTTGGGGCGACCCGTGAAAGTCATCGTTGACCAGGCGCGGCTGGATGCCCAGGCCCTGGACCTCCTCGTGGAGGTGAGCCTCGATGCTGGTGCCCGCTTTCTCAAGACCGGCAGCGGCTTCGGGCCACCGGTCACCCCCGAGCAGGTGCGGCGGCTGCGGGATCTCACCCGGGGTCGGGCCATTGTGAAAGCCGCCGGCGGCATCCACGACCTGGACCAGGCCCTGGCCCTGGTGGACGCTGGGGCGGGCCGACTGGGCACCAGTCACGGCGTGGCCTTGATGGCCTCCCTCGCCGCCCGCGAGGGTTGACTCCCATGGCCTCCGAGCGGCTGGTGGAGGGCGTCGCGCTGCGCTGCACCGCCTTGGGGGAAAGCGATCGACTGCTAACCCTGCTCACCGAGGAGCAGGGGCTGCTACGGCTGGCCGTGCCGGGAGCCCGCAAGCCCAAGAGTCGCCTGGCGGCGGCCCTTCCCCTGGCCCACCTGCGGCTGCAGGTGGGGGGACGGGACCTGCCCAGGGTGCGGCAGCTCACCCTGCTGCGGAGCTTCAACGGTCTGGGGGAGCGGCTCGACACTCTGGCGGCCGCCCAGGCGCTGGCGGAGCTCTGCCTGCTGTTGGTGCCCACGGGGGCCCCCTCCACAGGATGGCCCGCCATGGTGCTGGCCCACCTGGGGCGCCTGGAGGAGGTGGTGCTGGAGGCCAGTGAGCGGGCGGAGGCGCTGGCCATCGCGGTGCAGGGGGGGGTGCATCTGCTCGCCCTCGGGGGCTACGCCCTTCCCCTGGGGCACTGCGCCCAGAGCGGCCTCCCCCTGGAGCCACCGCTGGGCGACAAGACCTGGCGCTGCAGCCTGCTGCCCGGAGAAGGCCTGGCCATCGGGGCCCGTGCCGGGGCGGCGGTGGTGCTCAACGCTTCGGAACTGGCCCTTCTGCAGCGGCTGCCACGCCCGGGCCTGCCCCGGTCCCGCGATGGCAGCCTGCTGGGCCCCGAGCCGGTGTGGCTCCATCTCCTCCAGCTGGTGGAGCGCTGGTGTGACGAACATCTGAGTCGTCGCCCCCGAGCCTTCAGACTGCTGCGAGCCAGTGCGGAGGCGATGCCCCTTCCCGATGCCGCCCACCGCCGCTCGTGCGACCCATGAAGGATCCGGTGGTGTCGCCGCGGGCCGAGCCCCTACCTGGAACTCCCCCGCCAGCTCCCGAGGAGACGGGCCTGGGAGCCGTGTTGGCGCGGCCAGGATTCCGCCGCCTGTGGATCGGCCAGATCTTTTCCCAACTGGCCGACAAGTTTTACATCGTGTTGATGGTGTTCCTGATCGCCCAATACTGGGTGCCGGGAAACCTGGCAGGCGGCACGCCCCTGGCGGAGGCGGCGGCGGCGATTCGCATCAATCTGGAGAGTCGGGCCCAGGTGATCACCCTCCTGGCCACCGGCATCTATGTGGCCAACACGATTCCCGCGGTGTTGATGGGAACGGTGGCCGGGGTGTGGGCCGATCGCTGGCCGAAGCGGTCCGTGATGGTGGCCTCCAACGGCCTCCGGGCCCTCCTGGTGCTGCTGGCTCCCCTGGCCCTCCTGCCCGGCCCCTACTGGTTGGGGCTGAGCTGGGGTTATTGGGCCCTGGTGCTGATGACCTTCGCCGAGTCGGTTCTCACCCAGTTCTTTGCCCCCGCCGAGCAGGCGGCCATTCCCCTGCTCGTTCCTCCCCACCAGCTCTTGGCCGCGAATTCGGTGTATCAAGCCACCAGCATGGCGGCCACCATCCTGGGCTTTGCCCTCGGGGATCCCATCCTGCGGCTGCTGCGCAGTGGGCTGGGCGCCATCGGCGTGACCAACGGGGAGTTTGTCCTGCTGCCCCTGTGTTACGGCCTGGCCGCCTTTGCCATCCAGGGCATTCAGCTGGCGGAACCCCCCCGGCTGCCTCGCCGCATCTCCATGTGGGAGGAGATCGGCGAGGGCTTGCACGTTTTGCGGGAACGGGCCACGGTGCGCACGGCCATGCTTCAGCTGGTGCTCCTTTACAGCCTTCTGGCCGCGCTCTACGTGCTCGCCATCAGTCTGGCCGCGGCCATCGAACCCCTCGGACCCACCGGTTTCGGCACCCTGCTGGCCATGAGTGGAATCGGCCTGGCCCTCGGAGCCCTCTCCATGGCCCAGTTGGGAGAACGGTTCAGCCGCCGTCTGCTGGCCACCACCGGCTTGGCCACCATCGCCTTCAGCCTGGTGCTGCTCGGCCAATTGCGGGGCAACCTGGCCCTCACCCTGCTGTTGTGCGTGCTGCTGGGGCTCGGGGCCGCCTTGCTGGCCATCCCGGCCCAAACCACCATCCAGGTCGACACGCCGGAGGAGCAGCGGGGCAAGGTGTTTGGCCTGCAAAACAACCTGATCAACATCGCCCTCAGCCTCCCCCTGGCCCTGGCGGGCACCGTTGTGAGCCGCTATGGCCTGCTGCCCGTGCTCTGGGGATTGGCGGCCATCGCCCTGATCGCGGCCCTCGTCGAACAACCCTGGCGCCCCTCCTGAGCGGGTCACTGCTAGCTTGATAACGGTTGACTGCAAGCGGTGACCCACATCGCATGGCTGGGGAAAAAATCACCTTTCTGCGGCAATGTCACCTATAGCCTGACCACCACGGCGGCCCTGCGTCAAAGGGGCCATCAGGTGAGCTTCATTCATTTCGACACGCCAACGGGTCCGTCCTTTCAGCGGCCCGACCTGACCCCAACCCGGCCCCGCGCCGTGCCTGCCGGCGGCTTGCGCGCCCTGGCGCAGGAGAGCCCCGAAGTCACCCTGCCCTACCTGGTGAAATCCCAGGTGTACACCATTCCCTCCCCCGGGGCCCTGCGGGAGTTGCGGGAATCGCTGGAGCGGTTGCGCCCTGATGTGGTGCACGCCAGCCTCACCCTCTCCCCCCTCGATTTCCGACTCCCCGACCTCTGCCAACACCTGGGCCTCCCCTTGGTGGCCACCTTCCACCCCCCCTTCGACGCCAACCTGCGCAACATCACCGCGGGCACCCAGCAGCTCACTTATCAGGTGTATGCCCCCTCCTTGGCCCGTTACGACCGGGTGATCGTGTTTTCCGAGCTGCAGGCGGATTTGCTGGAGCGCCTTGGTGTTCCCCACAACAGGCTCTCCGTCATCCCCAATGGCGTAGACATCAACACCTGGACCCCGGCGCCCGTCTCCAACGCACGCCAGCTCAGCGACCTGCGCCAACGCTTCGGGGGCCATCGGGTGTTCCTCTACATGGGGCGCCTCTCCACGGAAAAGAACGTGGAGGCGCTGCTCAAGGCCTGGCGGCTGGTGCGCCCCGAGGGGTGCCTGCTGCTGATCGTCGGCGACGGCCCGTTGCGCGGCGCCCTTCAACACAACGAGGCGGATGTGCTGTGGTGGGGGTATGAGGGCGACCTGCAACGGCGGGTGGCCCTGCTGCAGGTGGCGGAGGTGTTTCTCCTTCCCTCCCTCGTGGAAGGCCTCTCCCTGGCCCTGCTGGAGGCCATGGCCTGTGGCAAGGCCTGCATCGCCACCGACGCGGGCGCGGATGGCGAAGCCCTGGAGGGGGGCGCCGGCATCGTGATCAGCACCCAGGGGGTGACCACCCAACTGCGCACCTTGCTGCCGGTGTTGCGCGATCAACCGCTGCTCACCGCCGAGCTGGGCCGGCGGGCCCGACTGCGGGTGCTGGAGCGTTACACCCTAAGCAGCAACATTGATGCGATCGAAAAGCTCTACGCGGATTTGACCCGTCAGCCGCTCGCGGTGGCCTGAGGCGAAGGTCAGTAGCGCTCGGGCACCGGCCGGCGCCACTCCAGCGGCACCCCTGCGGCGGCCAGCTGACCGGCCCGCTCCTCCAGGCGGCGGCGGTCGAGGCGCCACAGCCGGTAGAGCCCCGCCCGATCCAGCTCCACTGGATCCAGCTGGCGCCAGTGGGGAGCCTGGGCCGTGCGCTGGTCGATCACCACCAACAGGGTGGGTTGCTCCTCGGGCTGGCTTGGCTGTTGACCCCGGCGTTGCTCATGGCGCAGCCGGTCGCTGAGGTTGCGCAGGGCTGAAGGCTGAATTCCCTCATAAATCACCACCCGGCGGCTGTAGTAGTGCAGCGAGGGCTTGAGGATGCCCACCATGGCGATGGCCTCTCCAGGTTGGGCTTCACGGAGGATGCTGGCGGCCATCGTGCGCACGGGCTCACCCCGCAGCCGATCGCCCAGGGCCCAGCTGGGCAGGAGGGCCAAGGGCACAAAGAGCACCAGGGGCGCCTGCAGGGCCAGCAGCCTGGCCGGTTGGGGCGCCCGGCTGCCGACCCACCAGCCCAGCAGAGCGGCCAACAGCCAGCAGGCCCCTGCCAAGGGCAGGCGGCCACCCTGGATCAGCTCGCTCGGCAAGGTGGGCAGTTCGGGATCCTGGATCAGGGTGACCGCCCAGGGGCCGGCGAAAAACACGGCGGCGATCAGGGCGGTGAGCCCCAGGGTGGCCCGCCAGGCCCAACGGTTCGCGCGATCGCCGCCAGCCAGCCCGCGGCTGCTCTCGGCAGGGCAGGCCAAGGCAATGAGCACGGCCGCGGCCGGCACGGCAGGCAACCAGTAGCTGGGCAACTTGGTGGAGGCCAGGGTGAAGAAGACCAGCACCGCCAACAACCAGGAGGCGCAGAAGCGGCCGAGGGAGAGCGGAGGGTCCAGGGGCCGCTGGGCCCAACGGCCCCAATGGAGTGGGCCCACCGCCCTTGCCAGGCCCAGCAGCAACAGGGGGGAAAAGGGGAGGCTGGCAATGATCAGCACCGGGCCAAAAAACCACCAGGGCTGCAAGTGGTGGTTGACCACGGAGGTGAAGCGCTGCAGGTTGTGATATCCGAAGAAGCTGTCCCAGAAGGGGCGACCCTCCACCACCAGCGCCAATCCATACCAAGGGGCCGCCACCAGAGCGGTGAGCAGCAGCCCCCGCCAGGGACGCAGACGCTCCACCAGCAGGCCCCACCCGGCTTGGAGCCAGGCGAACAGCATCAGGGTGAGCATGACCAACACGATGGCCACCGGTCCCTTGGTGAGCACCGCCAGGCCCAGCACGAACCACGCCGGCCACCAGGCCCCGCGGGCGGCGGCATAGCGGCGCCACATCAACAGAAGCGACAACGCCACCAGGGCACTGAAGAGGGCATCGCTCACCGGCGTGCGGCCCCACAACAGAACCAAAGGGGAGAGGGCAAAGGCCAGGGCCGCCACCAGGGGCGTCACTGCGGCAGGAGAGGCAGGGGGGGCGCCATCCCCCGGTGCCCCAGCCCGCGCCCCGCCGGTCTGGGGCCAACACAACAGGGTGTCCGCCAACCCGAGCATCACGGCCACCGACGCCAGGGCCGAGGGAAGGGCCGCTGCCCAGCTGCCGAGGGGATTCCAACTCGCCTGGCCAGGCAGCGCATACAACGCACCCATGAACCAATAGACCAGGGGAGGTTTGTCGTAACGGGGCAACCCATTCACCCAAGGAATCAACCAATCCCCGCCCTCGGCCATGGCGCGAGCGGCGGCCGCGAACAGCGGCGGCGTTTCATCCACCAACCCCGTGCTGCCCAACCGCCAGACGAACAGCACCAAACCCAGGGCCAGGGTCACCAGCCCCACCAAGGCGCGGTCACGACCCGAACGGTCCAGGGCACCGGAGGAGGGCGGGCTCCACGCGCATGGCTCAGGGGGAAGGGAAGGCATGCCCGGGATGGGTGATGGCCATGGCAAGGGCGCATGGTGGCACGGAAGCGATAAAATGCATACGAAATCGGCGTGAATCCAGTCCCATGGTGCCTCCGCCACTTGATCCCGAGGGTTCTTCAACCAACGACAAGTGGCTCTGGATTGGACTGATTGGCCTCTTTTCCAGCATTTTTCTACTGGCATTGGCGATTCACAAATTCTTCCCCGCCAGCTCCACTGGCACGCAGCAAGGCTCGGGGAATCCCAATGCTGGCCAGAGTTCACCTTTCATGACCCGGCCACAGCTGCTGGAAAATCAACAGGCGATGCCTGAATTGGCCGACTTTGACGCCCAGAACCCGCGGCAAAACCCCATCAATGCTGGGGGGCGCGGGGGGATACCCAGTCCACCTTCCACCCTTGGCTCCGGAGTGCTCGGCCGCTGATGGGCCCCGCCATCAACCCGCTCCAAGGGGCAGAAACCCCGCTCACCCCCTGGATGAGAAGAGTTCTGGTGGGTGCATCCCAAGCGACTCCTTACCGGAGCCTGAGGAGAGCCCAGTGTCTTGGGGGCCATGGGGTTCACCACCCCAATACTTGAAGGCCAGCAGCGCCAGAGTGACCAGGGCCATCCCAGCTCCTGCGAAGAAGATTTCACTTCCGTTCGAATCCGGATCACGCATCAGGGCCTGGAGATTGCTGAGGCTCTCCAAAAACGAAACGGCCATGGCCAGGATGACAAAATTGGCAAATTGACCCTTGAGGTTGTGAAAACTCTCCACCCGCATGACCGGGGGCAACTTGAGAGGTTTCACAAACAGGGAGAACATCCCTATCGCCAAAATCAGGCAACCGGCCCCCACCAGCAGCAGGTTGATCCCCTCGAGCACGTTCACCTCAAAGGTGGGTAAGTCATGGCTACTGGCAGGCATCAGCAGGGCATTGTCGAGCTGCTCGATCACGAGGCGCAACCCCTTGGCAAACAACGCCATGCTGGCGCCCAGCAGACCAAGAACGGGCACCAACAACATCAGCCGCGCGGAGAGAAGAACCTTGTTGAACATTGACTGAACCACGACGGCAGGGGCCCCGCCAGCAAATGTAGGGGTGGCCTCCCCGGGGGGTCAGCAGGCCGCGGGCAACCGGGGGCAAGACTCCACCAGGGTGCGGGTGATGGAGGCCTTGGGATGGCGGAGCAGCTCCGCCCCAGGGCCCTCCTCCACGATGCGACCGCCCTCCAACACGATCACCCGGTGACAGAAGCCGCTGGCCACCGAGAGGTCGTGGGTGACAAACACCAAACCCAGCCCCAGCCGTGCCTGGAGCTCGCGTAGCAGGGCCAACACCTCGGCTTGCACCTCCGCGTCGAGCATGCTCACGCTCTCGTCGCACAGCAACACGCGGGGTTGAAGGATCAGGGCCCGGGCGATGGCCACCCGCTGTTGCTGCCCGCCGGAAAGCTGGCGGGGCCGGCGCCCCTCAAAGGCCTCGGCAGGCTCCAGCCCCACCGCCTCCAACTGCTCGCGGGCCAGTTGCCGGGCGGCGGCGCCGTTGGCCAGACGGTGAATCAAGAGGGGGTCCGCCACCGCCTCGCCCACCGTCATCTGGGGATTGAGGCAGGCCAGGGGATCCTGAAACACCATCTGCATCCGGCGTCGGGCCTGGCGCAGGGCCTCGCCGCCCAGGTGCCGCAGATCCTCTCCCAGCAGCCGCACCGCCCCACCCCGCACGGGCGCCAACCCCATCAGGGCGCGACAGAGGGTGCTTTTGCCGCAGCCCGACGCACCCACCACCCCGATGGTTTCCCCTTCATGAAGGGTGAAGCTGACCCCATCCACCGCCTTCAGCCAGCGGGCCTGCCACGGCGGGGAAGGGAGCGGATGCCAGCTGCGCAGGGCTTCGATCGCCAGCAACACGGGAGCCTCGGCAGGGGCCACGCTGGAGCGCCCCTCCCGCTCCCGGGCGGCATGCACCAGCCGCCGCCCCACCGCGGAGGCGGGGGTGGTGAGCACCTGGTGGCTGGGGCCCTCCTCCACCAGACGACCACCATCCATCACGGCGATCCGCTCGCACCAGCGACCGGCCATGGCCAGATCGTGGGTGATGAGCAGCAGGGCACTGCCGGCCTCCTGGCAAAGACCCGTCAGTTCGCCCATCACCTGGGTCGTCACCGCCACATCGAGGCTGGTGGTGGGTTCATCGGCAATCACCAGCGGGGGGCTGAGGGCCAGGGCGAGGGCAATGGCCACCCGTTGACGCATGCCGCCGCTGAATTCGTGGGGATAGCTGCCGTAGCGGGCCGGCTCGATGCCCACCCGTGCCAGCAGCTCCTCGGCGCGGGCCCGCAGCTGGCGGCGGCCACCGGGCCGATGGGCGGCCAAGGTGTCCCGCAGGTGCTCCCCCACGGTGAGCAGGGGGTTCAGCCGGGTCATGGGGTCTTGAAACACCAGGCCAACGGCCTCGCCCCGCAGGTGGCGCAGGGATCCCCGCTCCAGGCGGCGGGGATCGCGACCCGAGAGCGCCAGGCTGCCCTCACAGGCACTGCCTGGGGGCAGCAACTGAAGCACGGCCCGTGCCACGGTGCTCTTGCCGCAACCCGAGGGACCCACCAGGGCCAACCTGTCGCCCCGCCAGAGCCGCAGATCCAGCCCATCCAGGGTGGGGGAGGGGGCACCGGGGTAATGCACGACCAGCTGCCCCAGGGCGAGCACCGGCTCCGCTCCCTCCCTAGGGAGCCGTGCGCCGGAACCTGGATCCGGGGAGGCCCCCCAGGGTGAAGCGGGCTGGGGGGCGGGCGCCATGGCGGCGAGGAAACTTGCACCAGCTTGGCGTCCCCCGGGGGCTTGCCTGCTGACTACCATGGAGCAGATCGTGAGGAGGTCAATGCTCAAGACCATCCCCGAACGGATCGCTCCAGAGGCTGGGAGTGCCGCGGTGGATGCCCTTGGGCCAGCGCCCCCGAACGATGAACGTCCCAGCCGACGCCGATTGATCCAAGAACCGGCCGACTACGGCGTGCCCTTGCCGGAATGGTTGAAGGAGTGTGTGCGGCACGTGCCACCCGGGCCGGGCGACAGCTGCCCCACTGACACGGAAGCCCTCCTGGCCTCCGCCTTCCACTTCGCCTTTCAGTTGCACGAGGGTCAGTTTCGGGCCACCGGTGAGCCTTACATCGTTCACCCCATCGCCGTGGCCGATCTGCTGCGCGACATCGGAGCGAGCGCGGCGGTGATCGCGGCGGGGTTCCTTCACGATGTGGTGGAGGACACCCAGGTGACCCCCCTGGAGCTGGAAGAGCACTTCGGCCCCGAGGTGCGGGCCCTGGTGGAAGGGGTCACCAAGCTGGGCGGCATCCATTTCACCAACCACACTGAAGCGCAGGCGGAAAACCTGCGGCGCATGTTTCTGGCCATGGCCAGCGACATCCGGGTGGTGTTGGTGAAGCTGGCGGATCGACTGCACAACATGCGCACCCTCGGCGCCCTCAAGCCGGAGAAGCAGCAGCGCATTGCCCGTGAAACCCGCGAGATCTATGCCCCCCTCGCCAACCGGCTGGGCATTGGCCGCTTCAAATGGGAATTGGAGGACCTGGCGTTCAAGGTGTTGGAGCCGGAGGCCTTCCGCGAGATTCAACAGGCGGTCGCCACCAAGCGCAGCGAACGGGAGGAGCGGCTGGGGGTGACCACAGGCCTGCTGCGTGAACGCTTGGTGGCAGTGGGCTTGGGCGCCTGCCAGGTGAATGGAAGGCCCAAGCATCTCTATGGTATTTGGAGCAAGATGCAGCGTCAGCAAAAAGCATTTCACGAGCTTTACGACATTGCTGCCGTGCGCATTCTTTGCCCAACGGTGGAAAGCTGCTATCGCGCCCTGGCCGTGGTGCATGACACTTTTCGCCCCATTCCCGGCCGCTTCAAGGATTACATCGGCCTACCGAAACCTAATGGCTACCAATCCCTGCACACGGCTGTGATTGGTCGCCATCGTCCGATTGAAGTTCAGATTCGCACCAGTGAGATGCATCAGGTGGCAGAGTTCGGCATTGCAGCCCACTGGAAATACAAGGAGGGTGGTTCACCTGCCAGTGGTGACACCGAGCGTTTCAACTGGTTGAGACAACTGGTGGATTGGCAGAAGGATGGCGGCAGTGAAGACAGCAATGATTACCTGGCATCAATCAAGGAAGATCTCTTTGATGAAGAGGTTTTTGTCTTTACCCCCAAAGGAGAAGTGGTCGGGCTGCGCAAGGGATCCACGGCGGTGGATTTTGCCTACCGCATTCACTCCGAGGTGGGCAACCATTGCCAAGGGGTCAGGATCAACGATCGCCTTTGCCCCCTGGCCACCCAACTGCAAAACGGCGACTTTGTGCAAGTGATCACGGGCAAAGCGGCTCATCCAAGTCTGGATTGGCTGAATTTTGTCGCCACCCCCACCGCCCGTAACCGCATCCGGGCTTGGTACAAGCGCTGTCACCGAGAAGACAACATTCAACGCGGCACCGAGATGCTTGAGCGCGAGCTGGGCCGGGAGGGCTTTGATGCCCTGTTGCGGGGAGAAGCCATGGGGCGGGTTGCCCGCCGCTGCAATCTTCTGGGAACGGAGGACCTGCTGGCATCCCTGGGATTCGGTGGGGTGACCCTGCAGCAGGTGGTCAACCGGTTGCGGGAGGAGATCCGGCTAGCGGCAGCCACGGCCGCGGCGCCTCCCAGCAACGAGGAGGTGGCGGCGGGGGTGGCCGCCGCGGCCCAGACGGCCCTGCCCACGCCCCAGGGGTCGGGCAGTCCGATCCTGGGGCTGGAAGGGTTGGAATACCGGCTGGGGGGATGTTGCAGTCCCCTGCCGGGAGCGCCCATCGTGGGCACGGTGGCCCTGGGCAACCACGGGATCACCATCCACCGTCAAGATTGCGGCAACCTGGGGCAAGTGCCGGCGGAACGGCGGCTGCCGGTGCAGTGGAACCCGGCCACCCAAGACGTGCAACGCCGTCGCTATCCCGTGCAGTTGCGCATTGAGGTGCTTGATCGGGTGGGCGTGCTCAAGGACATCCTCACCCGTCTCTCCGACCACCGCATCAACGTGAGCGATGCCCGCGTGCGCACCACGGCGGGCCGACCCGCCCGGATCGACCTGCGGGTGGAACTGAGCAACGACGGCCAACTGCGCGACACGGTCGATCAGATCCGTTCCATGGCCGACGTGCTCGACATTGCCCGCACCGGTAGCGGGTGACCCGCCCCAGGGCCTGGTGGAGAGGGTGGCGACGCAGACTTGGCCTTAGCCCTTCTCTCCCGGCGGTCTCTGGATGCAGAGCAATCTCCTGACAGCTGTGTTGCTACCCCTGGCCCTGGCCATCATCATGTTTGGCATGGGTCTCGGCTTGGAGTCGGAAGACTTCCGCCGCATCGGACGCCACCCCAAGGCCGTAACCGTGGGACTCCTGAGCCAGTTGGTGGCGCTCCCCTTGATCGGGGTCTTGATCGTCTGGTTGGTGCCCATGCCACCACCCATCGCGGTGGGTCTGATGGTGGTGGCGATCTGCCCTGGGGGCCCATCCTCCAACCTGATCACCTACCTGGCCAAGGGTGATGTGGCCCTCTCCGTGAGTCTGACCTCCCTGAGCAGCCTGATCACGGTGGTCACCATCCCGCTGCTCACCAACCAGGCCCTGCGGGTCCTGATGGGCACCGAAGCGGAGATTCGTCTTCCCATCGGCACCACGATGCTGCAGATCCTGCTGATCACCTTGATGCCCACGGCCGGGGGCATGGCCCTGCGGCGGCGATGGCCCACCACCGCCAACCGCCTGGAGCGGCAGGTGAGCCTCCTGGCCACCGGATTGCTCGCCCTGATCATCCTGGTGTTGCTGGTGCGGGAGGGCGACAGCTTGCCCAGCTTCATTCTCAAAGCCGGCCTCGGGGTGCTGTTGCTCAACGGATTGGGCACCCTGGGGGGCTATCTGGCGGGCTGGCAGGTGGGGCTGCCCTTGGCGCAACGGATCACCCTGGCCATTGAGGTGGGCATTCAAAACTGCACCCTGGCCATCGCCATCACCGCCGGACTTCTACGAAACCCGGAGATGGCCGTGCCGGCGGCGTTGTATGGCCTGTGGATGAATGCCTCCGGCTTCGCCGTGGTGCGCCTGGGCCGCTGGGCCACGGCCAAGGCCAAGGCCAAGGCCAACCCGACCTGATCAAGCCGCCGCATAACCTGGGGTCCCCTCTCAAGGCCCAGCCAGCGGATGCGTTTCCCAGCCCTCAGGGCCCCAGCCGTCATGAACTTCCCCGCTCTGATGGGCCTGGCCGGGTGCATCGGCACCCTGCTCACCCTGGCTCCCCTCCCCCCCGCCCGGGCCTTGGAGGAGGTGGTGGTGAAGATCCCCATGCTCGAAACCGGGTTCACTCTGCGGGTGGATGAGCTGCGCAGCCTGGAGGCCCTCCGCAACGGCAACAGCGATCTGGCCGAGCTGGATCGGGCCACCGATGGATCGCTGGGGCGGCAGCTCTGGGAGGTGCTCAACCAGCCCGTTCCCCTCTCCCTGACCCGAATCGTGGATGGCTCCGTGGGCTCGCCCCTGGTGGAGCAGGCCATGCTGGTGCTCTCCACCATCGGCAAGGTGGAGGGACACCCCGCTGATCTCTCGGGAGAGACCCTGCGCCTGGCCCTGGATCGGGCTTCGGCCAGCGGGGATCTCACCCTGCTCAACCTGATCCGGGCGCTGCCTGGCAAACGGCTCACCCTGGATCTGATCCAAGCCAAAGCCATCGCCACCCGGATGGTCGAACAGCGCAACGAAGCGGAGCGTCTCCTGGCCGCCCTGCCGCCGGCCTCTCCCCCCGCTCCCACCACCCCATCCGGAAGCGCGGTCACGGTGCGCACCCTGCAGATCTCCGTTGCCCACCGCAAGCCACCGCTGCAGGTGGTGGTGGTGGAACCCCAAGCGCAAGGGAATGGGCGACTTGTGCTGATCTCCCATGGCCTTTGGGATGATCCAAAGAGTTTCGTGGGCTGGGCACGGCTCCTGGCGAGCCGGGGCTACACGGTGATCCTGCCCCGCCATCCGGGCAGCGACAGCAGCCAGCAGGCGGCGGTGCTGAAGGGCCTGGCGCCGCCACCCACGGCCCAGGAACTGGCCCTGCGGCCCATGGATCTAAAGGCGGTGCTCGATCAAGCGAACACCATGGGCCTGCGGAACACCGTCAATCCGCAACGGGTGGTGGTGCTGGGCCATTCCTGGGGGGGCACCACGGTCTTGCAACTGGCGGGGGCCCGCCCGAGCAATGCCGACCTGGTCAAGAGTTGCGATGATGTCGCCTCCCCCAACCGCAACCTGAGCTGGACCCTTCAATGCAGTTGGATCCAGGGGGCCAACCAGGCGGCCATTAGCGACAAGCGGGTGATCGCGGCGGCGGCGGTGAGCCCCCCAGCGTCGCTGTTGTTCCCCAGGGGGGCGGCGGCGGATTTGACCGCCCGGGTGCTGTTGGTGAGCGGCAGTCGCGATTGGGTGGTGCCGCCTGATCCGGAAGCCATCCATCCGGTGCGCGAAGCCCACCGCCGCGGCCACCAACTGGTGCTGGTGAACGGTGGCGACCATTTCAACCTCCGGCCCGAGGACCGGGCGGATGGCGGTGTGCTGGGTCCGTTGTTGTTGGCCTGGACTGATGCCGCCTTTGCTGCCGGGGAGTCGGTTCGGCCCACGGCAGACTCCCTCCCCTTGCTGGTGGGCGGCGGCTGGGGCAATACGGAGATGCCGATGGTGGATGCGACACGAGCGGTGCAAGCGCCGTAGGGGAGCACCACTCCCTCGAAGGAAATCGTGCTCACGGTTGCCACCCCTCACGAGGCCCATGGGCCTGGTCACGAGCATTAGGAACTGGCGACCCCGTTGGCTGCCATCTGGCTCGACTGGATGGCATCTTTTTTGCAAAGAAGAAGCGTTCAAACCATCCCATGGCGCGAGGTTGAGGGAGAAGAAAATAGCCATATAACTGAGTCTTGCTAGGCTTGTCTCCCCAAGATCTCCTGGAAGGCCATGGAAAGCATCGCCAGCGATCATCCAATCGTGGATCGAATGAGACGACCGGGACCCAAAAAAATCCTCAGCTGCGATGGTGGCGGCATCCGGGGCCTGATCAGCCTAGGAATTCTATCGCGAATTGAAGCAGATTTACGCCAGTCTTTGCAACAACCAGACTTGGTCTTGGGAGATTATTTTGACTTTATCTCTGGCACAAGCACAGGTGGCATCATCGCCACCTGCCTCTCCTGTGGCATGTCGATTGGCCAGGTCTACAACTTTTATGTCGCCAATGGCAGCAACATGTTTCAACGCGCCAAATGGTATCTACAGCTACATGAAAAATACGATGCAGAGCCCCTGGCAGACTTATTAAGAAAGATTTTCAACTGTCAACTCAACGGCCCGGATTACATTTACAACGCCGCCGATCCGGTCGTGCAACTTGGCGATCCACACCTCAAAGGGTTGCTGATGCTAATGATGCGTAATCACACCACAGACTCACCATGGCCTGTCTGCAACAACCCTCTCGCAAAATACAACCACCTCAACAATCCGGACTGCAACCTGAAACTACCCCTCTGGCGACTGGTTCGTGCCAGCACGGCGGCACCCACATTCTTCCCCCCTGAAATTGTTACTTTTGCAGAGGGTACGCCGGAAGAATATCGATTTATCTTTGTCGATGGTGGCGTGACCACCTACAACAATCCGGCCTACATGGCCTTTCAGATGGCGACAGCTGATCCCTACCACATCAATTGGAAAACCGGCGTGGATCAGCTGCTGATCGTCTCTGTCGGCACCGGCCAAGCTCCCGACAGACGGGATGATCTCCAAGTGGGTCAACTCACGCTTCTCGACCATGCGAAAAGAATTCCATCTGCCCTCATGAATTCAGCAAGTGCAGGATGGGATATGGTCTGCCGCATGATTGGTGAATGTCGTTATGGAGAACCAATCGACGAAGAATTTGGTTCGATGATGTTACCTCCCGGCGGCTCTGCCACCGCATCCAATTGGACGGGTTCGAAGCAATTTGCCTATGTTCGCTATGACCCCTGCACAGACCAAGAGCATCTCAACAAGCTCGGGCTTTCACACATCAGCGCAGAATCGGTGCATCGCATGGATGATATTAGTATGATCAAAGATCTCTATCGCATCGGCGAAGCCTATGCTGAAGGCAGCTTCCAGATCCAACATTTTTCTGGTTTCATTCGCGAGTGAGCCAGCCTGTTCACTATCATGGGCGCGGGGATGAATAATGGGATTAAGTTGCGATGGGCACTGCCGCCATCCCAAGGAAGGCAACGATTTCTGCCGGTTGCTGAGGCGTCAAACGGCAGCCTCGTCAGGTCATCACCCTGTTTTGTCGCCTGAGGGGGTGTGAGCAACCCACCCGTTGGCGAACCCTTTCCGCCAAATTGATCCAGCTCCTGCCTGCGTCCCCCATGGCCCCCGCCCCACCAGCCTTGCTCGCCACCTACCTCGGGGGCAACGGCTGGCTCCTGGAACTCGGCGACCTAAGGGTGCTGGTGGATCCCTGGTTGGCCGGGCCCCTGAGCTTCGGCGGGGCAGGGTGGCTGCTCAAGGGGGAGCTCGCCGCCCCCCAACCGGTGCCCGACCGGCTGGATCTCTTGCTCCTCAGCCAGGGGCTGGCCGATCACTGCCATCCCCCCAGCCTGGCCCTGTTGCCAAAGGGGCTGACGGTGCTGGCCTCCCCTCAGGCGGCACGACGGGCCCAGCAGCTGGGCTTCACCCGGGTGATCGCCATGCGCCCGGGGGAGCGCCATCCCGAGCCGCCCATGACGGTGACGGCCACCGCCGGGGCCGCCGTGCCCCAGCTGGAGAACGGCTGGTTGCTCGACCATCCCGCCGGCAGCCTGTATCTCGAACCCCACGGATTCCCCAGCGCCGATCTCCCCACCCGTGCCCTGACGGCCGTGATCACCCCCGTGATTGACGTGGGCCTCCCTTTGGCGGGGGCGTTTGTGCGGGGGCGCAGCGCCCTGCCCGAGCTGCTGCAACGCTTCCAACCCACCACCGTGCTGGCCAGCACCACCGGGGGGGATGTGCGCTTCAGCGGTCTGTTGGCCTCCCTGCTGCAGGTGGAGGGCACCCCGGCGGAAGCAGCGGCCGTGGTCGCCGCCCACTCCAGCACCTGTCGCTTCATCGACCCCCAGCCCGGAGTGCCCTATTCCCTCAACGGCGGCTGATCGCATCGGGGCCTTGAGGCCAGCCAACCCATTTATTGTGCTGAAAGCTGCAACAGGTTGGATCCATGGGGATCACGCGGCGACATTTGCTTGAGCTGGGAGCCCTTGCGGCCCTGGGCGCAGTGGGGCCTTTGGCGGGCCATGGCAGGTCTGCCGAGGGGCTCCTCACCCCCTTGCGGGAAGCGGCCTTGCCCTTGGGCGATCCCCAGTGGCGCAGCTGGGCCATTGGCGTGCTCTGGAAGGAACTGCGTCAGGCGGGCCCCACACCATTGATCCAGCTCACCCCACCCTTCGATCCAGGGATCCAGCTGCTGGTCAAAAACGAAGCGCGCAGTGTGACCGGAAGCCTCAAGCATCGCGCGGCCTGGGCCCTGCTGATGTGGGGCCTGATCGGCAGCCGCATCCGCAAGGATGGGCATCTGTATGAGCGAACCAGCGGCAACACCGGGATCGCCGAAGCCTATTTCGCCAGGCGCCTGGGGCTGCCCTTCACCGCCGTCACGGCCGCCTCCGTCAGCCCCCTGAAACTGGACGCCATCCGTCGCCAGGGGGGCCGAGTGCTCGCCGCTGCCGAGGGTCAATCGGTGAAGGACTTTTATCGGCAAGTATTGGCGGCGGATCCAGCCGCCTACGACATCAATCAATTCGCCAATGCGGAACGGGCAATTGCCTACTTCGAGGGCACGACCGCCCAGTCGGAAAATCTGGCCAACGAGCTCCTGCTGCAACTCCAGGCCCGGGGCCTGGCCCGACCCGATTGGTTTGTTGTTGGCGCCGGCAGCGGGGGCACGGCAACGAGCATCGGCCGCTACATCCGCAAGTGGAGCCCCTCGGCCGGGGAGGCCACCACACCGAAGTTGATGGTGATGGATCCGGAGCGTTCCGTGATCCTCGACTGGTATCTGAGTGGAGACACCGCGTTGCGGATCGAGGCGGCCAGTCGCATTGAGGGTGTGGGCACCAGCGGGCCGATCAACTTTGGCCAGACCTTCAGCCTGCAACGGGAGGTGGTGGATCGCCTGTTGAAAGTGCCGGATGACCTCACCCTGGCGGGCATGCACCTGTTGAACAACCTGGTGGGATTCCGGGTGGGGCCCTCCTCCGGCCTCAACCTGATCGGTGCCTTGCGATTGGCCTGTGAACGAAAGGCCGCCGGGTTGGGCGGCTCCATCGCAACCCTGATCTGCGACCGGGGTGACCGGTATGCCGACACCTACTACTCCCCCGCCTGGGTGGCGGCGAAAGGCCTGAACTGGCAAGCCCTCGCCCAACCGCTCGCCAGGGCCTGGGAGACCGGGCAGTGGCCGGATGCCCTGCGGGTGGGCATGAGCAATGGGCTTAAGTCGTGAACGTTCGCCTCGCTGGAGCAGCCGGTGGGCAGGTGCAGGCTCAAATGGTGTGAAGCGAGCGCATCCAGGCCTGCAGCCAGCTGACGCCCTTACTACAACCAATGCAGGGGGTAGGGCATCGCACCTGGCACCCAGCGGCTGAATCCCCAAGCCAGCACGACCAACAGCACAGATCCGGTGAGCACCGGAAAGAGAAGAAAGGGCCAGTCCATGCCGAAAAAAGCCGCCAGAAAGGCCATGCCACCGGCGGGTGGATGGAGGCAGCGCAGTTGCTGGCCCAACAAAATCGTGAGGCCCACGGCCAGAGCCTGTACCAGAGAGCCCTGGCCGAGGAGAGAGACCAGAAGCACTCCCAGGAAACCGCCGAGGATGTTGCCCACCACCACATTGCGGGGCTGCGCCAGTGGACTGCGCGGATAGCCAAAAAGCAGCACAGAAGAAGCTCCAAGGGGCGCGACAATCAGCACCTGGCCACTCCATGCTGAGAGCAGAGCGAGCACTCCCACGGCCATCAGACCGCCAAGGGATGTGACACCGATCTGGGCGAGCCGGAAACGCGGCTGCACTCTGCGCCCACGGCGGCGTTCTCGCCGCTGCAGCAGCGTGGCCTGTCTCAGCAGCCTGCCGATGGAAGCCATCTCCTCCAGTGAATCAGCCCCCGCAGTCTGGGCACGGCATGCTCCGTGCGTGGATGCATCAATGACGTTCTTGCTGATGCGCAGCCCGCAGTGATGGGATTAGCCGGTGAGCACCGCCCGGCTGGGGTGCTCCTTCATGACAGCCGCGAGCTGACATGCAGGCCGCTGGGCTCGTCGCTGAGGCTCCCGGCGTGCAACAGCCCCGCGGAGAGAGCACTCAATCGCCTCTGCCCCTGGTTTCGAGGGTGGAGCTGGGCCGTTCGCCGAAGAGGGTGCGGTAGTCGCGGGCGAAGTGGCCCGGGTTCAGGAAACCCCAGTCGGCCGCCAGTTCCATGATCCGGGTGGTCTTCGGATCCGCGGACAGCAACTCACGGCGCACACCATGGAGGCGCCGGAGCTTGAGGAACGCCATCGGCCCCATCCCCAGCTGTTCCCGGAACCCATGCAGCAGGGTGCGCCGTCCAACCGCCACCTCCCGGCAGAGCGCATCCAGAGTGATCGGCTCGGTGGGATGGCCTGCCATCCAGCGCTGCGCCGCCTTCACCAACTCAATCCGGGCGGGAGGCCGGGCCAGCCGCCGGCTGTGATGCCCTTGCTGCGCGACTGCTTCCAACAGCAGGGGCACCAGATCCCTGCTCATGAGATCGCGCCTCCAAGGGTCGTCAACCAGGGCCGGATTCCGTTCGGCGAGGTAGAAAATCCGCCTCAGGCAGCCCCGCACCCTCTGAAAGCGCACCGGGTCGAGGGTCTGCCAGTTGCTTCGCTCCAGGGTGTCTTCGAGTCCTGGACACCCCAGGTCGAGGCCCCACTGAAGGAACTGCCAACGATTGATGCTCAGCAAAGCCAGGCTGCAGTGATGCGGAGTGGTGAGATGAATCTCACCCCTACTGGCCAGGCCAAAGAAGGAGGTTCGTGGCAGCTCCTCCCCATGGGAGCGGATCACCGCCTGGCCGAGGGGGGCGCCCAGATCAAGGGTGATGAGCTGGCGATCGGCAGGCTTGGCTCCCGCACTGTGCAGGGGTTTGTCGAAGCGGAGCCGCAGCACCCGGAGCGGACCGAGATCGAGCGGCAGCAGCTCACCGTGGAGTGTCCCCCCTGCCAACTGGGTGAGCTCCACGGGCAGCAGGGCGTTGATGGCCTGCTCCATGCGCACGACGTCGTGGATCGAGCGGGCGTGAGAAGAAATGCACTTTTTGAGCGTTCCGGTCGCCAGGGGCTGTTCACGATTGAGAGGTCTGTGGTCTTGGGCCGTGGCGTCCATCACGTCACGATTGGGGTCTTCTGCCCCTCCTTCTTACCCCCAGTCGTGCCGGCTGGGGGTAATGGGCTGGATCACTAGGCCAACGTTCCCTCACCCAACGGGTGCTCCCCGCCATGCCCAACGGCCAACCCAACATTCTCATCCTCTGGGGCGACGACATCGGCCAGAGCAACCTCAGCTGCTACAGCGACGGTCTGATGGGGTACAAGACCCCCAACATCGATCGGGTCGCCAAGGAGGGTGGCCGCTTCATTCATTACTATGCGGAGCAGAGCTGCACCGCTGGCCGCGCCGCCTTCATCAGCGGTCAGAGTGTGTTCCGCAGCGGCCTGAGCTCGGTGAGATGCTCAACCTGCTGGATGAGCTGGGCATCGCTGACGACACCCTGGTCTTGTACAGCACCGATAACGGTCCTCATATGAACAGCTGGCCCGATGCCGGCATGACTCCCTTCCGCAACGAGAAGAACTCCAACTGGGAGGGCGCCTACCGGGTGCCGGCCCTAGTGCGCTGGCCCGGCAAGATCGCACCAGGCACCCTGTTCACCGAGATCGTCAGCCACCTCGACTGGCTGCCAACCTTGCTGGCTGCCGCCGGCGAACCCGAGATCAAGGCCAAGCTCAAAGCTGGTCACCAGGCCGGAAGCCAGCACTACAAAGTGCACCTCGACGGCTACAACATGCTCGACTATTGGACCGGGAAGACGGAGAAGAGCCCGCGGGTGGAGTTCTTCTACTTTTCCGATGACGGCGACCTCACCGGTCTGCGCTACGACAACTGGAAGATCGTGTTCATGGAGCAGCGTGCCACGGGTACGCTGCAGATCTGGGCCGAACCTTTCACCGCCTTG
>JBKDSY010000054.1:0-2393 GCA_046340755.1 Cyanobacteriota bacterium
ACGCCGGCCCCAACACCAACGGCTCGCAGTTTTTCATCACCACCACCGTCACCCCCTGGCTGGATGGCAAACACGTGGTGTTCGGCTCCCTCCTGGAGGGCCAGGCCCTCTTGCAGGCCATGGAAGCCCGTGGCAGCCGCAGTGGAAATCCGAGCGCGGCGGTGGTGATTGAGGATTGCGGCGTCGTCTTGGCCTGAGCCCGGAGGCTCCACCAACCGCTGGCACCCCCCCTCTGGATCAAGGGCGCGGCACCGTCACAGAGGTGGAAAGCTCAGGCAGCTCCGCCATTGATCCCGGTGCCGGCCATGTTCCGGCAGACGGGTTTCCACGCCATCCACGATCTCCCGCAGGGTGTGCAAGGTGTCGGTGAGATTGGGCCCCTTGTTGAGCATCAAGGCATCCGCCCGGGCCCCCATGGCCGCATCGGTGATTTCCGCCCGGGTGGGGGAGCCGCCGCGCACCATCGTTTCCAAGACCTGGGTGGCCCAGATGCAGGGCACATGGGCGGCGGCACAGACGTGGAGTATTTCTTCCTGAATGCTGGCCAAGGCCTCCCATCCACACTCCACGGCCAAATCCCCGCGGGCGATCATCACCCCCAACGGAGTGGGATAGGCCATGGCCGCCAGGAGCAAACGGGGGAGGTTCAAAAACGCTTGGTGCGTTTCAATCTTCAACACCAGCGCCAACCGGTCATGGGCCAGGCGGATCCGCTCCTGATGAAAAGCCTCCAGGTCAGCCTCCCGATGGACGAAGGACAGTTGGAGGATCTCGGCGTGGGATCCGACAAAGTCGAGGTCCTGCCTGTCCTTGGCCCCCAGGGCTGGGATCGTCAGGTGACTCCCGGGCAGGTTGATGCTCTTGTCGGCCCGGAGTCGTGATCCCCTGGGCCGGGCCTTGGTGATGCGCACCACCAACTCCTCCGGTTGCACCACCTCGATCAAGCCCTGGATGCGTCCCTCGTCAAACACCACGGGTTCCCCCTCCTTCACGCAGGCAAACACCTCCGGGCAGGAGCAAGGGATGGCATCGTCGGAGTTGCTTGCGCCCTTGGTGAGCCGCAACCGATCACCCACCCGCAGGAGCCTTTCCCCGGGAACGGTCGGCAGGGGCGCCACCACGATGTACCCCCCTCCCCCCTCCTGGACGAAGCGCAGCCCCCCGGTGAAGCGGCAACGCTGGGAGCAGCGCAGCCGCACCCCCCAGGACCCCGTCTCCACCACCAGCAATTCCCGCCAACGCCCCGAGCCATCCCGCCCTCGCAGGCGATGACCCGGCTCAAGGGCTTGCCATCCCTCCGACAACACTGGCAGAGGGGTCTCCTCCGGTTCGGAGCCGGTTCCCAACCCCGGGGGCGTTGTGATCGGCGGGGGACTGGCGAGGAGACGGGCCGGCTGGAGCAAACGTCCATAGCGGTCTCGCCGCGGCCGACCATCCACCACCCCCTCCTCCGGGGGGAGCGAACCGGTGCGCAGTTTGGGCCCCGCCAGATCCATGGCGATTCGACAGGGTCGACCGGTGCTGGTGGCGGCCAACCGGACGTTGTGAACACAGCGCTCCCACACGGCGGGAGTGTCGTGCGCGCAATTGATCCGAGCGATGGCCATGCCGGCCTCCACCAGCTCGGCCACCCAGGCGGGACGGTCGGCCGCCTCCGCCGGCAAGGTGACCATGATCACCCTGGCGCCCAGTTCGGCGGAAGGACCAAAGAGGGCAAGGCTGCGCTGTTTGCTCAACTCCAGACTGCGGCGATGGCTTGGCCCGTCCGGCTGGCGGGGGAGGGGATCCCGGGGCGTCGCCACCGGTGGGGGGAAGGGGCCTTCCAGCTTTTCGAGTGCCCGGATCACCGCCTCCAGGGACGCCGCCAGATGGCCCTCGCACCCCTCCAGGGAACTCAATCCCTGCTCCCGCAGGGCTGTGACCAGGCCAGGGTGGTTGTGTTGATGAAAAGCGATGGCATGAAGCAGGTTGCGGGCGCTTTCCCGGTAGGTGGGGTCAATCGAGGCCAGGGTCTCGGCCTGCCGCACCTCCATGACCACGAGTTGCTCACGGAGCCGCCGCAGGTCGTCCAAAAGCGCCATGGGCCAAGCTTGGGGCCCGCCCATTGTTGGTCGATCGAAGGGCGAGGGGGTTAAGACTCCGGTAAGGCTTCGACGGGGGCCATGGCGCCTGGAGGCTCCGCCGATGTCTCTGCCGAGGGGGCGGGCGGGGCGAGCAGACCCTGCCGCAGGCGATCCGTGAGCTCCTCCCCCAGCAGGGTCAAGGCGCCATAGACGGCCACCAGGGCAACAAGGGGCTCCCAGGCGAAGGCACTCAGGCTCTCCAGCAGGGCACTGCCCAGGCCGGTGGTCCCCACCAGCCCGACCACCACGGTTTCCCGCAGGATCACATCC
>JBKDSY010000055.1:0-13714 GCA_046340755.1 Cyanobacteriota bacterium
ACGGAGGCAGAGTCGCAAAACTACGGCTATAAGTTTGGCCAGGAAGAAGAGACCTACAACATCGTGGCTGCCCACGGTTACTTCGGTCGCCTGATCTTCCAATACGCCTCCTTCAACAACAGCCGCAGCCTGCACTTCTTCTTGGCGGCCTGGCCCGTGGTTGGGATCTGGTTCACCTCCCTGGGAATCAGCACCATGGCCTTCAATCTGAACGGCTTCAACTTCAACCAATCGGTGCTCGATGCCCAAGGCCGGGTGCTGCCCACCTGGGCCGACGTGATCAACCGCGCCAACCTGGGCATGGAAGTGATGCACGAGCGCAACGCCCACAACTTCCCCCTCGACCTGGCCACGGCGGCCGCCACCCCGGTGGCCCTCACGGCCCCCGCCATCGGCTGAGCCCGCCGACCCAAGGCTCCTCACCCTTGCGGCCCCCGCCCCCCGGCGGGGGCTTTTTTGTCGCCTTTCATTGGAGACGCTACGGTCTGCGGGGCCTGTCCGCCCCCATGCCGCTGTCCGCCCCACCAGAACCCACCGGCGGTCTGCCAAGCCACCGAGAGCAACGGTGGCCCTGGTGGCCCCTCCTGCCCCTCTATCCCTACGGACGCCGCCGCACCCTGGTGCGGGAGCTCCTGCCCGGGACACTCTGGAGCTTCGAGCAGCTCCATGGGGTTTGGTATGTGGCTGTGCCGATCCGCATGACGGTGCTCAAGGTGGGGGGGGGCCTGCTGCTCCATGCGCCCGTTCCTCCCACCCCGGAGCTGCTGAGCCACCTGCGTCGGTTGGAACGGGAGCAGGGGCCCGTGCACACCATCGTGCTCGCCACCGCCTCCGGGTTGGAGCACAAGTTGCCCGTGCCCGCCATGGCCCGGGCCTTCCCCGCCGCCACCCTCTGGGTCACCGAGCACCAGTGGAGTTTCCCGCTCCAGCTGCCCCCCGCCTGGCTGGGGTTTCCCAAAGACCGCACCAAGGTGATCGGCCGCGACGGCCATCCCCACGGCGACCAGCTCGACTGGATCCCCCTGGGTCCGCTGGATCTGGGCCTGGGCCCGTTTCTGGAGCTGGCCTGCCTCGATCGGGCCACGGGCACCTTGTTGGTGACGGATGCCCTCGTTTCGATCACGGCCGAGCCACCGGCCCTCTTTGCCGCGGAGCCCACGCCCCTGCTGTTCCATGCCCGCGAACGGGGCCGCGATCCCCTGATCGACACGCCAAGCCTGCGGCGGAAGGGTTGGAAGCGGATCGTGTTGTTTGCCAACTACTTCCGGCCCGCCTGCATTCAGGTGCCCGGTCTGCCCGCCCTTCTGGCCGACATGGGCGCGGAGGGCTGCCGCGACGCCCGCAGCCACTTCGGCTTCTACCCCTTCCGCTGGGCCGACGACTGGGAGCAGGAGGCGGATCGGTTCCTCGGCGAGGCTGGCCAGGGCGCCCCCGTGCGCGTGGCTCCCGTGCTCGAGCGGTTGGTGTTTCCCCGGGCCAAAGCCTGCTTTGTGGCCTGGCTGGATCAACTGGCCCGCCACGGGGAGATTCGCCAGCTGATCAGTGCCCACTACGACGCCCCCCAGCCCCTCACCGCTCAAGACCTGGCGGCCTACGCCGAGCACCTGCGGCAGGGCGACTGGGCCCCATCGCAGGGGTCTTGGCAGACCCTGGCCTCCATCGACCAGACCCTGGTGCGGCTCGGCGTGGTGGGGCGCTCCTAGGCGGCGGGTGTTAGCAGACGCCGGGCCTGGCACTTGGCCCGAAACAGGGTCTGCTGCCAGAGCTGGCGCCAGCGGGGAGGCGGAACCTCATCCAGGGGCTGGCTGGCCCAGGGGGTGAGGGAGCGGGCCTGCAGGTAGTGGTGGCGCAGGGGATGTTGGCAGCGGGCATTCCAGGGCTTCACCCGCCCGCCGCCGCCGGCGAAGTGAACGATGGCCGGATGGTCGATGGCCTCCTGTTCCGAGGCGCTGAGATCAGCGGGATCGAGGCTGAAGTCGGGGAGCAGGCCAAACAGATGGGGGCAGGCGTTCCAGCGGTGGCCCAGGGCCAGCCAGTCTCCCTGAAAGACGTGGTTGAGCACGTCCTGATCCCAATAGCGCAGGGCTTCGGGATGGGCCCGGGCAAAGGCGGCCCCTTGGCTGAGCACATCGGCCTGGCGCCAACGCTTCAGGTCGATCAGGAGAACGCCGGCATTGAAATAACTGCCCACCGGGTGATTCTGTTCGCGGCAGGAGAGCCAGTGGTCGGGCACCGCCGCCAGGGCCTTGCCCTCCAGGGAAAGCGACCAAAGGGGGTCCAGGCTGGCCGTCACCACGGTGTCGGCATCAATGAAGAGGACCCGCTCCAATTCCTCGGGCAACAATCCAGGCAGCAGCAGGCGGAAATAGGTGGCCACGGTGGCATGGCCAAACACAGGAAAATCAGCCAATCCTGCCGGATCAACGCTCAAGACGGAGAGGGAAGGAAGCAGCTCATAAAGATAGGGAACAACCGCGTTGAATTGCTGCGGGGTGACGTTGTCAATAATCAAATAAACGTGCAGCGCCTCGGGATGCTCCGCATGCCGCAGCAAGGTTTGCAACATGATCGCGCAATGGGGTAGATAGTTCCCATCGGTGGCGCAGGCAATGTTCATGACACCAGCCAGCCGGTCGTCGTGAGCATTTCTTGATACAACGGCTCCATCGCCATCAATCTGTCTCTCTTCAGCCCAATCCAGCCATCAACCAACGCTCACTGACCTGGCCGTCAAAGGCGCAGCTCGCCGGGATCGGTGGGGTCGACCTGGTCGTCGAATCCGCTGCACACCAGGGAGGCTTCCAGCTCCATGCGTTGCTCCATCTGGCGCAGGAAGTAGCCGGTCATCATGGCGGAAGCGAGCAAACCGGCGAGATTTTCGCGGCTGGTTTGAATTTTCACCTCGAATTGCTCTCCAGGGAGCATGCCAAGCAAACCGTGGACGTTGTGGCGAATGATGTCCTGGATCTCACTGCTGGCGGAGCGGGCCACCCGTTGCAACACATCCGGTGGCTGCTCCTGAAGGTATTGAATCAGGGCGTTGCTGCCAATGGCTTCACTGTCGCTGGTGAGAAATTCAGGATTGAACATTTACCTCCCTGCGAAGCGGGGCCTCTTGGTGTTCGCCGCTACCCTAGCCTACCTTTGCGATTTTCCCAGCCTGCCCATCGGGGGGGGAGAACCGAAGCGGGCCAAAGCGTTCCAGGGGCCAGTAGCGCCAGACGGCCGTGCCGATCACCCGGTCGGCGGGCAGGGGCCCCCAGAGATGGGAATCGAGGCTGGCGTTGCGATTGTCGCCAAACACCATCAGGTGGTTGGCCGGCACCAGGGTGGGCGCCAGGCTGTAGCCCATGGACACCGGGGTCCAGTCGGGTTCGACGGCCACCCCGTTGCGCCACAGCCGCCCCCCCCGCACTTCCACCTGATCGCCAGCCACCCCCACCACCCGCTTGATCAGGGCCGCCTGGGCGTCGTATCCCGCCTCCAGCAGGGCTGGCGGTGGGCGGAACACCACGATCGAGCCCACCCCGGGGAGAACCCCCAGCCGGGGAAGGAGCTTCTGCACCAACACCCTGTCTTCCAGCTGGAGGGTGGGAAGCATGGAGCCGGAGGGAATCCAACGGGGTTCCACCACCCCCCAACGCAGCACCAGGGCCACCAGAAGCCAGGGAAGAATCCCCCGCACCACAGACCAAACCTCCCGCCACCGGGAGGGAGGGGGATTGGAGTCAGCCACCGGGGCAGGCCCTGCGCAGGAGCCTTCGACCATGGCACAGCCAGGATGAAGGCCACCATCGCGCGGGGAAGGACTGGCCCACATGGCTGTTGAACCGGACGCCCTGCCGGCGTCCGCCGCCGGTGCCCTGGCCTGCCTCCACCTGCTGGAGGCCCTGCGGCTACGGGGCCTGCGGCGGCTGGTGCTCTGTCCCGGGAGCCGCTCGGCGCCCCTGGCGGTGGCGGCCTCCCTCCTGGAGCCCCGGGGGTTGGCCCTGCACACCGCCATTGATGAGCGCTCCGCCGCCTTCTTTGCCCTGGGGCTGGCCCGGGGGGGAGATCGGCCCGTGGCCGTGGTCACCACCTCCGGATCAGCCGTGGCCAACCTGCTGCCGGCCCTGGTGGAGGCCGACCAGGGCACCATCCCCCTTCTCCTGCTCACCGCCGACCGTCCGCTGCGGCTCAAGGGCTGCGGCGCCAACCAAACCGTGAACCAGGAGGCCTTCCTGGTGCCCTGTTGCCGCTGGTTCGGCCAGGGGGCGCCCGAGGGTCTCGCGTCCATGGCGCCGGAGGCGTTGGAGCGGCTGGCCGATCGGGCGGTGGCGGCGGCGGCGGGCCAGGGCTCCGCTCCCCCGGGCCCGGTGCATCTCAACCTGCCCCTGGAGGAGCCCTTGCACCCCGATGGCGCCGCCCTCACCTGGCTGCGGGGGTGGGAGGGGCTCCCCCCTGCGGCGTCTGGCGAGGGGCCCCCGTCCACCCCGTCCACCCCGTCCACCCCGTCCGCCCCGGCGGCCCCCGGCCCGGGCTGGGGCGAGCTGCGGCTGGATCCCGACCAGCCCGGGGTGGTGGTGGCGGGGCCCTGGCGGGGGCCGTTCAGCGCCTGGGCCGACTATCGCGCGGCCGTGGCCCGCTGGCAGGCGCGCACGGGTTGGCCCGTGCTCGCCGATGCCCTCTCGGGCCTGCGGGGTGGGCTCGCTGGTCCCCTGGTGGCCGGTTACGACCTGCTCCTTCAGGGCCACTCCCCGGCCCTGGCGGCCCCCCAGGTGCTGCGCCTCGGGCCCATGCCCGCCAGCCGGCGGCTCCAAACCTGGCTGGACCTGCAGGAGGGTCCCCAGGTGCTGGTGAGCGAGGGGGATCCCCGGCCCCTCGATCCCCTGCGGCGGGTTCAGGGCCAGTGGAGCGGTGGGTTGGCCACTTGGCCAGGCCTGGTGGCGGCGGCCCCTGGAGCTCCCTCGGAGGCGGCTCGGGAGCTGGGCCAGCGCTGGCAGGCGGCGGACCGCCGCGTGCGGGAGCTGCTGCGGGCCACCCTCGACCTGGAGGAGCGGGCGCCGGCCCGGGGCCCTTCCCCGGAGGACGCCATCAGCGAGCCCTGGTTGGCTCGGCGGCTGGGCCAGCTGTTGCCCCCCGGCTTGGCGGTGATGCTCGCCAACAGCAGTCCGGTGCGGGATTGGGAGAGCTTTGGCGATCCGGCCGCCCCAGGTCGGCCCGTGGTGTCGTTCCGCGGCGCCTCGGGCATTGATGGCACCCTCTCGATCGCCTGCGGCCTGGCCGAGGCATTGGGGCAACTGGTGTTGATCTGCGGCGACCTGGCCCTGCAACACGACAGCAACGGCTGGCTGTGGCGCCCCCAGTTGCGGGGTCGGCTGCTCGTGGTGGTGATCGACAACGGCGGCGGTGGCATCTTCGAGCAATTGCCGATCCGGCCAGCCGACCCGGGGGCCTTGGATTTCGAGCGTCTGTTCGCCATGCCGCTGGGGGTGGATCCGCGGGCCCTGGCGGCGGCCCATGGGGTGCCCAGCCGGGAGGTGACCCGGCGGGAGGCCTTGCACGACGCCCTGCGTTGGGGCCTGGACCAACCCCTGGCCCTGCTGCGGGTGGTGAGCGATCGCCGGGCCGATGCCGCCCTGCGCCACCAGCTGCGCACAATGGCGGCAGAGCTGAACGCCCCCCCATGACGCAGTCCCGTCGGCCGGAGGCGGCCCCCGTGGCCTGGGAGCCCCTCGGCACCTATGCCGACATCGTCTGCGAACGCAGCGCGGAAGGGATCGGGCGGGTGACGATCGCCCGCCCGGAGAAACGCAATGCCTTCCGCCCGCGCACCGTGCGCGAGCTCTGCGACGCCTTCGCCCTGTTGCGGGAAGATCCCGCCATTGGCGTGGTGCTGCTCACGGGAGCGGGGCCGGCGGCGGATGGGGGCTGGGCCTTCTGCGCCGGAGGAGACCAGAGCGTGCGGGGGGATGGGGGTTACCTCGATGAGGACGGCCTCCCCAGGCTCAACGTGTTGGATCTGCAGCGGTTGATTCGCTCCCTGCCCAAGGTGGTGATCGCCCTGGTGGCGGGCTATGCCATTGGCGGCGGCCAGGTGCTGCACCTGGTGTGCGATCTGAGCCTGGCGGCGGAGAACGCGGTGTTTGGCCAGACGGGCCCCCGGGTGGGGAGCTTTGACGGGGGCTTTGGCGCCGGCTACCTGGCCCGGGTGGTGGGGCAGCGGAAGGCGCGGGAAATCTGGTTTCTCTGCCGCCGCTACAGCGCCCGGGAGGCCCTGGCCATGGGGCTGGTGAACGCGGTCGTGCCCCTGGAGGAGCTGCAGGCGGAGGGGGTGCGCTGGGCCCGGGAGGTGTTGGCCCACAGCCCCACGGCCATCCGCTGCCTGAAGGCAGCGTTCAATGCGGAGCTGGATGGCCTGGCGGGCATTCAGGAGTTGGCGGGCCAGGCCACCCATCTGTTTTATCGAACCGCCGAGGGGCAGGAGGGGCGCAATGCGTTCCTGGAGAAACGAGACCCTGATTTCTCCTCGTCTCCCTGGTTGCCCTGAAGGGCCGCCACGGCCCGGGAACCCGTCTTCGGGGCAGGGCGCCGGTGTTCGGGGCGATCTGTTTAGGCTGAAGGGTGTCTGACGGACCATCGTTTTTCAAGGCCGTGTTTCGGGTGAAGCGATTCCTGCCAGCGACCCGCCCGCTCCGTCCGTTGTTGGGCATGCCGTTGCTGCTCGGCGCCTGGTCTGGTGACGGCGGCGGGCTCTGGGCGGCCGAACCCCCGTCCCGTCCGATCGCCGGAGCGGCCCCCCAGGCAAGGAGCCCCAGCGTGCCTTCCCCGGCCGAACCCCCCCGGCCGGTTGGCCGGGCGAGGACCAACCGTCGGCCTGCCTCCGCCGCGACCCGGGGCCCGGCAACCCCTCTCCCGGAGCCAGCGGCTTCGGCTCCGGCGGCTCCGGTGACGGAGGTGCAGGAGCCTGGAGCGGCGGCCCTTCTGGATGACCAGCCGCTTCAGTTGGGCCTGCTTGACCACGGCCCACCCTCTTCCCCAGCGACGGAGGAGGCTCCTGCTCCCCCTGCCCCCGCGTCGCAGGGGGCTCCTGGTTCCGTCCTACCCGCCCCGCAGGTCGCTCCCGCCTCCGCGGCACCTGCCCCGCAGGTCGCTCCAACTTCCGCCGCTCCAGCCCCGCAGCCGGCGCCTGCCTCCGCCGTGCCCGCACCGCAGGTCGCTCCCGCTTCTGCCGCTCCAGCCCCGCAGCCGGCGCCTGCCTTTGCCGCACCCGCCCCACAGCTAGCGCCCGGTGCTGTCACAGCCCCGTCAAGCTCCTCAAGCCCCGCAGCCCCCGCAGCCCCCGCGGCCCCCCCGGCGCCAACCGGGCAGCCCCCGCGCCCGCTCCAGCCAGGCCCCACGCCGGCCGCTTCCCCGGCCCCAGTCCCCGCCACGAGCCGGGTGTTGGTTCTGGACCGGCGCCAGAAGCTGCTGCGGGTGTTGGAGCAGGGCCGGGAGGTGCGCCGTTACCCGGTGGCGGTGGGGATGCCGGGGTGGGAAACGCCGGTGGGCCACTTCACCGTGATTGAAAAACGGGCCAACCCCACCTGGGAGCATCCCGCCAGTGGCCACCTGCTGCCCCCCGGACCCAACAACCCCCTGGGCAGCCGCTGGATCGGGTTTTATCAGGATTGTCGAGGCCGCAGCGGCTTCAACGGGCAGGAGCACCTGGTGGTGAAGGGCTGCGTGACGGCCGGCTTCCACGGCACGCCCAACCGATCCAGTGTGGGTCGGGCCGTTTCCCATGGCTGCGTGCGTCTGTTCGACGAACACGCCAAGGAGTTGTTCGACCTGGTCAGCCTGGGCACGCCGGTCACGGTTCTGCCCTGAACCGGAGGGCTCGGCGATCCCGCGGCCCCTGGGGAAACGGTGGAGGTGACCCGTAGAGTTGCGCCCGTCTTGCCAATCTGCAATGCGCATCCTCTTCGCGGCGGCCGAGTGCGCGCCGATGATCAAGGTCGGGGGGATGGGTGATGTGGTGGGATCGCTGCCGGCCTCCCTGGCCACCCTGGGCCATGACGTGCGCGTGATCCTGCCCGGCTACGGGAAATTGTGGAGCCGGCTGCAGATTCCCGAGGAACCGATCTGGCGGGGCCACACGATGGGCAACGACTTCGCCATCTTTGAAACCCGCCACCCCACCCATGGCTTGCCGATCTATCTGGTGGGTCACCCGGTGTTTGATCCCGAGCGGATCTATGGGGGTGAGGATGAAGATTGGCGCTTCACCTTCTTTGCTAGCGCCGCCGCTGAATTTGCCTGGAATGGGGGCTGGAAGCCCCAGGTGATGCATTGCCATGACTGGCACACGGGCATGATTCCGGTCTGGATGCACCAAGACCCGGAAATCAGCACGGTCTTCACGATTCACAACCTCAAGTATCAAGGCCCCTGGCGCTGGAAGTTGGAGCGCATGACCTGGTGCCCCTGGTATATGCAGGGTGACCACACCATGGCCGCGGCTCTTCTTTATGCCGACAGGGTGAGTGCGGTGTCGCCCACCTATGCCATGGAAATTCGCACACCGGAATACGGCGAACGTCTGGATGGGTTGTTGAACTTCATCAGCGGCAAGCTGCGGGGCATTGTCAACGGCATTGACATCGAGGATTGGAATCCGGAAACCGATCAAACCCTCCCCGAGCGCTTCAGTGCCTCCCAGTTGGCGGGCCGGGCGGTGTGCAAACGCACCCTCCAGGAGCGGTTCGGCCTGACCCCCAATCCCCGCTCCTACCTGATGGGCGTGGTGAGCCGCCTGGTGGATCAGAAGGGGATCGACCTGCTGTTGCAGGTGGCGGATCGGGTGTTGGCTTACACCGACAGCCAATTCGTGGTGCTGGGCACCGGGGATCGGGGGTTGGAATCGGGCCTGTGGCAGATGGCCTCCCGCCATCCGGGCCGCTTCGCGGTGTTTCTCACCTATGACGACGCCCTCTCGCGCCTGATCTACGGGGGCACGGACGCGTTCCTGATGCCGAGCCGTTTTGAACCCTGCGGCATCAGCCAGATGTTGGCCATGCGCTACGGCTCCGTGCCCGTGGTGCGCCGGGTGGGAGGGCTCGTGGACACGGTGCCCCCCCACGACCCCATCAGCCATAGCGGCACGGGATACGGCTTCGACCGGTTCGAACCGGTGGACTTCTACACCGCCATCGTGCGCTCCTGGGAGGCCTACCGCCACCAGGCCAGTTGGGAGGAGCTGCAACGGCGCGGCATGGAGCAAGACTTCAGCTGGGACCGCTCCGCGCGGGAATACGACCTGATGTATCGCGATGTCTGCGGCGTCAAGGAGCCCACGCCCGATGCCGACGCGGTGGAGCGCTTCTCCCAGGGTCAGGGCGCGGATCCCAGCCTGCGGGATGGGGCCACCCGGGAGGCGGTCGCCGCCCAGGAGGCTCGGGAGGCCCACCGCCGGGAGAGCGAGGTCGCCCCGGGGCGTCCCGCCGCCCCCGCCCGCTCGCGCAATCCCCTCAGCCAGTTGCTGCGCCGCAACGACAACTGACCTCCATGCCCCTTCCCGCCCCCTACGCGCCTCCCTGGAAGCGGCTGGGGGAGGACCTGGTGGCAACGGCAGCCTGGCTGGGCCTGAAAGCGCGGGAACTGTGGCGCCGTAACGGGGAGGGCACCCTGCCGCTGCCTGGCTTCTGGCCGCGCCGCTGGTCGCGGCTGTTCTGGCCCCTGGTGGTGGTCCTGGCCCTGGGGGCGGCCCTTGCCCTGGGCCGGGTTGGACTGGGGGGGGGCGCTGGGGCAGGGTCCGGGCGTGATCGGGGGGAGGTGGGCGCCGAGGTGGCCCTTGGCCGCCGAAAGGCGTCTTCCGGGGTCGGAGCGGCTGGGCCTGGGATGGTCCGGTCTGGAGCGTCCGGGTCTGAACCTCTCACTCCTGAAGCTTCCATTCCTGGGGCTCTCACCCCTGAAACTTCCCTCCCTGAGGTCTCCATCCCTGGAGCCGCGGGGTCTCAAGCCTCCGGGTCTGACGCCTCCCGGCCTGGAGCTTCCGGGCGCGGAGCCGCCGGGTCTGAAGCCTCCGGGTCTGAAGCCTCCGGGTCTGAATCCTCCGGGTCTGAAGCACCCGAGCCGGACAGTTTTCCCCCTGATCGCTTCGAGCCCCCGGCCACCACGCCTGAGGGTGCCGCGCCAGCGGACGCCCCGAGGTCGTTCGCCCCCCTGGCCCCGGCGACGAAGGAGGCAACCGATGGCGAGGCGGCTGGTGAGACGGCAACAGAGCTCGATCGCCTGCGGGCGGTGTTGCAGGCCGACGCTCCCGATGGCCCCATCCTCGCCCTGATCCCGGATCCGGCTGCCGCCACCCTCACCCTGGAGCTGGCGGAGGCGTTCCTTGCCTTGCCCCCGGCCCAGCGCCAGCTGCGGGCGGAGCAGTGGCAGGAGGTGGCCGCGAGCGAGGGCTACGGCCATCTGCGCCTGCGGGATGGGAGCGGCCGAGCCTTCGGCCGGGAGGCCCTGGTGGGTGGAGGCATGGTTCTTCTGGACCCTCCCCGCCCGCTGCGGGCCATCCCCTGATGCGGCAGGATCCCCCACGAGCGTGGGGCTACCGGGCGATGGACGGGTCGGAAGCGTTGAGGTGGGCGCTGGGGGAGCTGGAGGAGCTGTGGGGCCCTCCCCTCGGGTCCGCATCGGCCGTCGAGCTGACCGGGGTGTGCACCGACAGCCGCCGGGTGCGCCCCGGTGAGCTGTTCGTTCCCCTGGTGGGGGAAACGTTTGATGGCCACGGCTTCCTGGAGCGCGTGTTGGCCCCGCCCGCGGGCGCGGCCGGAGCGGCCGCCGCCCTGGCCCAGCGGGATCGCCTCGCCCCCGACGCCGCCCTGGCCCTGGCGCAGCGCAGCGGCCGGCCCCTCTGGCTGGTGGACGACACCCTGCAGGCCTACCAAGACCTGGCCCGCTGGTGGCGCCAGCGCCTGGGCTGCCCCGTGGTGGCGGTGACCGGTTCGGCCGGCAAGACCACCACCCGGGAGCTGATCCGCGCCGCCCTGGCCCCCCTGGGCCCGGTGGTGGCCAGCAGCGGCAATGAAAACAACGACATCGGCGCCCCACTCACCCTGCTCAAGGCTCGCCAGGTCACGGCCGCCGTGGTGGTGGAGATGGGCATGCGGGGCCTGGGGGAAATCAGCCGTCTGAGCCACTGCGCCCAACCCGATGTGGCCGTGATCACCAACATCGGCACGGCCCACATCGGCCTGCTGGGCAGCCGGGAGGCGATCGCCACCGCCAAATGTGAGATCAGCGAGGCCCTCTCCCCCGAGGGGGTGCTGGTGATTCCCGCCGCCGACCCCCTGCTGGAGGCGGCCCTGGCCGGCGTGTGGGGCGGCCGGGTGGAGCGGGTGGCCCTGGCGGATGAAGCGTTGGGGCTGCCCGGGGGGCCCGAGGCCAGTTGGGTCGGCGGGCTGGTGGAGGGGGGTGAGGCCCTGCGGCTGGAACGGTGGCCCGAGACGGCCCGTCTGGAGGGTCTGGAGGCCAACCCCCTTTTGGCCCTGCCCCTGGCCGGCCGCCACAACGCCCGCAATTTGTTGCTTGCGGTGGCGGTGGCGGTGGAGCTGGGCGTGCCCCTGGAGTCCCTCGCCCGGCTGGAGGTGGAGGTGCCCGGAGGCCGCAACCGGCGCCTGCGCATCGGCGAAGTGATCGTGCTCGACGAGACCTATAACGCCTCCCCGGAGGCTGTTCTGGCGGCGCTTCAGCTCCTGGCGGAGAGTCCGGGGGGGCGGCGCTGGGCCGTTTTGGGCACGATGTTGGAGTTGGGGGAGCAGAGTTTGGAACTCCACCGGCAGGTGGCCCGGCGGGCCCGGGAGCTGGGTGTGGACGGGCTGGTGGTGGTGGCGCCCGGTGCGGAGGGGGATGCCATGGAGGAAGGCGCCGAGGGGATCGCCCATCTGGTTCGGGTGGATACGCCCGAGGCGGCGGCTCCTCCCCTGCTCTCCTGGTTGGTGCCGGGGGATGTGGTGTTGCTCAAGGGGAGTCGGGGAGTGGCTCTGGAAACCCTGCTTCCAGCTCTTCAGGCGGGGTTGGGGGGCGGCTGAGGTTTGTTCCTTGGGGGGGGCGCAGGGTTCCAGTGTTCCCCTGGTGTGGCGGCAGGCCCCGACCGTCACGGGCCTGCCCACTGCGCGAGGGGATCCGCCCAGAGCCTGGGGGATCTCCCGACCCTCTACGCAAACCAGGGGGAAGAGATTGGTGGCCATCCGCAATGAACCATCGATGGCAACAACCCATGTGTCGGCGCCCGCTGTGCCCCTGGTGGCCACCGTGTCGTTGCTCAATGGCAACCGACCCGTGGCCTCAGCGCGGCTGCAACAGCGGCTGGAGCGGGAAGGGCGGGTGAGCCTGGTGGAGGGGGTGCCCTGGCGTGTGGAGCGGGTGGCTCGGGCTTTGGCCCGGCGGGGGTAGGCGGCTTCCCTGAATGTCCGGGCGGGGGGGTAATGGCCGACGCGCCCCTGTTCATGGCCTGGGTCCCTCTTCAGGCCTGGCTCTGAGCGGGATCAGCCGACGTTGAGAAGGCTGGATGCCCTAGCGGCTCGATGTCGACCATTGGGCGGGGCGAACCATGGCTTTTGCGGAAGTCCCCTCAGCGAGCTCGCAGGTCTTGATCGCCCACGGTCTCCCGCTCGCGACAACCAAACAACGCCTCGGAATGGCTGTAGTGCTTGAACTCCAACCAGTGGTGGTCGGGGTCAATCAGGAAAAAGGTGTGATGCTCTAAAATATCGCCGCCATAGCGCAATTTGGGCTCCACCCCAAACGTCAGTCCCGACTGTTGGGCTCGATCGCGCAGGTCTTCCCAGGCCGAAAGGCTGGTGAAGACCAAGCCGAAATGGCGTGGGTAGATCCCCCGCTGTGGTTGATCGGATGTGGCGGGGGTGAGCTGGGCCACGAGTTGGTGTCCCCCCAGATTGAGGATCAAGGCCTGGGGGCTGCGGCGCCCCACTGTGCACCCCAAACCCTCCACATACCACCGCTCGGTGGCGGCCAGGTTTGCGGAGGGAATGGAGAGGTGGAAGCAGGCGACGGCCATGGGCCTGGGATTGGACGCACTGAACCTATCGCCTCAGGGCCGAGCCATGCCCCGGCCTCGGCAGGGCGGAAGGATCAGAGAGTTTGTCCTGTGCGGTCAAGAACCATCTTGTAACCTGCGCTACAAGTGGATAACGGGTTCGTTATCCACTGTTCGTGGCAGACGTCTTCCAGTAGGATCCCTAGCTTTGGCTGGGTTGGTCTGCGCCCTTTGGAACGATGTAAACTAAAACTAGGTATTTGAGTAGTTTCCGTAACTGAAATTATCGATGTTGCGTTGCTTTGACTGTGTTTTTGCGCTTGTCACGGGTGCGTAGAATAGATGTACGTCAGAGAAACAGCATGCTCGAGCCGACAACGACTGCGAGCCGCAACGCCGTTCGGCGCTAACGGCGTTGCGGCTCAGCAAAGCGTTGGGCTGCGAGCGGAGCAAGACACGTGACCGGCTAATCTTTCCTGATGAATCCCGGCTTAGGCTTTCTATGGCAGCATCTAGCTAACAGATAGATAACCTGCTCGAAGCCGTCAAGCACGCACCAAGCGAGCAATATGAAAGTGTCGACATCGGATTTAAAGAATATTCTTCCGAGCAATCCCTGCACAACGCAAAAGATCTAGCCGACGAGATATCTGCGCTTGCTAATCACAAAGGTGGCGTAATTGTGGTGGGTGTTCGCGA
>JBKDSY010000056.1:0-8630 GCA_046340755.1 Cyanobacteriota bacterium
GTCACCAGCGAGTGGTGACCTGCGCCCGTAGCGGTGAGTGAGCGCCTACCAGATCCAGGGTTTCCACTCAATAGGTGTCACCAGCGAGTGGTGACCCGACAATGCCATCGAGGCAGGGGAGCCGCTACCGGCCGTTTCCAATCAATAGGTGTCACCAGCGAGTGGTGACCTGGAGGGGGCTGTGGCCGGCCCTGCCCCATGGCCCATGGTTTCCAATCAATAGGTGTCACCAGCGAGTGGTGACCCCAGGTCCGAGCAGAGCACCCCAGCCTGTCCATTTCAGGTTTCCAATCAATAGGTGTCACCAGCGAGTGGTGACAGCGGCCCCCGAGAGGGCCTGTGCCGCAAGCGATCCGAAGGCCGTTTGCGCACCCCCTACCTTGACCACGCTGCGACCCGGCGTCAAGCCTGTGGAAAACGCCGAGATCGCCTGCGCTGCAGGGGTGCGCGCAGAACAACGCAAACACTTGGGTTTTGGGCGATCGGCAGGGGGGTGCGCGGAAAGGGGAAAGGGCTGAAAGCCTGCAGCAGCAGCAGAAGAGGCTCCCCCTGAATGCCGCGCACCCCCCTGCCTCGCGGGCAAATCAGGCGGGGCCGGCCCTCTGGGCAACAGCCGGGGTGGGGAGCGATCGTTCCTTGCCCGGGCGCGAGGCGGGTGTTTTCTGACGCCCGTTGATCCCGCGACGCATCGGAAAGGTCCAAGCCGTGTGGCTCGTCACACAGGGCACCTGTCCTTAGGACACCTTGTCGCGCAGCGTCCCCATGGACTGGCTGCTGGAGCAGAAGCTGTTGGAGGCGATCTCCAGGCCATTGCCGCGGTTCATGCCCTGCAGCGTCAGGTGGCCGTCGCTTCCCGGAAAGGAGGTGGCGGTGTTGGGGATGGGGCGCAGTGGCAAGACCTGCCGCAGGTGGCCCCGCTCCAACCTCTGCGATGGTCTCACGGCGGATCGGGAGGAAGTGGATGTCGTGGCGCGTCAACCCCATTCACAATGACCATTCCCCCATGGAGAAACCAGCCCATGGACCCCGTCACGATGGTACCCATCCGCAAGGGGGTGGATTTCGCGGTCAGCGTCAGCGGCGGCCAGGGGCCGGCCCTGGTGTTTCTGCACGGCGGGCTGGGGAATCGCTTCAACTGGCGCAGTCAATTTGAATGGGCCCAGCGGCAGGGCTGGCAGGCCCTGGCCCACGACCTCGGCGGCCACGGTGCATCCTCTCCCTACCCCCGCTACTCCATCGGTCGCCACTGCCGCGACCTGAGCCGTCTGCTCGCTCACGTCTCCATCGAGGCCCCCATCCTCTGCTGCCACAGCTACGGGGTGCCCATCGGCCTGGAATGGGCAGCGCGAAACCCCACCCGGGGCCTGGTGCTGATCGCCGGGGGCACCCACAACCTCGACCCCTGGTGGGAAGCCCCGCTGATGCGGCTGATGGCCCTGGGGCTGCGCCACCTCTTCCGCCTGCCGGCCCCGCAACGCTGGGCCCAGCCCCTGATCAGCGCCCATCGCACCCCCCTGATCGATCGCTACTTTGCCGAGAATCCAATCCCCACCGATTGGCATAGCTATCAGGCCTTGCAGATCTTCTGGGAATACGATCTCTTTGCCCGTGGCGAGAAAGATGGGCTCTGGTCCATCCCGGCGTTGGTCCTCACGGGGGGCCATGACCCCACCTTCAGCCATGCCATGGGGGAGAAGCTCATGTCCCATTTCCAGCGTGCCAGCCACCTTCACTTCCCAGGGGCTGGCCATATTGTGATGGCGGAATATCCCGAAGAGGTGAATGCCGCCATCGCCCAATGGCGAGCGGAGATCATCGCCTGAGTGTGTTTTGATTGGCTGACTGGTTTCTGAAGGTCTGAGTGACCTCTGCATGGCTGAGCAGCTTCTGAAGGGCTGAGCGGCATCTGAACAGCGCATCAAAGCTCAGGTTTGAAGTAATCAATCAGGCGATCGCCTGAATCCGCTCGAATCAGGGCCACCACAATGTCCATCAGGGCCCCATAACTTGGAAACAGCAGATAGCGCGGTTCCCACCTGGGGTGAAACTTCTCCTTGTAAGCGTGCAGCCCCTTGAAGTTGTAAAACTGGTTCAGGTGTTCATAGAGATAGTGAATCGCCTGCTCCATGCGCCCCGATCGGGTCCCCTCCCCCACCCCCGACAGGGCGGAGAGGCCCAGACTGAACTGTTCAAACCCTCGACGTTGACCCTCTTCCAGCAGAGCGGTAAAGAGAAAATCCATCGTGCCATGGGGCATGTCGGCCCGGTGGCGCATCATGTCGATCGTGAGCTCCCGCAAGTTGGTGGTGGAAAGCAGATTGGCAAAGGCCACCAGCATTCCCTCGGGCGAGCGGATCACCACCACCTCGCTGTCTCGCACATAGGCCTCCTCAAACCACCCCACGGAGAAGCGTTTCTCGGAGCCTTTCTTCATCCGTAGCCAGTCCTCACTCACCAGCCGCAACTCCGCCATCAAGGCGGCGTCCAGCGGCGGCTGATGAAAGCTGATGTGATGGCCCAGCTTGCCGAGCTTGTTGCGTGCGGCCCGTAGATCCTGGCCCGCCTTGCCACTGGTGGAAAACTGTTTCAGATCCACGATGGCTTCTTCTCCGATCTTCAGGGCTCGAAAGCCAAGGCTTTCGTAGAGCTCCAGCAATTCCGGCTGGGTTTGATAGAACGCAGGCGTCCAGTCATTGCGGCGGCACACCTCCTGGAACTCGCGAATCACCGCAGCCGCCTCCTCCCGGGGACCAATCGGATCACCCAGCGCCACGGCGCCCCGCCCCTTGGGCACATAGGCAATAACGCTCTGGCCCGACCCACTGAAGACATAGGCCTTGTCTGGCAGCAGGGTCAAGGTGGCCAGGGAGCCATGGCCATGGGCCCGGACGATCGCCTGGGCGTGCAGCCGTTGCGCTTCGCTGGCGGGATCGCCCCGCAGCAG
The DNA here is from genome assembly GCA_046340755.1 of Cyanobacteriota bacterium. Taxonomy (GTDB): domain Bacteria; phylum Cyanobacteriota; class Cyanobacteriia; order PCC-6307; family Cyanobiaceae; genus Cyanobium. Next base: position 2,945 of record JBKDSY010000056.1, read on the forward strand.
GATCGGTCGCAGCAGCATCCACAGGGCATAGATCAGGGTGATGTCCCCCACCAGACCAACCGACGGAACGAAAAACCGGGAAAAGGGCGTCGTCGCTACCAGCCCTGTCGTGTCCTGGGTCAACAGCATCACCAGGGTTTGCCAGGCCGCCCCCGGGAGGTCAAACCGCGCTCCGAACGCCCGGTCCATCAGCAGAAAGCCCGCGGTGCCGTAGGCCAGGGTGAACAGGCCGGCGGCCAGGAGTGCCCTGGCCCCCTGGGCCATGGAGGGCGGATCGGAGCGGGCGGTGTAGGCCCGCCGGGTGGCCACCAGCAGCAGGAGCACGGCCAGGGCCAACAGACTCTCCTCCACATCCCATCCCTTGACGAGGTTGAACACGATCGAACCCGTTAACATCACCAGGGTCAACAGCCAGGCCACCCGCTTGCGGCGCCACAATCCGGAGGCCAGGATCAATAGCCAAAATCCGCTCAAAGCGGCGAACAGATGGGCCGAATGGCGAATCTCCACCGGGAACAATCGCTGCAGCCAGGCCACCCTTGAGGGCAAGCCCGGGGTAACCGCCGAGAGCAGGTTGATCGCCCCCATGCCCGCCACCAGCGCCGCCGAGAGGGCAGGGCTCAGGGGACGGCGCTCGGTTCGTTCCATACAGCTCACACCTGCCCTCCCATGATGAGAGGGAGCAGGGGATCGTCGCCAGACTCAGCGTGGGTTCTCGGCAGCGTCCATCGCCGCCTCGCCCCGACGGTGGATCTCCCGGGCATGGTCGGTCCAGAGGCCCTGGCCCCAATAGCGGAAGCAACTGGTTTCCAGCAGCAACAGGTGGAGCAAGGCCTCCTGGTAGGCGGCGGTCCGGGTGACATCCGGATCGCGGGCCACCAGGGGATCAAAGTGCTGGTGGAACCGGGCGCTGAGCTGGTTCATGGGGTCGAGCACGCTCTCGTAACCCTCCACCCAGCTGAGGTTGTTGGTCCAGGACGCCCCAGCCATGGAAAAGTGGGGATCGCTGGCCTTGAGGTGGGCAATCGCGGCATCAACGGCGCTGGGATCGGTGGAGTTGCCCAGCTGGTGCCAGAGTTTGTGCTGGTGAACCGCCTGAATCTTCGGGTAATCACTGGCCTGGATCCCGCAGGTTTCCAGCCATTGCAGATATTCCGTGCCGTTGACCGCCACCGAGCCAGCGCCGGAGCCCTGGGCGGCCATCTTGTGAAACGCCTCGCGGTAGGCGGAGGGAAACTCATTCATCATCACCCCCCCATTCTCTCCATCGGCAATTTGCACCGTGATGGAGGGAATCTCCTTGCCGGCCATGGATTGCCGCCCTCGCCCCAGAGCTTCGTAATAGGGCTGCATCTGGCCCACCAGCTTGGTATCGGAACCCTGGGTTTTGATCAGGGTCACCATCGCGACCTCCTCACCCCTGGAGTTGCGGGCCACCAGTTGGTTGGGGATGGCGGTCTGCTCCCGATTCAGCCCCGAGCCATCGGGGTTCTCCACCGTGTGCTCTTGAACCAGCAGCCACTGGTAGCCGCATTCCTTGAGGGCTTTGAGATATTCATACAGCGTGTCTGGGTGATTGGGAAGGTGCATCTCCGGGGGGGAGAATCCCCTCACCCTCTGCAGAGCTTCCCGCCCAAAAATAGAAGCATAGTGGTGTTGCCAGGCCAGGATCTGCAATTTCAGGTCGGGGATGGGAGTGGAAGGGGCCACCGCATGGCTCCAGAAGGTGCCCAGCCATTCCACATGGGGTTGCAGGGCGGGGTCCCAGGTCAGACGTTTGAGAGCGTCCAAGATGTCCTGGCGACCCATCTGTTCAAAGCCCCAGAGCAAATTGCCGGAATAATCCAACATGATGCGCGGGTCGCAGCCCTCTTGAATCAACTGGGGAATCAGCTCCCCCATCCGTCTGTAGCAGTGGGAAAAAGGCTCCGCATTGTGGTTGTCTCCCTCGCCGCTGTGCTCAAACATGTATTGCAGATGGGAGATCAACGCACCGCCGGGCCCCGCCGGAATGGTGGGTTGGTGCATGTGCAGCGCACAGGCAAAGGTCGACTGGATGTCAGACCAGTGGCGTTGGGTCGAAGTCGCAGCCAGGGGCGGGTGCTGCCGCGCCATGGCGAGCAAGTCCTGTTCCTCGCCGGCGATCCTTGGCATGGACAGAGGCGTGGCGGGGTCGGGCACGGCAGTGGGGGGTGATGGGATGGCGGGAACAGGCAGCCCCTGGAGGAGCGGACCCTCGATGCCATGATGGGTTGGGTCGTGGCCTCAGGGGCTGTTGTCGGTGGGGTCAGGAGGATCCGTCTTGTGCTGAGTGCTTGTGCGGAACGATGGAGTCAGCTGGCCAACCCCTCTCAAGAGAGGGGTCTTGCAGTGGGGCTTTGCAGTGGGGCTTTGCAGTGGAGTCTTGCCATGGGCCGCTTCACCGTTGGAGAGGTTCCCTTTGGTTCATCTCCTCCAAGCTTGGTCATCTTCCCACGCCGTTTGTAACCATCCAGCCCGACCCCTTGGCAAAACGGGCGGAGATGGCTAGAAACGGGATAATTCGTCACCATCAACATGGCCTCCATCAGTGACACTGAACTCAGCAACAAAAAGCTTGCCGCCGGGCTCACCGGCATCTTCATTGGTGCGTTGGGTATTCATAAGTTCATCCTGGGCTACACCAAAGCTGCGGTCATCATGTTGGTCGTGACCTTGGCTGGTGGCCTGGTGACCTGTGGGATCGCCAGCTTTGTGATGGGTGTGATTGGCTTGATTGAAGGCCTGATCTACCTCACGAAAACACCGGAAGAATTTCGTGCCATCTATGTGGATGGGGTGAGGGAATGGTTCTGAACCGCCGTGACCTGGCCGCCAGGGGCGGGATGGCGGCCGCAGCTGCCCTGAGTGCCCTGGTCTTCGCCCAGGGCCCCCACGAGGGGTTCCATCCGTTGGTGGTGATGGCGAGCCTGTTCCCGTTGCAACTGGCGGCCTTGCTGTGGGTGAGGCGCTGATCCTCCCCTGGTTCCACGGCTGTGGGCCCTCCCCTCAGCGGATCGGCAGGAGACTTCGGGAGAACCACCGCTCCGGCTGCCGCCGCTGCAGGACTCGGTGGGCCACCATCACCAGCGCCAGGGGATCCCAGGGGGCCCGTCGGGTGGGCCAGAGACCGGGGCGGCGGTAGAGGTAGGTCTGCAGCTGCTCCCGTTGCCCGTCGCTGAGGGGGCCCCAGCGCAGACCCAGCCGTTCTCCCCGCCCGCGATCCTCGGCCGCTCGACAGGCCAGCTCCACGGCCCAGGGGGCCTCCGCCAACAGGGGATGGCCCAACCGCAGCGCGAGCGGTGGCGCCGCTTCCGACCAGCCCTCCCGCAGCCGCACCTCGCACCCCGTTTCGCTGATCGCCTCCACCTCCAGGGTCCCGGCCTTGCCCCTGGAATCCACCAGCCACCCCGCGAGCTGGGGCGCGAGCCAGGGAGTGGCCTCCTCCCGGGGCCGATCCCAGCACCCCCGGCAGGCCGCGAGCACCATCAAGCTGTTCAGCAGGGCCCAGGCCAGGCCCAGGGCCACCAGGGTGCCCCGCCCCCCCGCCAGGTCGACCTGGCCCCGCCAGCCGCCCATCAGCAGACCGACCAGCTGGAAGCAGGCCACCAGTTGCACGGCCAGGCACAGGGCCAGGGGCCGCAACAGGCGCCCGTCGGCAGCGGCTTTCGAGCCTGTTGGAGCCAGGGCCTTGGGGGTCACCTGAAAGGTCGCCGGTCGGCCCACCAGGGTCGCCGCCACGGTTCCGGCCAGGGGACCGGCCAACAGCCAGCGGTAGAGCTCCGGCATCAGGGCACCCCGGGATTGGTCGCTGAGCCAACGGATCAGCAGGAGTTGGCTGAGTTGAAAGGGAAGGGCGATCCGCAGCAGTTCGTCGGGCTCCACCCGCAGGGGAGCCAGGTGTTCCAGGCCCAGGGTGAGGGGCGCGGCGATCAGCACCGCGAAGGGAAACACCAGGAGCCAGTGGAGAATCCCCTCCAGGTAGGCCACCCGTTGCAGGGGCGTCAGGCCGGGGATGGTGAGGGGGTTGGCGCGGGTGCCCATCACTTGCAGGGTGCCGCTGGCCCAGCGGCAGCGCTGACGGGCCAGGGCCCCGATTGTCAGGGGCGCCAATCCTGCACTGAGTTTTTCCGGCACGTACACCCCCCGATACCCCGCCGCCACCAAACGAATGCCCGTGGCCAGATCCTCGGAGGTGGTGCCGGTCTCAAAGCCCCCCACCTCCAGCAACGCCCGACGCCGCATCACAAAGGAGGTGCCCGCGCACACCACGGCGCCCAGGCGCTGACGGGAGGGTTCGATCCAGCGGTAGAACGACTCCTCGTCTGGCATCAGCCAGTGCTCCAGCCCCAGATTGCGCATCAGGGGATCGGCGTTCATGTAGGTCTGGGGGGTCTGCACAAAGCCCACGGTCGGGTCGGCGAACAAGCCCACCGTGCGGCTCAGGAATGTGGTCTGGGGCACCACATCGGCATCGAAGACCGCGATCAGATCCGCCTCCACCCGCCCCAGGGCATGGTTGAGGTTGCCCGCCTTGGCGTGGTGGCGCTCCTGCCGATCCAGATAGCCGCAGCCCAGCCGGGCGCAGAGCTCCCGCAGCTCCCCGCGGCCGCTGTCATCCAGGAGCCACACCTGGTGGTTGGGGTAGTCCATCGCCAGGCACCCCCGCAGACCGCGCCCGATCAGCTCCAGGGGTTCCCCCCGGCTGGGCATCAAGACCGCCACGGAAGGCAGCCGCTCGGGTTCCCCCAGCTGCTCCGCCTCCCGCCGTTGGGCGGCCAGCCTCTTGGCTGCCAGCTCAATCTCCCGCCGCCCGTCGCCTCCCCCCAGGCACCCCAGCCACACCTGCAGCAACCCATGGCCAAGGAGCATCAATTCCGCGGCCAACAACAGCAGGCTCAACCCCGTCGCCAGCGGAGAGCTCAGGTTGAGGGTGCTACCGAGGCGCCAGGGCAGGTAGCGGACCCCCAGGGTGGTGATCAGGAGGGCGGCTCCCCAACGCAGGGGCGCCGGCAAGGGCGTGAGCAAGGGCGCGGCAGCCGTGGTGAATATCTTGTCGAATCTCCTGGAGAGGTGGGAGGCAGTTCATTCAGCCAAAGCCGATTGTGCCCAAATGGAATCTTTTCCTGCATATGTTCGATCTCTGTGCCCCCACTACCAACAAAGATGTCCGCCCATTCAGACCGATCCACCAGGGGGCCCAAACATGACTGATGCCATCGCCTTACGACCCCGAACTGCGGGCTGAGATCCGTCAGCGGATGAGCCCACCCAACCGTGAAAGCGTGGCGGACATCGCCCGCTCCACAGGGGTGAACGCCCAGACCCTCTACAGCTGGCGTTATCGCTGGAAACAAGAAGGACTGCTAGTGCCGGCCACCACCAAGGCGCCAGAGGACTGGAGCGCGGCCGACAAGCTGGCCGCTGTGATCCAAGCCGCGGGATTGAGCGGCGCTGATTTGGGCGCCTATTGCCGTGAGCGCGGGCTGTTTCCCAAACAGCTTGCTCATTGGCGCCAGGTGGCCGAGGATGCGAACAACCACAGGATGCCAAGCATGAGCGACCACAAGGAATTGCAGCGGCAGAACCAAGAATTAATTCGTCAGAATCGACGCTTGGAAAGGGAATTGCAAAAGAAAGAAAAGGCCCTTGCCGAAGCAGCAACGCT
>JBKDSY010000057.1:0-46899 GCA_046340755.1 Cyanobacteriota bacterium
CGCCGCGTTCGTCCTGCCAGGCCACCACGGTGGTGGTGCTGCCGAGGTCGATTGCGAGGGTTCCCGCCATGGGCTGAATGGAGCTGTTTTAGGGTGAGGCAAATGCTGGTTCATTGGATGCAAAGCGGTGTCGACCTCAACCCCAAGGATCTGGCACAACGGGCCGAAAGCCTGATCCGCCACTCCAGCAACCGCTATCTGACCACGGTGCGGATCGCCTATCGGGCCAAGCAGCGGCGCTTTGACGACTTTGATGGCCTGCTCGATGAATCCATGGTCAAACCGGTGCAACGGGCGATCGTGGAGCTCAGCGACGAGCAGGACCAGCCTGACCTGCTGCCTGGTTGACGGACCAGGGTGTTTGAGCGGGAAGGAGAGGGTTGGCGGTTGGCCTGGGATCCCCAGCGCGATCCCTTTCCCTTGTTGATCGGGGGTGACGGCTGGGCGACTGAGCTGACCGCGGCTGAAGGGCAGGCGCTGTTTCGGGCGATCGGCCTGCTGCACCGCCAACACCGGCAGTTGGGGGACACGTTGATGGAAGAGGAAGCCATCGACCTGGACTTCACAGGCCCCATTCCGGCGCCCCACAACGGGGAGGGAGGAGAGCTGTGGGTGGCCCTGGAGGGCGATCGCCACACCTGGGCGCTGCGCTTCGTGCTTCAGCCCGCCAAGGGTCTCCGCGGGCTGGAGGGTTCCTGGGCCCGGGGAGCGGCCACCGAGCTTGCGGAGGCCTGCGCGGCCCTGGCGGAAGGCGGAGGATTGGCCCTGGGGTCTTCAGGCGATGAGACCCGTGCGTCGACAAGCCATGATCAGCAAATCTAATGTTTTGTGCCTTCCCCAGGGTTCCCCCATGGAGGGTCGGGTTTTCCACGGTTTTTCCCCAGAGGCAGCCTGTCAGCCAGGGCCATGGCCCAACCGCTGGGGGAAACCTGTCTTCCTGGCTCGATGAGCTTGACGGCAGGGTGCACCCTTGTCCCTTGTCGGCCTAGAGGGAGCTCCAGGTTCTCCAACGTCTGGCTGGGGCTCCTGTCTTGCCTTGAGACACCAGCCGTGCCAAAGGGGCGCGGGTCATTTGACGCCTGGCCCACCCTGTGGAGAAGTAGGGGGGTCGTTGGCTGGTTTGGGGTGTATGGAGGGGGCCAATGGGGAGCAGGAGGAGGGGAGATCTGGCACGGTGAGCCTGAGGGCGGAGGTGCCGGCATCGCTCTTGGAGGCGATGCGAACGTTCCTCGATCACCACCCCAATTGGGATCAATACAGGCTCTTCCAAGCGGCCCTGGCAGGCTTTCTTGTGCAGCAGGGCAGCCGGGACAGGGCGGTGATCCGCTGCTATCTGGCGAATCTCTTTCCGGGGCACCAGGGCTTTGAAGGGGTGCCGAGCTCGCCGCCACGCCAGTCCACTGCGTTCCCCTTCTCGCGGGATGCAGCCTGAGGCGGGAAGATCAGTTGACGAATCTGGATTGACAGGCTGGAAACCCAATCAAACCGTGCAAATAACACAACAGAACTTTTCATCCCTAACCTCAACTTGCCATGACAAACGTTTAATGGCTAGTATTGCTTCGTTTGTCGTAGTTGATCACTTCCATGCAGCAAGCCAATCCCAAGCCGCAAGGGACGTCTGGCGAGAGGCCTGGGATGAAAGCTGCAGGGCGGGGGCCGCTCAGTAAGAGCAGGGCCAAGAACCTTGCGTCGGTCTTGTTGATTATCGCCCGCGTTGTGTTTGTTATCTTTACTCTCTCTTGTCTTGCGGCCTTTTTCCCGTATCAACCTTGGGATCCCTTGTGGTATCTAAAAGTAGGACAAGTGGCTGTCGATTTCAGCGTGACTTTATTGTTTGCCCTTGTGCTTGCCCTCATGGCACGATTCTTCAGCACTCGAACTGCCAAGCCAAGTGGGCAGAAAAAAAATATCCAACGCTTTGTGGTTACAGCCTTGGTTGTTTATGCGCTATTGGTCCCCATCCAGTTGATTGGTTATGGTGTTCATTGGTATAAAACTGGTCGACAGAATAGAATGGTGATCAAGAATGCCGAGACCCAGCTGGCTGCCTTGACCAAGCAGATCCGCGCCGCCAGCACTGAGTCCCAACTTCAGGCGATTGTCGGGAACCCGGTATCGCCCTCCCCGCAGATGGCCAATCCCGTATCCTTGGCGCAGCAGAAAACAAATTTGATCAAAGAGTTAGAGGGTCCCTTGTTTCAGCTCCGCACCAACTTGGCCAACCAGCGCAAGCAACATCTCATCCCTCTTGGGGTCGGCACGGCCAAGGGAGTTCTTGGGGCTGGCGCCATTGCCTTTGGCTTGAAAAGCATGAAGCGCTTGTTGGCTTGAATCGTGAAATTTCCCATTCCCCCCATCCGCCTGGCCATGCCGGGTAACACCATGCTCTGGCAGGTGTTGGCTGGTCTGTTGGTGATTCAATCTCTTGTATTGAGCGGCTTGACCCAGACACCTGAAGACGTGTTGTTTCTTGTGCTTGTCTGGGCAGGGGCCTATTTGGTCCTGCAGGAACCCTTTCCCTGGATCCCTCCCCATCCCAGTCGCTTTGGGATTTGGTTGGGGTTTGCCTTGGTCTTGTGGGTGCTCTGGCGCAGTCATCTGATTTTCAGCCTGGAGGCCGGGGCCAGCTTTCTGCCGTTGGTGGTTGGAATTGGCCTGACTCTCATGGCTGTTCCCCCAAGGGGTTTCCAACACTTTTTCCCCTCCCTGTCGATCCTGGCTTTACTCCCTGTCATGCGGGTAGCGCTGGCCGTCGTTCCCCTGCAGAATTTGATTAAGGTGAACGCACAACTTGTCCAAATCTTGCTCATCATTGGAGGTATTCCTGTTCGACAGACTGCGGACACGATTACCATCCCAGGGGGATCAATCCAGATCCTAGAAGCTTGCACGGGTTTGGGCACACTATTGCAGCTCCTGCTGGTGGCGATCATCTTCGCTGTTGCATTCCCCATGCGTTTCCGCTGGCAAAATTTCTTGATGACGCTGGTCGCCATGGCCATTGGTCTCCTGTTGAATGGCATCCGTCTGGTGCTGTTGACCTTAATCGTCGCCAATGGTGGTGAAAACAAGCAATGGTGGTTTGAGTTGTTTCACACTGGTTGGCCATCCTTACTATTTCCAGCCATTGCCATGATCCTCTTTTTGCAGGTTTACATCATGTGGATGGAGCGCCAGGTGGCGCAGTTGGAAGAGCAATGAACCTCCAACTGCGGGTTGTCTACCTGGTCGCAAGCTTCCTGACTTTGGCGAGCACCCTACAAATTGTCTTTGGTTTGTCCGCCCCCCCGCCCGAGCAGGAGGCGCCCTCCAATGTGCAGCTTCCCGGCTTCCGCGTCGTGCCCCTGGATGGCCGACCCCAGGCTCTGGGGCGTGAATTCAGCCATGGCACGATTCGCCGCTTTCAACTCGACCCCGATGGCAGCGGATCACCGTTGAAGCTCACCCTGATGCCCGTGCGCAGCCGCAATGAAAAAACGTTGCAAATGGCTGCCATGGCCAATTTAGAACCCAGTTTTGCCCTCCGTCAGCGCCGTTTGTTGACCCTCGAGACCAATGTCGCGCCGGGAACAGCTCGCCGCCCACTGGAGGAATTGGCCCTGGGGTCTTCTCCCAAGGCTCGCAAGGGCCCCTCTGCCCCGTTGACCCGTCTCCAGACCTGTCTGACTCCTTCAGGCCTGGCAGGGGTCACAATCAGCACTCTCGATAGGGAGCTGACAAGCATGCGGGAGGCGGAACTTGCCGAGGCTCCCTTGCAAACCGTCCTATCCCGCTTACTTGCACTTCGCGTGAATACGCGCTGGGAATGTGTGGCCGTTCAGCTGGAAATAGAGACGAAACCTGGGGCGCAACAAGACTTGCTTGATGCTTGGGATGTGCTCAAGCCCCAGCTCTCCAGGCCATAGAGGGTCCTCTTGACTGACGCGTGACGTTCCCTTATTCCTCCAACCAGGCATAGATCCGTTCTGCCGTCGCCCCTGGAACCGGCAGAATGGATAAGCGGTTGCCCCGGCGCACCACCGCTAACTCTTCCTGGGTGAAGGATTGCCGCAGCTCCTCCAGGCTGAGCAGCCGGGCAAACGTGCGCAGATAACGCAGCCGAACACAATCCCAGCGCGGTGCCTCTGGTTTTGAGCGGGGATCAAAGTATGATGAATTCGCATCAAACTGGCTGGGATCCACCAGGCCTGTTTCGCATACCTCCATCAGTCCCACGATGCCAGGTGGGGAGGTGTTGGAATGATAGAAAAAGGCACGATCCCCAATCTGCATCGTGCGCATGTAATTGCGTGCCTGATAATTGCGGATTCCATCCCACAGGGTGGTGCCCTCCCTGGCCAGGTCATCGATGCTGTAGACCTCTGGCTCACTCTTCATCAACCAGTGGCTGGGAATTGCGCTCATAGGGCCTCAACAAGTTGACGGAAGTGGTTGCCCCTGGCTTCAAAGTTGGCGTATTGATCGAAACTGGCGCAGGCGGGCGAGAGAACCACGCTCTGACAGGCGAGGCGATGGGCCAGATCCTGGGCGGTGGTGACCGCCCCCTCCAGCCCCTCGCTGCTGGCCACCACGCCGCCGTAGTTGCTGGAGGCCAGGAGGTGCGCGAAGGCCTCGCGGGCTTCGCCGAAGAGCACCACCGCCGCCGCCTGACGGCGCAATTGCGCCAGCCACCCACTGGCATCCCCGACCTTGGCTTGGCCGCCCGCCAACACCACCAGGGGACCGGCCAAGGCCCGAAGGGCCACCTCCGCCGCGTCGTAGTTGGTGGCCTTGCTGTCGTTGAACCAGGTGATGCCCCGTCGCTCACCCAGACGCTCCAGGCGGTGCGGTACGCCGGGGAACCGTTGAAAGGCGTCCTCCATGGCCGAGGGTGCTAGGCCCGCCCGTAACCCCACCGCGGTGGCCATCACCAGGTTTTGCCGGTTGTGCTGGCCTGGCATCGCCAGGGAGTCGGCCCGCAGCAGGGGGCCCTCGGCGCTGCAGACCCATCCCTCCTCCAGCCAGAGATATGGGGAAATCGTTGTGCCCAGGGCGTCCCGTGGCCTGGCCGTGACCCATAGAGCCTGATCCCAGGTGGCGGCCTGGGCCCTTAGATCCGCGTCATCCGCATTCAGGATGCGCGTGCCCGAAGCCTCCAGCAAACTGCGCTTGATGGCCCGATAACGCTCCAGGGTGCCGTGGCGCTCCAGGTGGTCGGGGGTGAGGGTGGTCCAGACACCGAGGCGCGGAGCCACCTCAGGAGAGGCCTCGATCTGATAGCTGCTCAACTCCACCACCAACCAGTCGGGCCGCCGGCCGCCTTGCAGGCACTCCAGGGCCAGTTCGGCAGCGGAAAAACCCACATTGCCGCAAAGAGGCGCATCCAACCCGCCAGAGCTGAGCAGGTGGTGCACCAGATGGGTCACGGTGGTTTTGCCATTGGTGCCCGTGATGCCAACCCAGGGAGTCTTTCCGGCTCCCATGGCCTGCCAGGCCGGGCTGATCTCCCCTTGAACCCGCACTCCCCGCTCCCGCAGCTCCATCAGGGTTGGATGGTCCCAGGGGATCCCCGGGCTGACGATCACGGCTTCCGGCTTGGAGGCGGTCAAAGGTTCTGCCCGCAGCGGGGTGTTCAGCTGAACCGCGATGCCCTCTGCCCGCAGCCCGGCTGCCTCCGCCTCCAGGGCCTCTCCCCCGCGGCTCTCCAAGACGACCACCTGCCGGCCGAGGGCGTTGAGCAGCCTGGCGGCCCCCCGACCAGAACGACCGAGACCGATGACCACAACGGTGCATGGCGCGTTCGCGGCAGGATTGGTCACAGGGCTGCCCTGGAGGTGGGAAGTGGGCGATACTGGAATCGAACCAGTGACTCCTACCGTGTCAAGGTAGTGCTCTACCTCTGAGCTAATCGCCCCTGTGGCCGCAACTGCCTGCTCACTCGCAGGACCATAGCAGCAGAACTTGACCTTGGCCGATCTGGGTTTTGGATGGCGAGCCTCGTCCGAATTGGCGCCGCGGCAGCTAGCGACGGGTGAGATCGATGCGCCACCGTCCTCGCTGGGTGGGGGCCACGGTGGTGATTTCCAGTTCCCCCCGACCCTCCAGCTGGATCCGTTGGCCAGAACCCACCAGCTGACTGGGCGAGGTGACGGGGCGCCAATCGACCCGCAGCTCCCCTTGGCGGATCAGCCCCGCCATGCGCGTGCGTGAGACACCAAAGCCCGCGGAGGCCACCGCATCCAGCCGCAGGGAGGCCTCGACGGTGCGCAGGGTTCGGGGGGGGCGCTGGGGCGGAAACCGGAGCTCCGCCAGGGGGCGCGTCTCGAAGCGCACCTCCACGCTGCGCACTTGCCCCAGGCAGCCATCCAGCCAGCTTGCCAACGCCTCCGTGATCACCCCCTGGGCTCCCCGATCCCCCCGCAACCACAGGTCTCCCACCTCGCCAGTGGAGGCCCCGGCCTGGAGCAGCCCTTGGCGCATCTCCGCGGTTGTTGCCGGGTCGAAGAGGAAATTGCCGCTGATGTCCAAGCCCATCAGGTCGGCCGGTGGTGCCGAATCCTGGCCGATGGCCTCCTGGCGTTGCAGCAGCAGACGCTGACGCAGCGCCCCTTCATACCCCCCCTCGCCGGTGAGGTGCAGGTCTGCGAGGAGGCCCAGCCGTGCCTGGGCCTCCCGGAGCACCAGTGGATCCAGAAACGGCGTCCAGCAGGGCTCCCAGGTGCGCAGGGTCTGGTCCGCCGCCGCTTGCAGGGCGTCGAGCTGGGAGGTCAGATCGTCTTCGGTGGTGGCCCGGTCCGACCTGTCCTGGGGAGGGAGCGAGGTCACCGCCTCAACCCTCGTCCAGGCGCACCATCGCCTTGGGCTGGGCTTCCCGCAGCAGCGACCAGGGCACCTCCGTCCCCATCGCTGGCTGGACAATCAACAACCAGCTGCCTTCCGCCAGGCGGTTTCGCAAGGTGCGGATGCGGTCGTCCCCCTCGGAGGTGACGCTGGCCGCCGCCACAAAGCTGCCCAGCCAGCCGGATCCCATCCCCAGCAGGCCACCCACCAGGGGTTCCCCCCAGGGGCCCAGGGCGGAAAAGGTGTGGAGGTCGGTGATCTGGGTGAAGGTCAGGCCCGCAAGGAAGCCAAACGGAATCAGCCAGAGGGCCATGCCCCGCTGGCGGCGCTGGCGGGACAGGGCAGGGTTGAGGGCATCCACCTCCTCCAGGGTGGTCTCGCCAGCCCCCACCGCCACCAGCTGGAGCGGTGGGGGCTCAAGGGTGGCAAGCCGCTCCCGCAGCTCCCGCAAACGCCTTCGACTCTCCAGCACCACCACGACCGTCGACCCCACTGCTGTCCTCCAAAGTGCATCACCGTCGCTGTCTACACTGCACTGTCGGCCGCGGCATGCGGTGTCCAATCTGCTCCCTCCGCACAGCGCACCCCTTCCGCCGCCCATGACGAAGGTATTGGTTTCCGATCCCATTGATCAAACCGGGATCCAAATTCTCTCCCAGGTCGCCCAGGTGGATGTGCGCACCGGCCTCTCACCGGAGGAGCTGTTGCGTTGCATTGAGGATTACGACGCCCTCATGATCCGCTCGGGCACCCAGGTGACCGCGCCCGTCATCGAGGCGGCCCACCGGCTGCGGATCATCGGTCGCGCCGGGGTGGGTGTCGACAACGTCGACGTGCCCGCCGCCACCCGCCGGGGGGTGCTGGTGGTGAACTCCCCCGAGGGCAACACCATCGCGGCGGCCGAGCATGCCTTGGCCCTGATGCTCTCCCTCTCCCGCCACGTGCCCCAGGCCCACGTCAGCATGATGGCCGGCGCCTGGGATCGAAAGAGCTTTGTTGGCAATGAGCTCTACAAGAAGGTTCTCGGTGTGGTGGGTTTGGGGAAGATCGGCTCCCATGTGGCCCGGGTGGCACGGGCCATGGGCATGGATGTGGCCGCCTACGACCCGTTCATCCTTCCGGAGCGCGCCCAGCAGATGCAGGTGCGGCTCCTGCCCCTGCCCCAACTTTTTGTGGAAGCGGATTACGTCAGCCTCCATTTGCCGCGCACCGCGGACACCGAAAACCTGGTGAATGCCGACCTGCTGCGCACGATGAAGCCGACGGCTCGGCTGGTGAACTGCGCCCGGGGAGGAATCGTGGCGGAGGCTGATCTGGCGGAGGCCCTGCGGGAGGGGGTGATCGCCGGGGCGGCGCTGGATGTGTTTGCCACCGAGCCCCTGGCCGCCGACTCCCCCCTGCGCCAAGTGAAGGACCGTCTGATCCTGACCCCCCACCTGGGGGCGTCCACGGCGGAAGCCCAGGAAAATGTGGCCATTGACGTGGCCGAACAAATTCGCGATGTGCTCCTGGGTCTACCTGCCCGCAGCGCCGTCAACATTCCGGGCCTGACGCCTGAGTTGTTGAATCAACTCAAACCCCATCTTCTATTGGCGGAAACCCTTGGTCAGCTCCTCAGCCAGCTGGGTGGAGGCCAAATCGGCGAGCTGGAGGTGCGGCTACAGGGCGAGTTCGCCAGCCTGCAAAGCCAGCCCCTGCTGGTGGCCGCCCTCAAGGGATTGCTCACCACCGCCCTGGGAGACAGCATCAATTTTGTCAACGCGGGCCTGGAGGCCAAGGAGCGGGGCATCAAGGTGCTTGAAGTGAAAGATGACGGCAGCCGGGACTTTGCGGGCGGCTCCCTGATGCTTCGCTCCCGGGGGGGCAAGGGCGTCCACAGTGTCACCGGAGCGGTCTTCAACGAAGGTGACCAGCGGATCATCAGCATTGATGACTTTCCGGTGAATGTCGCCCCGAGTCGTCACATGCTTTTCACCCGTCACCGCGACATGCCCGGCATCATCGGCCAGCTGGGGTCGCTCCTGGGCGAGCACAACGTCAACATCGCCTCCATGCAGGTGGGACGCCGCATTGTGCGGGGCGACGCCGTGATGGTGCTGAGCCTGGATGATCCAATTCCCCCCAGCCTCCTGGCCACGATCCATGGCATCGACGGCATCCAGGAGGCCCACCCGGTCGCCCTTTGATGGCGACCAGTGCACCGGCGGGATGGTGGCAGTTCACCCTGGCCCTGCCCGGGGAACTGGAGGAATCCCTGCTCTGGCGTCTTCCCCAACTGGGGGTCGTGCGCGTCGCCATCCGTCATCGCCCGGAAGCGCCCGAGGATCGGGAGCTCGTGGCCTGGTTGCCCGAGGCCGACTGGCCGGAGGGGGAACGGCAGGCCCTGGAGGAGGCCCTGCAACCCCTGGGAGGGCCGTTTTCCATCGTTCTGCCTCGCCTGCGCTGGCAACAGGTGCAGGATGAGGACTGGAGCCTGAGTTGGAAACGCCACTGGGCCTCCGATCCCGTCGGTCAGTCGTTGCTCGTGTTGCCGGCCTGGTTGGAGGTGCCCCCGGATGCCCTGGGGCGTCGGGTGATTCGCCTGGATCCTGGTCCGGCCTTCGGCACGGGCTCCCATCCGAGCACCCGCCTCTGTCTGGAGGGGCTGGAGACCTTGGGGGAGGTCAGGCGGACGTCTGGCGTGGTGAAGGCCCCCAGCAAGAGGCCCCTGGCGGGTCTGCGGGTCGCTGACCTCGGTTGCGGCAGCGGTCTGCTCGGTTTGGCAGCGTTGGCCCTGGGTGCCGAGGCCGTGTTCGCCGTTGACACCGATCCCCTGGCGATCCGCGCCACCCAAGACAACGCCACCTTGAATGGGATTCGGGAGCTCACGGTGGCTCTCGGATCCGTTGACGTGCTGGAGGAGCTGTTGGAGGGAGAACCCGCCGATCTATTGCTCTGCAACATCCTGGCGCCGGTGATCGCCGACCTTGCTCCCGGTTTCCATCGCCTGTTGGCCCCCGGCGGCGAGGGCTTGCTCAGCGGGCTCCTGCTGAGCCAGGCGGAGGCCCTGATCCAGGTGCTTGAGCAGGAAGGCTGGACCGCCACCGTGGCCGCCACCATTGATCCCTGGGCCCTCCTGCACCTGCGCGGGCAAGGGGATGTTGCATAAGGCACTCTGATGCGTAACCAGACTCTGATTGGGGCTTTAGCCAGTCATGGCCCAAATGCGACGGGAACGCCCCTTGCGGATGTAGGAAGGGCGAGTCCTGCAGTCCCAGCCCGCTGGCGGCTGTGAGCCCCCTTAACTTTCATGGCTTCCTACAAGGTCACCCTCAAGAACGCCGCCGAGGGCCTCGACACCACCATCGAGGTCAAGGACTCTGAGTACATCCTCGATGCGGCCGAGGAGGCGGGCATTGACCTTCCTTACTCCTGCCGCGCTGGCGCCTGCTCCACCTGTGCTGGCAAACTCGTGTCTGGCAAAGTTGATCAATCCGATCAGAGCTTCCTGGATGACGACCAAATCGAAGCGGGCTTCGTGCTCACCTGCGTTGCCTACCCCGCCTCCGATTGTGTGATCGAAACCCACGCCGAGGAAGCGCTCTACTGAGCCCTCTCCTGGGTCCCGCACTGAGCCACCCATAGGGGTGGCTTTTTTTCTTGGAGGTTCTACGGGGTGCAGCTGGTTCACACGGTGCTAGCCCATGGCAGTTTGCAGACCAGTCCCGGTGGGCAGTACAGCTACAGGGTCTTGGGCCCTTGCTGCCGACTGTTTGACCGCGAGGAGCTGCCCTGGCCCTGCTGTCGCCTGGCCTGGCGGAGCAAGGAACCCAGCTGGCGCAGGGTGGGCCGGCGCTTTGTGCCCGACCTGGCGGCCCGGCGCTGTCCCTCCTATGCCGTGGAATTGCTCCAGCCTGGATCCCGCTTGACGCCCACGGTGATCACCCTGTTCCCCCAGCGACTCAGCCCCGCCCTGCAGGAGTGGTGGTACAGCAAGCTGCCCGCCTCGATGGAACCGGACAACCAGGTTCCGCCGGAATCCCTGTAAACCCCTGCTTGAGGCCCCTGGGCAGACTCAGATCGCCGCAAAACAACCGGGGAAGTCCCCTGCCCGCCAAACAAACAGCCCCCCTCGCGGGAGGCTGGGATCAGGGAGCGGTCAGACCCTGGCGGCGGGTCTCCGGTCGAGGTGGGGGAATGGGTGGCACCCGTCTCTGCCGGGGTCAGGCCAGGTAGAGACGGGCTGCTCGAAGAGGGGGAAACAATTTGCCCGCGATCAGAAGTAGATCTTGCCTCCACCCCACTGAATCCCTTGCACTTTGGGGGCCACCAGGATGTAACCAGCGATGAGACGCAGGTCATCTTCATCCAGATCGCGCATCTTCACAAAAATGTCGCTGCTGCGCAGACTGGGATGCACATCGGCGATGCTGTATTCGCCGTCGTACGACTTGGGATCCTTCATATAGTCGACCAAGGCCGCCACCGAATCCCGGGGGGGAGTGGCCAGGGCGAGGGTTTCAGGATCCAGCCCGATGTTCTGGTTGGTTTTGGTGATGCCACCGGCGTGACAGGTGCCGCAGCTGTCATTGAAGAGCTTGCGACCAGTTTTGATCTCCTGTTCGCTAAAGGTGACGGACGCGCCATCCGGGCCAGCAGGCACCGTGAGGGTTGCCTCATCCCACCGCGCCGCGGTGGCTGGGCCAGCGAAACAGACGAGCAGCGCCATGGCCAGGGGGAACACCAGGAGGGATCTGGCGATGGCGCGGACGGCTGAGCGAAGGGTGGGGGCCATGGAAGAAGCCGAAGAACGGGCGGACGGGCCGCACTGAGCCCTTGTATCACGGGGGGGTGGGGAGCTTGGCAGGGACGAAGCGAACTGTTGCAGGGAGCTGGAGCCCGCTAGGGGGCCTCCCCCCCGCCCGCGCCGTCCAGGCTCAAGGACAGGAAGTCGCTGGCCAGCAGCGTGGCGGGGAAAATCGCCCGCGCCTCCAGCAACAGATCCTCCGCCGTGACCGCGTTTCCCGGCACGTAGCGGGGGCTGAGGTGGGTGAGGGCCAATTGCTTCACCCCCGCCGCCAGGGCTGTTTGTGCCGCCATGGTGCTGGTGGAGTGTTGGCGTTGAATGGCCAGGTTGGCCTCGCCATGGGCGAAGGTGGCCTCGTGGATCAGGAGGTCGGCTCCCCTGGCCAGGGTCACCGCCTCCTCGCTGTAGGAGGTGTCGGTGCAATACACGACGCTGAGCCCTGGCCTTGGAGGGCCGCAGAGGCTGCTGCCCTCCACCACCCGGCCGTCCTCCAGGGTGACCGACTGCCCCGCTTTCAAGGCGGCATAGAGGGGCCCCGGAGGAAGCCCAAGGGTCCGGGCCCGCTCCACGTCAAACCGCCCTGGCCTGGGTTGTTGGTCCACCCGGTAGGCAAAGGCGGGCACCCGATGGAGCAGGGGGGCCACGCGAACGGTCAGGTCGCCATCCACGAGCAGGGGGGCTCCGGAGCGGGCCGCCTCCCGAACGGAGTGCACGCGAATCGGATAGCTCAGACGGGTGGAGGAGGTGCGCAGAACCCCGTCCAGATAGTCCCGCAGGGGGTCGGGGCCATAGAGATCCACCCCGTCGCATTGACCCGCCAGGCCGAGGCTGGCCAGCAGCCCTGGAAGGCCGTAGATGTGGTCGCCATGCATGTGGGTGATGAAGATCCGCCGCAGCTGGGAGACTCGCAGTGGGCTGCGCAGGAACTGGTGCTGGGTGCCCTCGCCACAGTCAAACAGCCACAGCTCCGACCGCTGGGGCAGGCGCAGGGCCACCGCTGACACATTGCGCGACCGGGTGGGAACACCTGAGCTGGTGCCAAGAAAGGTGACCTGCACAATCCCGCCTGCGCCGCTGGAATGTTGACACGGCCCCTGGCCAGCTTGAAGGAGCGCCGCGAGAATGGCCGCTGCCGTTCCTGTTCCCCTTGCCCGTGGCGCGCCCCTCCCTTCGAGCCGCCCTTCGCACCGCCCTTCGCACCGCCCTGCGGGCCACCCTTGGTGGAGCCGGCCTCACGGTGTTGCTCCTGGTGGTGGTGAGACCCCTGGCAGGCGGCGCCCGCTCCGATGTGACGGCCGACGGTCCTCCAGTGCGGGTCCTGTTGCTGGAGGCGCCCCTGATCACCATCGGCGCGGCCGGCTCCACTGGCCTGCGCCTCCTGGATCAGGACGGTCGACTGCTGTTGCAGGTGGATCCCGGTCGACAGCTGCGGGTGCGCCGCAGTGGCCCTTCCCTCACGCTCGAACCCCTGGCCAGCGGCAGCCCTGGCCCCCTTCCGGACCAGACTGAAGCCCTGCCCTCGCCGCCGATTCCCCTGCAGGAGCTGCGGCTGGAGCCCGTCGATGACCGGGGGCTGCTGGTGCTCAAGCAGCGTCGCTATCGGGGGGCGCTGCTGCTGCGGGCCCAGGGGGAGGGGCTGCAGGCGATCAATCGCCTGCCCCTGGAGCGCTACCTGACGGGGGTGGTTGGCAGTGAGATGCCCGCCTCCTGGCCCCAGGCCGCCCTGCGGGCCCAGGCCATCGCTTCCCGCACCTATGCCCTCCAGCAGCTCCGTCCCGAGGCCCCCTACGACCTCAAGGCCACCGTGGCTAGCCAGGTGTACAAGGGCGTTGAGGCCGAATCAGCCGCCGTGCGCGAAGCCGTGGCCAGCACCCGTTCCCAGGTGTTGATGCATGGCGAACGGCTGATCAATGCGGTGTTTCACAGCAGCAGTGGCGGCCTCACCGAAAACAGCGGTGATCTTTGGAGCCGTCAGGTGCCCTACCTGGTGAGCGTTCCCGATGACGACAGCGTCAGCCCGGTGAGCCGCTGGGAGAAAACATTCACCCCCGAGGCCCTCAGACAGGCGTTCCAGGAGATCGGTGGAGCGGTCACCATCCAACCGTTGGAAACCTCCAAGACCGGTCGGATCAGACGGGCGAAGGTTGTGGGTCCCCAAGGGGAGCTTGTGCTCACGGGCAGTGCCCTGCGGGAGCGCCTGGGGTTGCGCAGCACCCTGGTGCAATTCAGCTTTGAACCCGCTGGACGCGACGGTGCCGCTCAGGTCATGCCTTCCCCTGCGCTGCCCGCTGAGGCGGTCCATGCAGACGATCCGCAGGCCGCGCCCACCCTCCTGTCTTCAACGCCCTCCCTGCAGCTGGTGGCCCGGGGACGGGGTTTTGGCCATGGAGTAGGAATGAGCCAGTGGGGGGCTTATGCCCTGGCCCTGAACGGGAAGAGCCATGAGGACATCCTCCGTCACTATTACCGGGGAGCGGTGCTGCGCACCTGGTAACCCCCCAGGGATCCACCTCGAGGTCTTGCCCTCCCTGGAGGCCGTTGCCGATGCAGCGGCCACGGCCCTGCTGGAAGCCTGTCTGGAGCACCCACGACGTCCGCTGGGATTGGCCACCGGCCGCACCATGGCGCCCGTGTATGCCGCCCTTGCGGATCAGGCGGGCGCCCGCCCCTCCCGGGAGCGGGAGGCCCTACGGCAGCACTGGTGCAGCTTCAATTTGGATGAGTATGTCGGCCTGGGGCCAGACGACCCGCAATCCTTCGCGGCTGAGATGCGTCGCGGCCTTTGCCAGCCCCTCGGGGTCGATCCGGATCGGCTGTGCCTGCCCGATGGGCTGGCTCCCGATCCCGCCGCGGAGGCCACCCGTTACGGCGCGGCCCTGCGTCAGGCCGGTGGGGTGGGGCTCCAGATCCTCGGGTTGGGGATGAACGGGCACGTGGGCTTCAACGAACCCCCCTGCGGCCCCGACAGTGGTTGCCGCTGTGTTTCCCTCACCGCCAGCACCCGTCAGGCCAATGCCACGGCCTTTGGCGGGGACCCGACGCGGGTGCCCAGGGAGGCCATCACCCTTGGCTTGGCGGAGATCCTGCAGGCAGAGCGCATTCTGTTGGTGGTCACGGGCGCCGCCAAGGCCCCGGTGTTGCGGCGGCTGCTGCAGAGCCCCCCATCGGAGGAGATTCCTGCCAGCTGGCTCCATGGGCATCCCTCGGTGCGGCTCCTGGCCGATGCCGCCGCCCTGGCCACCTGAAGACCATCCGGAGGGGCCTCAGGCGATCAAGGCCTCCATCAGAGCCTCGTCGGCCTCCAGGTTGGTATTGACGCTGCGCACGTCATCGAGCTCCTCGAAGGCATCCAGCATCCGCAACACCCCCTTGAGCACCTCGGCGTCCTCAAGGCGACACGGTGTATTGGCCACCCAGCGGTGTTCCCAGCTGATCACGGGCAGGCCAAGGCGCCGCAAACCGCCCTGAAGAGCCTCCAGGTCCTCGAAACGTCCGATGACCTCCGCGCCTTCCCGATCCAGGCTGTAGCTCAGGGCCACCGGTCCGCCGCCCTCCTCCAGGGTGAGCAAGGCTTCCAGGAGGGGCTCCTCCTCCAGGCCCGGCTGGTCGATCCTCACCAGGGACCGTTGATCAAACAGGTAGCTCACACAACCAGTCTCCCCAAGATTGCCGCCGGCCTTACTGAAGACCAAGCGCAGATCGGCTGCCGTGCGGTTGCGGTTGTCGGTGAAGGCTTCCACGAGCACGGCCACGCCTCCGGGGCCATAGCCCTCGTAGCGCACGGCCTCTAGGCTGTCCCCGGGGCCACCCCCCTGGCCGCTGCCCTTGGCGATGGCCCGCTCGATGTTGCTGTTGGGCACCCCGGCGGCCTTGGCCTTCTCGATCGCGGTGCGCAGTTGGAAGTTGCCCGCCGGATCGCCTCCGGCTCGAGCTGCCACCGTGATTTCCCGGCCGAGGCGGGTGAAAACCGCCCCCCGCTTGGCGTCCACCACCGCCTTGGTGCGCTTGATCTGGGCCCATTTGCTGTGACCTGCCATGGCGGGAGCGGATCCGGAGGGGACAGAACAGAGACAGAACAGAGGGACAGGAGATTCTCAACCGCGCGCGTCAAGGACGAGCCGGGGCTGCAACGCCGACGAGGACCCCATCTCAGCCAGGCCTGCCAGCTTGCCATCCGGGTCCACGATCAGCACAGGAGTGCCAGGGGGCCAGTCTGCGGAGGCTTCTTGCGTCCGTCCGCAGCGCCATCCAGCCAGATCCGCAGCCAACAGGGGATGGCGCGGCAGATGGGAGAGCACGGACAACGGATCAAGCAGAGGGGGGAGGGGATCGTTGAGCTCCTCCAATGCCAGACACTGGTCAAGGCCAAACCCCATGGCGCTGGTGCGCCGCAGGCTGGCCAAGGCGGCGCCACAACCGAGGGCCTCGCCCAGATCCCGTGCCAGGGAGCGGATGTAGGTTCCCGCGGAACAGTGAAGATCCAGGCCGAGCTGTCCGTTGACTGGATCCCAGCTGATCAGTTCGAGGCGGTGCAGGGTCACCGGGCGCGCAGCCAGCTCAACGATTTGTCCCTGCCGGGCCAGAGCATAGGCCCGCTGCCCCTGCACATGGACGGCGGAAACGGCAGGTGGCCGTTGGGCGATGGTTCCGCGGAACGGGGCTAGGGCGGCCTCCAGGTCTGGCTGCGCCAGGGTGGTGGGCAGCGGTTGCCGGGAGAGCACCGCGCCCTGCAGGTCGTCTGTGCTGGTGCGGATGCCCAGCTGAATCACCCCGCGGTAGGCCTTGTCCCCTGGAAGGTAGGGGAGCAGGCGAGTGGCGGGGCCCAGGGCGAGGGGCAGCACCCCCGTCACAGCGGGGTCCAGGGTGCCTCCATGGCCCACCCGCTTCAGCCGATAGGCCCGGCGCACCCGGGCCACGCAGTCATGGGAACTGAGCCCCGCAGGTTTGTCGAGGGCCAGGAAACCACAAATCACGGCATGGGAGGGCGGCCGTTCGGACCGGGGGAGACGGGGTCAGACGGCGACGACGTTGACACGCTTGCGGTTGCGCAGCGCCCGTTTGATGCTGTCGAAACGCACCACCCCTTCGGTGAGGGCAAAGAGCGTGTCGTCAGCCCCCCGGCCCACGTTGTCGCCTGGCAGCACCGCCGTGCCCCGCTGGCGAATGAGAATGGAACCTGCCGACACCATCTCCCCGCCATAGGCCTTGACGCCAAGGCGCTTGGCGTTCGAATCGCGGCCGTTGCGGGTGGAGCCTGTGCCTTTCTTGTGGGCCATGGAGAGTTAGGGATGAAGGGGGAATGGGGGAGGGTTGGTCAGGAGATGGGTTGGCCGCCGACCCGGATGGCCCGCACCAAGACCCGGGTGAGCTCCTGGCGATGGCCGGTTTTGCGCCGTGTTTTCTTCTTGCGACGCATTTTGTACACCAGAATTTTCGGGCCGCGACGGTGGGCCATCACCGTGAGCTCCACACTGGCGCCCTGCACGTAGGGCTGGCCAAGGGTGACCCCCTTGGAATCCCTGACAAGGAGCACGGTGTCAAGGGTGACGCTGCTGTCCACCTCGGCCGCGAGACGGTCCAGATCGAGGTAACGGTTGGGTTGAATCCAAACCTGTTGGCCACTGGTTTCGACAATGGCATAGGCCGATTCACCAGGGCGTTCCTCGCTGCTGGAGGGGGTGGAGGCGGTTGACGCCCCGCCTGAAGCGGCGGGGACGGAAGCGGCACTGGCGCCCTTGGCGGCCGCGGCACTCGATTCCGATGGGGTGGACGGGGTGGAAACGCTCATGGGCGGAGGGGCCGCGGCCAGGCTGGGGTGATGGACCCCGATTTGGGCCTGGGCCGTCGGCAATCGGAAGACAAACAAAGATCCTCCCGCTACGGGCGCCAATTCGTCAACATTTGAAGGCGACCGCCACTGGTTTCGCCGACGTGCCCCCCTGATGCGTGATCCCGCCCTCACCATTGCCAGCCTCCTGCGCTCTCCGGCCCTGCGGGAGGCCTGTGCCCTCTGGTTGAAATCAGGCCGCTACGCCCTGGTCCCCATGGGAGAGGTCGGCAACCCCGTGGAGAGCCTGACCGCCGCCCGCGAGGACCTGGATGCCGTGCTCCTCGAGCAAGGTGCCTTTGGGCCGGAGACCTATCAGGCCCTCAGGGACCAGGAACTGCTCCTGCCGGCGGTGGTGATCGGTGAGGTGACAGGGCGAATTGAGTATCACGATGCCGAAGTGCATCTTCCGGCGGATCAACTGGAACAGCTTCCCTACAGTTTGGATGCCGCTGTGTCTCGATTCCTTCGCCGGGGGTTGTTGCGAGGGGGGAGCCTGGCTCCAGGCTCCCCAACCGATACAGAAGAGCATTGGAAGCTGGCGAATCGCTTGAAAGATCGCCTGGGTTATTTGGGGGTATACTACAAACGCGATCCCGAACGTTTCTTTCGCCATCTAACCGAAAGGGAGCGGGAAGATCTTCTGCGATCGTTAACACGCACATACCGGGATCTCCTCGTCAGTTATTTTCGAGATCCGGCAGCAGCCAACCAGGCGTTGGAAAGTTTTGTGAATACGGCTTTTTTTGCCGATCTTCCCATCACAACAACTGTAGAGATTCACATGAATCTGATCGATGGCTTCTGGAAACAGCTCAAGTTAGAAGGCCACAAAAATGACTTCCTTCAAGATTACAGATTGGCCCTTTTGGACGTGATGGCTCATCTTTGCGAAATGTACCGTCGATCCATCCCCCCTGATCGACCCATGACGGCCACTCTTGACCCACACAACCTTCTTAAGGAGCCTGTTTGAAATGCAAGCCCGCAAAACCTACATTCTCAAGCTTTACGTCGCAGGAAATACCCCAAATTCCATGCGAGCACTCAAGACTTTACGGAACATCCTTGAGACAGAGTTTCGTGGCGTCTATGCGCTTAAGGTGATTGATGTCTTGAAAAATCCCCAATTGGCTGAAGAGGATAAGATTCTTGCAACCCCCACCCTCGCCAAAATTCTTCCCCCACCCGTGAGACGAATCATTGGAGATCTCTCTGACCGTGAGCGGGTCTTGATTGGCCTCGATCTGCTCTATGAAGAATTGGTTGATGAGAGTTTTAATCTCGAAGAGATGACCACTGAAGTGGCTCCGAATCCAGCGAGAGACCAGCCCCAAAGCGATCCAGAGGTTGATGCCATGGGAACCTCCTGATTGCGTTGTTGATTTCTTTCCTTTCCAACCGTTCTCTTTATTTTTCCCGTCATGCAGGATCCGAATCTTCCCCATACTGCGTCCAGTTCCCCTGCGCAGGTGCAAAAGCTTCCGACGGGGATTGAGGGATTTGATGACATTTGTCATGGGGGTCTACCGATTGGCCGCTCCACATTGATCAGCGGGACATCCGGCACGGGGAAAACTGTTTTCTCGCTTAATTTTCTCTACAATGGCATCAGAGATTTCAATGAAGCCGGAATCTTTGTGACCTTTGAGGAATCTCCTCTGGATATTCTGAGGAACGCGGCGAGCTTTGGTTGGAATTTGCAAGATATGGTTGAGCAAGATAAGCTTTTTTTGTTGGATGCCTCCCCAGATCCAGAAGGCCAAGACGTTGCTGGTAGTTTTGATTTATCGGGATTAATTGAGCGGATTAATTATGCCATTCGCAAATACAAGGCCAGGCGTGTGGCCATTGACTCGATCACGGCCGTGTTCCAGCAATATGATGCAATTTCTGTTGTGAGACGGGAAATCTTTCGTTTGATAGCCAGATTGAAAGAAATCGGCGTGACAACCGTGATGACCACAGAACGTATTGATGAGTATGGACCTATCGCTCGCTATGGCGTAGAAGAATTTGTATCTGACAATGTTGTCATTCTCAGGAATGTTCTTGAAGGTGAACGGCGCAGACGCACCGTGGAGATCCTTAAGCTGCGCGGCACAACCCATATGAAGGGTGAATTTCCGTTCACCATGGGCAGCCATGGCGTCAGTATTTTCCCCTTGGGGGCCATGCGCCTCACCCAAAGATCCTCCAACATCCGCTTGAGCTCAGGCGTGCCGAGATTGGATGAAATGTGTGGTGGTGGATTCTTTAAAGACTCCATCATCCTGGCAACCGGTGCAACCGGCACGGGGAAAACGTTATTGGTGAGCAAATTTGTTGAAGATGCTTGTCGCAGCAAGGAGCGTGCCATCTTATTTGCCTACGAGGAATCCCGGGCACAGCTCTTGAGAAATGCCACAAGCTGGGGCATCGATTTTGAGCAAATGGAACAGGATGGATTGCTAAAAATTATTTGTGCCTATCCTGAATCCACTGGGTTGGAAGATCACCTGCAAATTATAAAGACTGAGATCAGCCAATTTAAACCATCAAGAATGGCTATAGATTCTCTTTCTGCCTTGGCCCGTGGCGTCAGCCATAACGCCTTTCGCCAATTTGTGATTGGTGTTACTGGCTATGCCAAGCAGGAAGAGATTGCCGGATTCTTTACAAATACATCAGAAGAATTTATGGGTAGTCACTCCATTACCGATTCCCATATCTCCACCATTACAGATACAATCCTCCTCCTTCAGTATGTCGAGATCCGTGGCGAGATGGCAAGGGCGTTGAACGTATTTAAAATGCGTGGATCATGGCACGACAAAGGGATTCGTGAGTTCGTGATCACTGGCAATGGTCCCGAAATCAAAGACTCATTCACGAATTTTGAGCGCATTATTAGTGGTGTTCCCCATCGTATTAGTAATGATGAACGTAGCGAACTGTCAAGGATTGTGCGCGGGGTGGAAGACAGTTGACGTGCAAATCAGTTTGCAATCTGGCCATTCCAGGGGGGCTTGGGGTAAAGACCGTGTCAACATAACCCCTAAAGTGGAAGTGATCAGTGAATAGCAGACCAACACCACACAAGAAGACTAAGAGTAAGGTTGTAATTAACGCAGATGACTTTGGCTACAGTGAAGGCATCAATTCTGTAATTTATGACGCCATCTCCCGGGGATGCATCAGCAGTGCAACGATCATGGCCAATGGGCCGGCAGTTGATGAAGCTATCGCCATAGCTGCAGGTTTTCCTGAGGTCAGCTTTGGTGTCCATTTAAATCTCACTGAATTCTCACCCCTTCTTCCTTCCCTGACAAACAGCACGAGCGGTCTGGTGGATGGGAACCATCAATTTTTAGGTCAGGAATTCCGGAAGCTCCGTCCCTCCCCCCAACTCTTGGAAGTGTGTTATCAGGAATTGAACCAACAACTTCTGTCTGTGCATCAAAAGGGGTTGAGACCATCTCACCTGGATTCCCATCATCACATCCATACCATTCCGTGGCTCTTGCCAGTGATTTGGCAGCTACAAAAGAAATATAAAATATTTCACCTGAGAAACACTCTCAATGTTTATTCTTTTCCGGAATCTGGTTTTCGACAATTCCGCCTGATGATAGCAAAAAAGTTGTGGAATTCTGCATCTAGGTTTCTTGGATCCAAAATGACTGAGCGATTCTCCTCGTTGCAGACCTTCTTGGAGAATCCATTGCGTCCGGAATTTGTCTATGCTTCCAGCATTGAATTGATGTGTCACCCTGGACAAACCGGTTTTGAAGCTGAGACTCAACAACTCCTGGCCAAGGGTAAGTTATTCTTGCCTGACAATTTCCATTTGGTGAATTATGCACAGGCTTTTGAGATCAATAGATGATATGTAAAGTATTGGTCAGCAATTTTGCCCCTGCGTAGAGCTTTTGCCAGGCTGGTCGTGTTAATATCTTCACAAACCATCGGTGAGATGTGACTCGTCCTCGACTCGCGATCATCGCGGGGCATCCCGTCCAGTACGTTGCTCCCTGGCTGGCGAAGCTCGCTCAGCGAGGTGACGTGGAGATTCATGTCTTTTACCTCTGGGATTTTGGAGTTGTTGAGGCAAAAGATCCTGGTTTCGGCATCACCCTTGAGTGGGATATTCCCCTCCTGGATGGCTATCCGTATAGTTTCATTCCTAATATTTCAACAGACCCGGGAAATCATCATTTTCTTGGATATGTAAATCCGTCTATTTCTGATCAAGTTGTTAGGTGGAAGCCGGATGTTATCTTCTTGATGAACTATGCATTTCTCTCCTACTTCATCTTGCTTGCAGACCCTCGCACTTGGGGGCTTCCTATTCTATTTCGTGGCGATTCCCATGATATTGGTCGGAAGGGGGGCTTGCGGATTGGGCTGTTAAAGTTCATTCGTAGAATTATTTTTGCGAGATTCTCTGCTTTCCTTGATGTGGGCCAGAAAAATCGAGACTATATTCTTTCTTCGGGTGTTCCTCGCTCCAAGCTGTTTCGCTCACCTCATGCGATCGATAATTGTCGTTTTCAGCAGGCACGACCTACCGCTATTCGTGAAGCGCAAGTTCTACGCTCAAAGCTCGGACTCAGCGCTGATCGGATTCTAATTGCCTTTGTTGGCAAACTAATTGCGATCAAACGACCTTTTGATTTGCTCCAGGCTTTTTCCTTGCTCCCTCCGGACCTTCGTGAACGAGCTGCCTTGCTCTTTGTTGGCGAAGGCAAGCTCAAATCAGAACTCCGCGTGGCCAGTCGAGCAGGGAGATTGGAAAATGTTTATTTTTTAGACTTTCAGAACCAGTTGGCTATGCCATCAATTTATGCCGCCACAGACCTCTTGGTGTTGCCATCACAAAATGAAACATGGGGCCTTGTTGTTAATGAAGCCATGAATCTCTCCTGCCCAGCTGTTGTCAGTGACCATGTGGGTTGTGGCCCTGATCTTATCCTGCCAGACCAAACGGGTTGGGTCTTTCCCACGGGCAATGTGAAAGCGCTTAGGGATTGCCTGTACCGGGCAATCTCTGATCCGGTTCAGTTGAAACAGATGGGTAAAAATGCGGTCAAGCACATTTCAACGTTTTCCTATGATTCTGCCTCCGCTGGATTGATGGATGCCTTGTCATTTGTCAACCACGACTAAGTTATTCGTTGCTGAGTAGATTGAAGTCGGCAAGAACCAGGGCTTGGTTCCTGAGTACACCAAGCATGTTTAAGCGATTTTGTCTTTTGTCTAAATCTTCGCACATCACCAATACGCTGTCTGGGCCGTCAAAGAATGCCGTCAACACTTCCCAACTGCCGGCCAATCCTTCGACAAGCTCGGCATATCGATGCACATTTTCGGCAATGGGGCTTAGCTCTCTTAACACCGAAAGCATGGCTGCCTCGCTTTGTGATTCAAACAACTGCGCGTCAATGATGTTATCAACCGTCAATACATCCTTTTCCAGGTCACCCTTTTCGGCCAACCTGGAGGCCCGTTGGACGACGGACTGAATCTGGGCAAGCTGCCCCCGACGTCTGAGGGTTTGCAATACATTTGCCCTGGTTCTCGCGTCACAGACATCCGTTAATACTCGCTTCTGGTTGTGGGCATCGCTTCCGGCAACCGCTTGCACGATATCTTGATCAATCCCGTCTTCCAGCAAAAGGCTTCCCACCCGCTGACGCAGCAGTTCCTCCAAATCCGCGCAGAGTTCATCGGCATTAAGGTCATGCTGAAGAAATTCCCCCAGCCATTGGTGGGCGGCACGGGCAAGGAAGGCATTGATATTCAGCGTCCACATTTGTTGCCAAAGAATTTGTACCACGCCATTGCCAGCCCTCCGCAGGCCATAGGGATCGGATGATCCACTCGGTCGTTCTCCTTTGGAAAAGATGCTCAGTAATAACTCGAATCGCTCTGCCAACGCCAGCACAGCTCCCGCTTCGGAGGCGGGCAGATCATCGCCGGCTGATCGGGGTTGATAGTGTTCGAGAACGGCCAGGGCAACAGCTCTTTCCTCACCCTCCGCCAGCAGGTATTTTGCGCCCATGATCCCTTGCAATTCTGGAAATTCCCCTACCATCTGACTGACCAGATCGTTCTTGCACAGGTGGGCCGCACGCCGTGCATGCTGGGGCGTTTCCGTCTCCAGGCCAGGGAGGGCCTCCAGCAACACATCCGTGCACCATTCCAGCCGCTCTGTCCTGTCCCGTAGGCTGCCCAGACCCTCGGCAAACGTGACCTGGGCCAGGGCCTCGCGTCGGTCGATGCTGGCGACCGCATGGTCGGCTTGAAGGAAGAAGGCCGCGTCGGCAAGGCGGGCCCGCAGAACCCGCTCATTGCCCCGGCGGATGGTTGGCGCCGCTTCCGGCAACCCGTTGCTAACACACAGGAATTGCGGCAGCAACACCTTCTCCGCGCTCAGGGCCAGAGGGTCGTTGGTCGCCTCCCGGCTGAGCAGGGGCACATAGCGTTGGTGGGCCCGCATCACCGTGCTGAGCACCTCCGGAGGGAGGGAAAGATAGGTCGAATCCATGGAGCCCTGGATGACCAGGGGCTGCTCCACCAGATCCACCAGTTCTTCAAACAGCGTGTCGGGGCAATCCAATCGGGCCCCTTCCCCCGCAGCTGCGTTGGCCAGTTGATCGCGAATCACCTGGGCACGGGCGGTGCGGTCAACCAGCACCCCCACCGCTTCCAAGGCAACCCCATAGGCCTCAGCGGAGGGAATGGTCACGAGCCCTTGATGCAGGCGGTGGCCCTCGCTTTCACGGCCACTCTCGATGGGGGGATCACAGTCCTGGAGTCGAACGGGAATGACCTCCTGATCCAGAAGGGCCACCAGCCAGCGCACGGGCCGGCTGAAGCGACTCTCCCCCTGGCCCCAGCGCATGAAGCGACGACCCTGAAGACTCCAGATCCACCCCGGCAAAAGATCGGCCAAGACCTCGCCCGTGGCCCGTCCCGTTTCCCGGGTGCTGGCGAACAGGAAGGGGCCCTTGGCCGTCTCCCGCACCTCCAGCTGCTCCACCGCCAGGCCGCATCGTTTGGCGAACCCTTCCGCCGCCGGGGTGGGCCGGCCGTCTCGAAAGGCCTGTTGAGCAGGGGGCCCTTTGAGCTCCTGCTGGGAATCCTCCTGCCGAGCCGGCAATCCCTCCACCCCCACCGCAAGGCGGCGCGGGGTGCCGGTGGCCCGCAGGGGGCCGTAGGGCAATCGGGCCTGGGTCAGATCCTCGGCCAGGCGCCGTTCCAGCTGGGCAACGGCGAGGCGGACGAAATCAGCCGGCAGCTCCTCCGTGCCGATCTCCAATAAAAATGTGGCCATCCACGGGCGCCAAGGCGCAGTTGTGCTGCCACCGACTGTATGGAAGCGCGGACCCAGGCGTGGCCCGTCCCCTCGCCAGGGCCGGAATGGCAGGGTGGGCACCCTTGCATCCATGGTCCAGTTGCCAGCACACTGCGCCCACGATTCGATGCCCGGGAAGGTTCAGCGCCATGGAAGTCGCCAGGAAAGGGGTGCTCCAGCGAAAAGCTCGTCGACGCGGCAAGCTTCCAGTCCCCCTAGCGCTGATCGTGGTGCTGGGGTTGGGCCAGCCTGGCCGGGGTGAACCCAAGCGCTACGACCCGGATCGGGACACCTGTCAGGTGCAGGCGATTCGCCGCGCCTATCAAGCGAACATGCTCCCCTGGGTGGATCAGCCGGAGACGGTGCAGCAGCGACTCCGCCAACTCCAGGCGGCCATGACCCTCGACACCTTGAGGGATTGTCAAGACCAGGGGCTTCTGGACGCCGAGCAGGCGGCTTCCCTGGAAACGGAACTTCGCCTGAGGTCCCCCAGCCCTTCCCCTCCGGTCACCTCCGAGGCCCCTCAGTCCTCCACCCGGCCGTAATGGGCTTGGGGGTGGCCCGTGCGCCAGGCCCAGAGCTGGTCGCCGTAGCTGAAATGCCACCACTCCCCGGGATGCTGGGCAAAGCCTGCGCTCCCCATCACCTCCGCCAGGAGAAGGCGTCGCCCATGCCAGCAGGCCGCCTCCCCGCTGGGGTCGGCGGAGGCGGCTTCGGCGTGGTGGTGGGGATGGGAGATGGCGCCGATGGCATCGATCTCTCCGCCCATGTCCAGCGGGGCGCCGCCCGCACGGGCCAGGGTGAGATCCACCGCGGCGCCTGTGCTGTGGGGGGGCGGCGTGGCCGGATTTTCACTGGGAGGAGCCCAGAACTGGGCCACTTCCCGCTGCACCTGCTCCCAGGCCGGGCCGGAACCCTCCGGATCCAATCCCCGCTCCCGGCAGGCCGCCGCCGTGGCGTGGGACACCATGAAGCGTTGCACAGCCACAGGCCTCCAGGCATCAAAGATGGCCAACCGCCAGCTGGGCTCCGTCTCTTGCAGGCGCCCCTGGGCGACCAACAGCCGCTCAATCACTCCCTGGCGCAGGCGAAAGGGGCAGACGCCCGTTCCGTAGGGGGCCCCCAAGCTGGCATAGGGATGGGGGACCAGACAATGCAGACGGGGAGGGATGGGTCGCAGGGGTTCCCCGCCATCCACGATGGGAATGGGGCTCCAGGGGCGAAGCGCCATGGCCTTGGTAACGATGCGCCGACCCTAGATCCCCCCCCTCGCCTGGCCCCTAATTGAGTTGGGCCGCCTCCAGGAAACGCTGACGCTGCTCCTCCAGGGCCTGACGCAGCAAGGGAGCTTCGGCCAGGCGGGGATCCCTGGTGAGCAGTTCGTGGGCGATGCGGCGTGCCTCCTCCAAGACGTCCCCATCCTCACTGAGAGAGGCCAGCGCCAGATCCGGCAGTCCCGACTGGCGGGTGCCCAACATCTGACCGGGTCCCCGCAGGCGCAGGTCCATCTCGGCAATTTCAAAGCCGTCGTTGCTGCGCACGAGCACCTCCAACCGCTGCCGCGCCAGGGCATTGGTGCTGGCGTTGATCAACAGGCAGTGGGAGGCGGCGGCACCACGGCCCACCCGCCCGCGCAGCTGATGGAGCTGGGCCAAGCCAAAACGCTCGGCGTGCTCAATCACCATCACGCTGGCCTCCGGCACATCGACGCCCACCTCCACCACGGTGGTGCTCACCAGGATCTGGGAGGCGCCCGTGGCGAAGGCCCCCAGGGCCCGTTGCTTCTCCTCGCTGGAGAGCCGTCCGTGGAGCAAGCCCACCGTCAGATCGGCGAACTCCTCCTCGGCCAGATGGCGATGGACCTCCACTGCGGAGCGCAGATCCAGCTTCTCGCTCTCTTCCACCAGAGGCAGCACCACATAGGCCCGCTGACCGACGGCCACCTGCTCCCGGATCAGTTGCCAGGCCTGATGACGCTGCTCCTCCCGCAGCATCTGGGTCCGCACGGGCGTGCGGCCGGGCGGCAGCTCATCAATCTGGCTGACATCCAGATCGCCATGCACCGACAGGGCCAGGGTTCGAGGAATGGGTGTGGCGGTCATCGTCAACAGGTGGGGCTGCAACCCCTTGGCCAGAAGGCGGTTCCGTTGGCGCACGCCAAACCGGTGCTGCTCATCCACCACCACCAGGCCCAACCGCTGGAATTGAACGGGATCTTCCAGAAGCGCGTGGGTGCCGACCAGCAGGTGAAGCTGGCCGTTGATCAGATCCTGGAGCAGTTGCCGCCGGCGCCGTGTCGGGGTGGAGCCCGTGAGCAACCCGGAGCTGAGATGCAGTTGGTCCAGCCAGGGGGCAAGTTTGCGCAGGTGTTGCTCAGCGAGCACTTCGGTGGGGGCCATCAGGGCCCCCTGGCACCCGGATTCGATGGCGGTGAGAAGGGCCGCCAGGGCGACCACCGTCTTGCCGCTGCCCACATCGCCCTGGAGCAGGCGGGCCATGGGTTGCGGTTTGGCCAGATCCTGGCGAATTTCCGCCAACACCCGTTCCTGGGCCCCCGTCAGGGGAAAGGGGAGCAGGGCGAGAAAGCGCTGCATCAGGCTGTCGTGACCGCCTTCCAACCGCAGACTTGGGGCCTCTCGGGTCTTCATCCGCTGGCGCCGCAGCCCCAGGGCCAGCTGCAACAGCAGGAATTCATCCAACACCAGCCTTCGGCGGGCGAGTTGCAGGCTGGTGGCATCGAGCGGACGATGGATCTGCTCCAGGGCCTCCGGGCGCGATGGGAGAGGCGCCAGCTCCTTCAGCAGGGGCCTGGGCAGGGGGTCGGGCCAATGGCGCACCAGGGGCAACACCTTGGCGAAGGCCTGGCGCAGCCCCTCTGCCGTGAGCCCCTCCGTCAGCGCGTAGACCGGCACCAGACGGCCGATTTGCTCTGAGCGGACCGGGCTGGAGGGGCTGTCCAGTACCTCAATCAACGGGTCATGGATGCTCAGGCCCCAGTTGGTCTCCCTGACAAGGCCGCTCACCGCCACCGTGCACCCCGGCGGATAGAGCCGCTGTTGACTCTTCAGCCAGCCGGGGCTGGCGAAGCGGCGGCCGGCAAAAAAACGGCTCACCTTGAGACGGCCGGTGATGTCTTGGAGCTGAAGCTCGAGAATGGAAAGGTTGGGGTTTTTTGTGCTGGTGATGGTGTGACAGCGCCGCACGGTCGCCACGACGGTGGCCGTGCTTCCCGGCACCAGGGCGTTGATGCGCGCGAGGTTGGCGTAGTTCAGATAGTCGCGGGGGTAGTGGCGCAGCAGATCCCCCACCTGAAACAGCCCCAGGCTCGCCAGGCGTGTGGCGAGACGGGTCCCCAGGCCAGGCACCTCCCCCAGGGGTGTTCCAGGCTCCAGCCGTCGACGGGCCTGCGGCTCCCCAGGGGATGGGGTGGTCATCAGCCGCAGGCGCGGCGGGGACACGGGAAGGGGCTCCCTGAAGCGGCATTGCAGTTGGTGCAGCCCTTGCCGCAGCTGGCGCACCAGCCGCTGCCGCTCGCTGGCACTCAGCTGGTCATAGCGGTTGAACCCTTCACGAAGGGTGTCCAGCTGTCGACGATCCTCAGGAGCCAACCCCTCCGGAGGTGTGGCCAGGGATCGGCACACGAAGCCGCTGAAGGTGTTGGCCCGACCCTGCAGGTCCCCAAAGCCTCGCTCCGCCTCCAATTCACAGGCCTTCTGGAGGGGGCTGCACCAGACCCGCAGGTTCGGGGGGGTGGGGGTCAGTTCCCCTC
Source organism: Cyanobacteriota bacterium (assembly GCA_046340755.1). Classification (GTDB taxonomy): domain Bacteria; phylum Cyanobacteriota; class Cyanobacteriia; order PCC-6307; family Cyanobiaceae; genus Cyanobium. The sequence continues at coordinate 28,544 of JBKDSY010000057.1, forward strand.
TTGACGATTCAGCTGGCTGTCGTGACGCCACAGGCGCTCAGCGTGTTGGGCCTGAAGCCGGCGCTGCAGGCGATGGAACGTCTCCGCCATTTTGAGGATGTCCTGGCGATGGTGCAGCAGCCGCCGCCGACAGGTGCGCAGGCGGGGTTGCTCCATCTCCAGGTCCACCAGGCGCAGCAAGACGCCCAGGGGGGCATGGAGTTGTCGGCCAGCCTCCTGGGGCAGCAGGGGCAGGCGCAACAGATTGGCGGGGGTCCCCTGGGTTTCGATCTGCCCGGAGAGCACGGAATCGAGCAGGCGCACGGGCACTACGGCGGGCAGGAGGCCCGCCCGCATGAATTCCATGTTCACGCTGTGGGAGAGGTTGCGCAGTCTGCGGATCAGGGCCCCCTCCAGCCCCTCCAGCCAATGGACCAGGAGCACGGGATCCCGAGGCAATTGGCCCTCTGACCAGAGGGATTCCGGGGGGGGAGGCGCCTCGGCCGGGCCGGAGAGGGCCCGGGCCAGCAAGGCAGACCAGGGAGACAACTCCGGCTCCTGCTCGGGTTCCACCTCATCATCGGGATCGGTTTCACGGCTGGGCCCATGGTCGGTTCTGGAGGAATCCATCAAGGGGGCCAGCACCGCCAGGGGCCAGGCCCAGTGATCCCCCGTGAGCGGCGGCGAAAGGTTGAGCTGGATGGACCCCATGGGCAGCGGAGCGCTGGTGGGGTCCGACGTCTCGCTCTCCTCCTCCTCCCCGGCGCCTGGCGGGCTCTCCGTGGCTTCCCGGAGCCAGCCATGGTCGCTGGCCAGCTCGGCCCGTTCCCGAAGGGCCAGCCGTTCCCGTTCCCGGGCCATTTGACGGGCCAGGCCTTGCAGTTGCTCCACGGTGAGGAGGGAGCAGCAGCTGCGCATCAGCCTGCGTAGGCGGGCATGCAGTTGGTGGCGCACCCTCGGGGAGAGACGGTTATATCGGCGTGGATGCACCTGGGTGGCCAGGTGGGCACAGGCCTGATCCAGGCTGGAGGGAAGCACCTCCCGGAGCACCTGTAGGTAGAGGGCCAGCTCGCGATAGAGCAGGGGGATTTGTTGCTCCAGATTGGCCTGGATGGCGCCGAGGGGATGGACCGCGGGACCGACAGGCTCCTGCACCTCAGGATGCCTTGCCCATCGCGGCGACTTCGGCGGCAAAATCGCTCTGCTCCACCTCAATGCCTTCCCCAAGGGTGTAGCGGGTGAAGCGACGCACGCGGATGTTTTCTCCGGTTTTGGCGGAGGTTTGCTTGACCAGCTCGCCGACGGTCAGAGCATTATCGCGAATGTAGGCCTGATCCAGAAGAGCCAATTCCTTCAGTCGCTTGCCGATACGTCCTTCAACAATTTTTACTTTCATGTCTTCTTTTTTGCCAGCCAGGTCATCCCGACCCATCTCGATTGTTTTTTCTCGCTCTACAATGGCTTGTGGAATCTCGTCGACACTGACATACTCAACGTTTGGACAAGCGGCAATCTGCATGGCCACGTTGCGCACCAACTCCTGGAACATGTCTCCACGGGCCACGAAGTCGGTTTCACAATTCACCTCCACGAGCACCCCCACCCTGCCCCCGGTATGGATGTAGCTACCCACCATGCCCTCGGCGACGGTGCGACCGGATTTTTTCTCCGCGCTGGCGATCCCCTTTTGCCGCAGCCATTCAATGGCCTTTGTGATGTCGCCAGCGGATTCTTGAAGAGCTTTCTTGCAATCCATCATGCCGGCGCCGGTTTTATCGCGCAGGTCTTTGACGAGCTTGGCGCTGATCTCAGCCATGGGAAGGGAAGAAGGGAGCAAATAACAGTCGAAGGTGATGGGGAAGGCAGAGGGCCTCAGCCCTCCTCCTCCCCGCGGTCCTGGGAGCCATGCCGGCCCTCGTTGATGGCATCGGCCAGGCGGCCCAGCACCAACTGCACGGAACGCACCGCATCATCGTTGCAAGGAATGGGCACGTCACAGAGGTCTGGATCGCAGTTGGTGTCCAGCATGGAGACCAGGGGAATATCCAGTTTGCGGCACTCCAACACGGCGTTGGTTTCCCGTCTCTGATCCACCAGGATCACCACATCGGGCAGGCGCCTCATGGTTTTCAAACCGCCCAGATATTTCTGCAGCCGATCCAATTCGCGTCTCAGAACAGCAGCTTCTTTCTTTGGCCGCATGGCAATGGCACCCGAGGATTCCATGCGCTCCAGATCCTTGAGGCGATCAATGCGTGCCCGCATGGTGCTCCAGTTGGTGAGCATGCCCCCCAACCAGCGCTGGTTGACATAGGCGGCCCCACAACGGCTGGCTTCCTGGGCGATGACCTCGGAGGCCTGTTTCTTGGTGCCAACAAACAGAAAACGCTTGCCGCTGCGGGAAGCATTTCGCACCCACTTATAGGCGTTGTTCATGCAGACGGCGGTCTGCACCAAATCAATGATGTGCACCCCATTGCGCGCGCAGTAGATGTAGCGCGACATCTTGGGATTCCAACGACGGGTCTGGTGGCCAAAGTGGGCACCAGCCTCCATCATCTCGGCGAGAGTGACGACAGCCATGGGATTGGGTTTCGGGTTGACCTTCCACCTGCCAGGGATGCGGCCGGATCGGCCACCATCACCCGAAACGTGCAGGTGTGTGGGATGAAAGGGACCGGGCCAACCTACCAAATGATCAGCGCAGCCCCTGGCGCTGGGCCTCGGCAAAGAGCTCCCGCACTCCAAGCCGGTTCAGGGGCAGCCGCAGCAGCTCCATGGCCCAGCGGGCTTGGCCCTGGCGGAGAAGCCAAGCCAGGAGGGGGCGAAGACTGCGTTCGTTGAGCACCCCTCCAAGGGTGAGCAGCTCCCAGAGGAGCCGATGGAGCCAGGTGTATTGAATGATGAAGCGCACCCGGCGGCTGGGGTGTTTGCGGAAAAACACCAGGGCCATCTTGGCCCGTTCCCGCTCCACCCGCAGGAGGTCGGGAATCTGCTCCAAGGAGAGGGCTGGATGCCAGTGGTAGCCCGCGGCCTCCGGAGCCCGCACGAGATCCACGCCAAGCTGACGCAGTCGTTCTCCCAGCTCCAGGTCTTCCCATCCGTAGAGATGGAAGCCGGTGTCAAACAATCCCGCCCTCTCCAGAACGGCCCGATCAATGGCCACGTTTCCGGTGGCGAAATAGGCCCAGGAAAGATCCGTGAGTTTGTGGGGTTCGCTGGTGGGGGACTCAAAATTCGCCGTGTTGATCACGGCCCCATAGGTGAAACAGAGGCGGTCGCCCCTCTTCCGCCAGGCCACCTCCAAGGCGCGGGCATGGCACAGCAGAAACGTGGGCGTGACCACCAGATCGCTGTCAATGAAGACGATCACTTCTCCACGGGCTTCCTCCACACCCCGATTGCGTCCCTGGGCCGGCCCGCCATGCTCCTGGCAGACCAGGCGCACATGCGGCAAGGCGGCGGCATGCTCCCGCAACCAGGGAACCGTGTCATCGCTGGAGCCATCGTCCACCAGCACCACCTCGTAGCCCTGAAGCGGAGGCTCGATGACCTGCTCTTCCAGCGCCCGCAGGCATTTCCGCAGGATGGGCAGGCGGTTGTAGGTGGGGATGACGACGCTGAGGAACATGGTTGGGGCCTGCATGGAAAAGGGGGGATCCAGCGGATCCCCCCTGCCCGAAACTCCCGTCGGGAGCGCCAAGGGGTGTGGGTCAGTCGGCGGCGCCGCCATTGCTGGCGGTGCCGGTCACACCGTTGCCAGCCCCTTCTCCACGGCCGTCATTGCGGAGCTTGCGCTTCTTGAACTTGCGGGCGTAGGCGCGGTTGCGCTCCTGCTTTTCCTTCTTGAGATTGCGGCGTTTGGCCATGCGCGAAAGGCTTGGGGATGGATTGGTTCAACATTAGCCAATGATCCTCCGCTCTCCCGGTGGGCCGCCTCATCCCGCCAGGGCGGTTTCCGCGCTCCAGAGCCGTCCGTCCTCCATCTGCACCAGGCGATCCGCCACATCCAGGATGCGGGGATCATGGGTGACCATCAACACGGCGCAGCCCTGCTCGCGGGCCAGGGATTGGAGCAGCAGCACCACATCCCGGCCTGTGCGGCTGTCCAGGGCGGCTGTTGGTTCATCGGCCAGCAGCAGACGGGGCTGGGCGGCCAGGGCACGGGCAATGGCCACCCGTTGCTTCTGGCCGCCGGAGAGGTCGTGAGGAAGCTTTCCCATGTGGTCGTCCAGCCCCACCGCTCGCAACCACTCCCGCGCCAAATCCCGACGGGAGCGATAGCTCAGTTGGGGCAACAAATCCGATCCCATCTGCACGTTTTGTTCCGCCGTTAGGCAACGCAGCAGGTTGTGGCCCTGGAAGATCATGCCGATGTGGCGGCGGATGCGCTGACGATCCCCTTTTCCGCACCCTCCCAACTCCTGGCCCAGCACCCGCACGGAGCCAGCCATCACCTGACGCAGAGCTCCAACGAGCGTGAGCAGAGTGGTTTTGCCACAGCCGGATGGGCCCGTCAGGAGCACCACCTCCCCAGGTTGAATCACCAACTCCACTGATTGCAGCACCTGTCGGCGCATGGCACCACTGCCATACCAGTGGCTTAACCCAGAGATTTCAACCGCTGGCGTCATGATCGTCGGAGCATAGGACGCTGCCAATGGTTTAGAAACGCAACCTTCCATTTGCCATCCGGTTCAGAAAATTTCCGCGGGATCGGCGTCTGCCAATTTCCGCATGGCCAGCAGGGCTGATGCCATGCACATGGTGAAGATCATCGCCAAGACCACCAGGGAGCGGAAGGTCTCCATCTGCACAGGCAACCCGGTGCTGGATCTGACCATCGCGTAGAGAAGTTGGCCGGCAAGCCAGGCGGGCGCATAGCCAAGAGCGGAGAGAATGATTCCTTCGCGAGCCACCACGCCGAGCAAAGTAGATAGGGGATAACCCATGGCCATGAGGGTGGCATATTCCGGCAGGTGATCACTGACGTCAGAATAAAGAATCTGGTAGACAATTACACATCCGACAACAAAACCCATGGCTGCTCCCAGAGTGAAGATGAAGCCAATGGCTGTGCTGCCGCGCCAATAGTCTTTCTCGAAGTCTTCAAAGCCCTTTTTGCTGTAGATCGCCACGTCCTTGGGTAGGTTTTGTCGCAGACGGGCTGCCACAACCGAGGCATCTGCTCCCGATCTCAGGCGAATCAGACCCAATTCAATGCTGCCTGGCGCAGTGTTGGGCAGCAGATGGAGAAAGGTTTCGCTACTGGTCAGCATGTTCCCGTCAGCTCCAAAGGATGGGCCCATGGAGACCAGGCCGGCCACGCGGATGCGCTTGCCCGCCACCTCCGTTTCCACCGTGCGACCCTCCTCCATCCAGCGGACGATGGGCCCATATTCAGCACGGGATCGGGAATCAAATAGCACCCGTCCTCGTTGATGTAGCTCCCGGGCCTTTTCCCCCAGGGTGGGGGGCAGGAACAGGGGGTCACTGGGCTCGAAGCCGAGGGTGAGGATGGAACGAGTCGTGCGCGTTTCGGGGTTGCGCCAGAGCAGTTGGTTCCAGTGCACGGGGCTCGTGCCGGTGACGTCGGGATCTGCCATGGCCTGCACCAGGCGTCTGCGGGGAAAGCCCGCCATGGCGATGGAGCTCATCGTGCGCGGGCTGATCATCACCAGATCGGCATCAAAGAGTTTGTGCAGGGTGACACTGGCGTCAAAGAGGCCATCGCGGAACCCCAACTGCATGAACATCAAGATGCCCGCGAAACTGATGCCCGCCAAGGCCACCGCCAGCCGGGCGGGTTGACGAATCAGGAGCATCCAGGCCAGGGGGATGCGCCGATCCCGCCAGGGCATGGGCAGCTTCATGGTTCCAGACGGGCGATCACCTTGAGGCCCGTCAGGGCCCGCACGCGCCAGGCATCCTCGGGAGTGAGCCCCACGCGCACTTCCACGATGCGGGCATCCACGTCACCGCTGGGATCGGTGGACAGCACCTGGCGCTGGCGCACCTGGGGGCTGATGCGCGTCACCCTGCCCCGAAGGATGCCCGTAAAGCCGCCGTTTTCGCTGGTGACGCGCACGGCCTGGCCGAGTCGCACCCGATCCACGTCGCTTTCGTAGACCTCCAGCAGCACCTCCATTCGGTCATTGGCTCCCAGCTCCAGAATTCCTTTGTCGGTGGGCCGTTCTCCCACCCGGGCAACGATCCGCAGCACGGTGCCATCCAGGGGGGACCGCAAGAGGGTGTTGTCCAGATCCGCCCGCACCCTCTGCAGTTCGGCCCTGGCCACCTGCCACTCGCCCAAGAGCTGAAGGTATTGCTGCTCGCGACGATCTAGCTCATCGGCGCTGAGGGCACCGGCGGAGGTGAGCTGCCGGTAGCGCTGAAGTTCCCGTTGCTCCACCTGCAGCCGCCGCGCCAGATTGGATTGGCGTGTTTCGATCAGCCGTTGTTCCGCCTGCAGGGTGGGCGCGGTGTCAAACACGGCCAGCACCTGGCCCCGGCGCACTCGGTCGCCCTCATTCACAAACAGCCCGGTCAGCCTCGGACTGCCTCCAACTCCAGCGATTGGCGCGGCGAGCACGCGAATGTCGCCAGCGGGCTCCAGTCGGCCGAGAGCGGCCACGGCCTCCACCGGCGCCTTGGCCGGGGTCTTCGTAACGGCAGCTTCGGTGCGCGGGGCCGTCCGGGTGGGCGGGATCACCTGCCGTGTGACCAGCAGGGCCACAAGGGTGATGGCGGAACCCACCAGGGCTGCGACAAGGCCAAGGGCCACGGGCCCGCCGGGGAAGCGGGGCGGCTGCCGATTGTTCAGCGGGTCACCGTTCAGGGAATCACCGGGGGCTAGGCCTTCGGCGGCGCGGGGCGGAGCGGATCGTCGAAGAGCAGGGTCTCGATGTAGGTGTTCGCCCACTGTGGGTTGAAGGCTTTCTCCAAGACCCGACGAGTCTTGTCGTTTTGTTTCTGTTGGTGGCAATAGTGCAGCTGACCCTCCCATCTGGCCAGCGTAGCCCCATCGTTCCAAGCCGAGGGCGGGGCAGTTCGGCTGCCGTCCGCCAGGAGGGAGAGAAAGGCCGCCACCTCCTCCACGAACCAAGCCTCCTCCTCGGAGGAGCGGGGGCGTACGAACAGCACGTGGGGGGAAAAAATGGAACCCCAGGGGGGCAGCTCGCGCACCTCGCTGAACGGAGGCCGGCGATGTTGGCCGAGTTGCCGGGCGATGGCGTCGGGCAGGTGGCCGGTCACGGGGGAGAGGTCCACGATGGCGGCCGACACCACCCCCCGGCCGGCCACGATGTCAGCCCCAAACACCGGCAGGTCGTAGCAGGGGTCTGGGAACCACACGCAGTGCAGGATCTGTAGCCCCGCACCAAGACGGGCTGTCTCCAGGTGCAGTTTGCGCAGGCCGCGGGCGCAGTGCAGTTCATTGCGAATGAACAGCCTCTCGCCATCCAGGGTGCCGCGGATGGCCTCCAGGGTTGGATCCAGCTCCAGGGGAACCAGCTCCGGAAGCCCTGCACGGATCTGGCGGATGCGGTCGGCCAGGGCATCCACCAAGGGATGCACCCCCTCGCTGGCATCGGGGGCAGACTCAGGGGCGGTTGACCGGTCCATCGGCAGGGTCCTGTCACCAGCAGAATGGCAATCCTGCCATGCGTCGATGAGTCAATCCGGAGGTTGCAGCGCCACCCTGCTGCCAGCCCTGGGAGATCCCACCAGCCAACGTCTTGCCAATGGTGTGGAATTGGTGAGTCTGGTTCTGCCGGATGCTCCCTTGGTGTGCCTCGATTTTTGGTGCCGAGCCGGCAGCGTGTTTGAAACGGCCACCGAAAGCGGTCTGGCCCATTTCCTGGAGCACATGGTGTTCAAGGGGAGTGACCATCTTGCCCCTGGGGAATTCGATTGGCGCATCGAGGCCCTGGGGGGGAGCAGCAACGCCGCCACCGGTTTTGATGATGTGCACTACCACGTGCTCATCAACCCGGAAGCCGCCCCCGCGGCCCTCGACCTGCTGCTGCAACTCGTGCTCTCCCCCCGCCTGGAGGCCCAGGCTTTTGCCATGGAGCGCCAGGTGGTGTTGGAGGAACTGGCCCAAAGCGAGGACCAGCCCGAGGAAGTGGCCCTGCAACGGCTGCTCGAGCTGGCCTGCCCGGGCCATCCCTACAGCAGGCCGATCCTGGGGCGACGCCAGGCCCTGGTGGCCCATGGGCCCGAGGCCATGGCAACGTTTCACCATCGCCTTTACGGCGGCGGTCGCTGTGTCTTGGCCCTCTCCGGAGCGGTGGACCCGGCCCTGGTGGAGCGCACCAGCCAGGGCCCCTTGGCCGATCTTCTCCCCTGCCAGGACCCCGCCCCCCTCCCCGATCTTCAGGTGAATCCCGGAGTCCATCGCCTCGTGGTGCCGCGGTTGGAGGCGGCCCGGTTGCTGATGGCCTGGTGGCAGCCACCCGCCCGTGATCTGGAGGCTGTGATGGGGGCGGACCTGGCCACAACCGTGCTCGCCGAGGGCAGACGTTCCCGGCTGGTGGAGCGGCTGCGGGAGGATCTGCGCCTGGTGGAAAGCATCGACCTGGATCTTCACACCATGGAGTGCGGCAGCCTGGCCCTATTGGAGGCCGTGTGCGCACCGGAGGATCTGGAACCGGTGCGGGAGGCGATCTCCCGGGTCTGGGAGGAGGTGATGGAATGCCCCTTGGCCGCGGAGGAATGGGAGCGGGCCCGGAGGCTGGTGAGCAACAGCTATCGCTTTGGCTTGGAGTCGGCCTCGGGGGTGGCGGGTTTGATCGGCAGCTCCCGCCTCTGGGGCCGCCCGCCCGCCTTGGCCGCCCCCCTGGAACTGTTGCAACGCTGGACCCCCTCCCGCCTGCGGGAGAGGGCCCTTTTGAGCCTGGATCCGCTTCGCGCCTGTGTGCTGGAGGCAGTGCCGCAATGACCGGATTCTTTTCCTCCCCTTTGCAGTGCGCCGTTCTGGAGGGGGGATTGCCCCTGGTGGCGGTGCCGCGCCCTGGCCCACGGGTGTTGGCCGCCCGGCTGGTGATCCGGGGGGGCAGCGGAGCCGATCCGCCCCACGGACGCGGCGCCCACCAGCTGCTGGCCGGGCTGATGACACGGGGTTGCGGAGAGTTGAATGCCCAGGCCCTGGCGGATCTGGTGGAAGGGGCCGGGGCCGCCCTGCGGGCCGAGGCCACGGAGGATGCCCTCACCCTCGCCCTCCACTGCGGAGCGGAGGACGCCGAACGCCTGCTGCCCCTGCTCCTTCGGATGGCCCGTCAGCCCACCCTGGACGACGACCAGTTGGAGCTGGAACGCCAGCTCAACCTGCAGACCCTGCAACGGCAGAGGGAAGATCCCTTTCAACTGGCCTACGACCAGCTACGCCAACAGCTGTTTGCCGCGGGGCCCTACGGCCATGATCCCCTTGGCGTGGAGCGCGACCTGGCGGTGTTGGAGCGCCCCCAGCTCCAGCCCCTGGTCATGGAGCTGGGGGCGCAGGGAGCGGTGATGACCCTCTGCGGGGACGTGCCTCCGGAGGTGGAGCCGCTCCTCGCTGGCGTCCTGAGCCAGACCCCCTGGACCGTGGGTGCACCCCACCAGGCCTGGACACCCGAGACCTTCCCTGTTGGGGAACGGCTCGCCTGTGTCGAGGAAGAGACCGAGCAGGTGGTGCTCCTGCTGGGGGCCGCCACCGTGCCCTACGGCCATGCCGATGCCCTGGCCCTGAGGCTGCTGCAGGTGCATCTCGGGGTCGGCATGTCCTGTCGGCTGTTTCAAAGCCTGCGGGAAGAACGGGGCCTGGCCTACGACGTGGGCGTGCACCTTCCCTCCCGTTGCGGCGCGTCCCCCTTTGTGGTGCACCTCTCCACCTCCGCCGAGCGGGCGGCGGAGGCCACCACCTGCCTGCTGGATGAATGGCTGGAGGCGATCACCACGGCCATTTCACCCGAAGCCCTGGCGCTGGCCCAGGCGAAGTATCGGGGCCAGGACGCCATGGGCCGCCAGACCTGCGCCCAGCTGGCTGAACGACTCGCCCTGGTGCTCAGCCATGGCTTGCCCGCGGATCAGCTGGAGGCCCAGCTGGAACAGGTGGGCCATCTCACCCCGGATGATCTGCTCCAGGCGGCGGCCCGTTGGTTGCATCGGCCCAGCCTCAGCCTGGTGGGTCCGTCCGCGGCGCTGCGGACTGCTGGCGACGCCTGGAGCCACCATCCCGTCAGTGCTCAGCAGCCTCGGGGTTGAGGGCGGGAAGGAGTTGGGAGCTGGCCAGAAGAAAGGTGCCCCGCCTGAAACGCACGGCCAGTTGATCGCGCGACCGCCGCTCCACCACCACCCCGAGCTCCTCCGGATCGATCAGATCCGGGGGCCGCAGCATGGGCATCGGCTCGGCCGTTTTTAAGTAGGCCACGGGGCCATGGAGGCGCACACTGGCGCCGATCTCAAGACCTGGATCACTGGATGGGGGCGTGGTCATGGGTCGCCGGCTCAAGCAGGTCCTCCCCACTTTGCAGAGGAGGAGAACTGCAGCAGGATGGGGCGTTGCCATTGACGTGCGTGTTGCGGGCCCTTGCCACCTGGAGCGGCGCCATTGCCGGCCTGTTGCTGATCCTGGCGGGGGGCCTGGTGTCCGCTGCCATCCCCTTCCCGGAGGGGGCGGCCTGGACTTTGCGCCCCCTCGGTGTGACCCTGCAAGTGCCCGCCCTGCTGCTCACCGCCCTCGTGGGGGGGCACCGAACCGCCCTGCTGGCCAGCGTGGCCTATCTGTTCATGGGACTGTTCCAGATGCCTGTGTTTCACGAAGGAGGAGGCATCGGGTATCTGCTGGATCCCGGCTTTGGCTACCTAGCGGGTTTCGTGCCTGCCGCCTGGTTGAGCGGCAAGTTGGCCCGACAACACGGCATGGATGACCCCCTGGCCCTGACCGGTGCCGCGATGTTGGGCCTGCTGGTGTTGCAGGTGTGCGGCCTGGCCAATCTTCTCCTGGGGGGCCTGGCGGGCCGCTGGGGGGGGAGCACCCTGGCGCTGGCCCTGGGCTACAGCCTGGCGATCTTTCCCCAGCTCCTGCTCTGTTGCGCCGTGGGTCTACTGGCCTGGTTGCTGCGACGTGTCCTGCTGGTGTCGACGTGAGGAGCCCCACGCCTCGGGCCTCGGGCCCCCTTCGGCGCCGGGTTGCCCTGGCCCTAGCCCTCACCGTGGTCATCCTCGATCAGTTGAGCAAGCAGTGGGCGCTTCGTCACCTTGTCTGGGGGCGGGCCGAACCGTTTTGGCCTGGCCTGCTCGACCTGCAGTTGGTGCACAACACAGGAGCTGCCTTCAGCCTCTTCACCGGCCTGCCCAGGCTGCTGGGGCTCGTGAGTTTGGCGGTGAGCCTGGCGGTGGTGTTCTGGATTGGGCGCCATCCCCCCCAGGGGCGGTGGGACTGCCTGGCTTTTGGCTTCCTGCTCGGCGGCGCCCTGGGCAATGGAATCGACCGCTGGCGGCTTGGTGCGGTGGTCGACTTCCTGGCCCTGGTACCGATTCAGTTTCCCGTGTTCAACCTGGCGGATGTGGCCATCAACCTGGCGGTGCTGTGTTTTGTCCTGCATCTGAGCCCCTGGCGCCGCTCGGGCAAGACCAATGATGGCTAGGGGCTGGAATTGGTTCAAACGCTGGGCCGGTGGCTCTGTGGCGGCTCCGCCGGCCCAGCTGCGCCTGCATGTCCCCGGGCAGCCCCCTCGCCCGGTGACCCTGCATGGCTCCTGCTACGTGATGGGCCGGGATCCTGGTTGCCCGTTGCCGATCGATCACCCGGCCGTCAGCCGTCGCCATGCCCTGCTCGAGCGCCATGGCAGCCATTGGCTCCTCAGCGATTGTGGGTCGACCAACGGCCTCTGGTGGCGGGGCCGCAGGGTTCAAGCGTTGGTGTTGCGCCACGGGGATCAGGTGCGCTTTGGCCCTGCCGAGGAGGGGGGCTTGCCGGAACTTGGTTTCGAACGGCTGGCCAACCCCAGACGCCAGCGGATCCTGCAGCGGTTGGGTGGGGGGATGGCGGTGTTCACGGGGGTGTGCTTGGTCGTGATGGCCCTTTCCGCCCTCCGCACCCCGATCCACGGCTCGCTGGCGGGGGTGCGGGGACCCCTGGTGCTCTACGACCGCACGGGCCGTCCGATCGCCTCGGCGGAGGATCAACGCCACCGGGAACTGGGGAACCTGGGCGACTATCCCCCCGTGCTGCTAGACGCCCTCCTGGCCAGCGAAGACACCCGGTTCTGGTGGCATCCCGGGGTGGACCCCATCGGAACCGCCCGGGCCCTGCTCACCAACCTGCTGGGGGGACGGGTGTTGGAGGGAGGCAGCACCCTCACCCAACAATTGGCCCGGAGCCTGTATCCGGATCTGGTGGGTCAGGGGGAGACCCTGGAGCGCAAGTGGCGGGAGCTGTTGGTGGCGCTTCAGTTGGAGTCGCGCTTCAGCAAGCGCGACCTGCTGCTCAGCTATCTCAACCGCGTGTATCTCGGTGCAGGCTGGGGATTTGAGGACGCCTCCCGTCGCCTCTTTGAAAAACCAGCCGCCAAGTTGGACGGGGCCGAGGCCGCCCTTCTCGTGGGGCTGCTTCCCTCCCCCAACGGCAACGACCCCTGTGTCGACCCCGCTGCGGCCCTGGCCGCCCGCAACGGCGTGTTGAACAAAATGGTCGCCAGCGGCCGGATGGGTGCCGATGAGGCCCGTCGGCTGCGGCGCCAGCCCATTCGGCTCGCCGCTGGCGCCTGCCGGGGGATGCAACGGCGGGCCGCTCCCTTCTACAGCGACCAGGTGCGTCGCGATTTGGAGAATCTCGTCGGCCGTGAGGTGGCCGGAGAGGGCAACTTCTTGATCGACACCCACCTGGATCTCGCCCTGCAGGCCGTGGTGGAGCGGCTGCTGCGCCAGAAGATCGAGGCGAGTCGCTCCCTGGGGGTGACCCAGGGGGCCGTTGTGGTGCTGGACCAGACCAGCGGTGGCGTTCTGGCGATCGCCGGGGGGCGTGACTATCGGCAAAGCCAGTTCAACCGGGCCTCCATGGCCCTGCGGCAACCGGGCAGTGCCTTCAAACTGGTGCCTTACGTGGTGGCCTTGGAGCGGGGTGCCCGGCCTTCCGACAGCATCAGCTGCGGCCCCCTGCGCTGGCAAGGCCAGGAGTTTAACGGCGGCTGCGGCGGCAGCCTCAGCCTGCGTCAGGCCCTGGCCACGAGCAGCAACACCGCCGCCCTGCGCCTGGGCCGTCGGGTTGGCTTGGAGGCGGTGGTGCAAAAAGCTCGGGATCTGGGCATCACTTCCCCGTTGCAACCGGTGCCTGGGTTGGTGCTTGGCCAGAGTGAAGTCACCCTGCTCGAACTCACATCCGCCTACCTGGCCGTGGCAAATGATGGTGTCTGGCACGCTCCCAGCACCATCCGCAAGCTCACCGACGGGGAACGTTGCCCCGCCAGCGGGGAAGAGAGCCGTTGCCGTGGCACCCCCGCCGGAGCCAAGGGCAGCCTCTCCGCTGGACGGCGGGTGATGACGGCAGCCACTGCCCGTGCCATGCGGGAGTTGCTCGAGGGGGTGGTCAGTGGCGGCACGGGCACGGCGGCCTACGTGCACCCTGGCGTCGGCGGCAAGACCGGCACCACCAACCAGGGCCGCGATCTGGTCTTCGTGGGCTTCGACCCTGCCCGCCGCTGGGTCATGGGCATCTGGATGGGCAACGACGACTTTGCCCCGAGCCAGGCTTCGAGCGCTCTGCCGGCCAGCCTCTGGGGAGAGATCGTGCGCACATCCGCCCCATCCCCGTGATCACCCGCCCCCCTGCCTCTTGATGCCGCGTCCGCGTCTCTGGCTCTGGGTTGCCGTGGCCCTGGTGGTGCTGCTGGTAGTGGGTGTGGTGCTGCAGGGCCTCAACCAGTTGCTTTGGCAGTTGAGCTATTGGCTGCCGGAATGGCTGGTGGGTCCCTTGCTGCTGGTGGTCGTGGCGGCCCTGGCCCTGGCCGTGGCCCAGGTGGGCTGGCCCTGGATCCAGGCCATGGTTCGCTCCCGTGCCCGGCGGGAGCGGCAACCAGTGGACCCGGCCAACAGCCGGCGCGAGGCCGCGGCTCGCAATCTGGAGGCGATCGATCAGACCCTGGAGCAGGTGCGCGACGCGGTGGAGCGCCAGGCCCTGCGGCTGGAACGGGAGCGGATGCAGAGGGAGTTGGAGCGGGGCGATGTGGTGATCACAGTCTTTGGCACGGGCTCCACGGGGAAAACCTCGCTCATCCGCGCCCTGTTGCGGGAATTGGTGGGAACCGTGGGGGCGCCGATGGGCTCCACCGAGGAGGCCCAGCGCTACCGGTTGCGATTGCGGGGACTCTCGCGGGCGGTGATCCTGGAAGACACCCCTGGGATTCTGGAAGCGGGCCAGGCCGGTTGGGAGCGGGAGGAGGCCGCCCGCCGGCAGGCCGTGCGGGCGGATCTGCTGTTGCTGGTGGTGGATGGCGACCTGCGAGCCGCGGAATGGGAGGTGTTTGAGACGCTCGCCAGCCTGGGCAAGCGCCTTCTGTTGGTGCTGAATAAGTGTGACCTCAGGGGGGAACAGGAGGAACGGCGGTTGCTGACCCTGTTGCGGCAGCGTTGTGCGGGCCGAATTCAGGGCGCCGATGTGGTGGCCGTCAGCTCAGCTCCCCAGACCGTGCCGATGCCGGGGGGGCGGCCCTATCAACCCGCCCCGGAGGTGGACACCCTGCTGCGGCGCATGGCGGAGGTGCTTCACGCCGAGGGGGAGGAGCTGATTGCCGACAATCTTTTGCTCCAGTGCAGGGAACTGGGGGAAGCCAGCCGCCAGCTGCTCGACCGGCAGCGGGGCCAGGACGCGGCACGCATCGTGGATCGCTACATGTGGATCGGCGCCGGGGTGCTCATGGTGACCCCCCTGCCTGGTGTCGATCTGTTGGGCGCGGCGGCGGTCAACGCCCAGATGGTGGTGGAGATCGGCCGGGTGTATGGGGTGGAGCTGAGTCGTGATTCCGCCCGGGACCTGGCCCTTTCGGTGGGGCGCACCCTGGCCGGCCTGGGGTTGATCAAGGGGGGAGTGGGTCTCCTGACGGGCGCCCTGGCCTTGTCCCTGCCAGCCCTACTGGCCACACGCGCCATCCAGGCCGTCAGCGCGGCCTGGCTCACCCGGGTGGCCGGCCAGAGCTTCATCACCTATTTCCAGCACAACCAGGACTGGGGCGATGGGGGAGTTCAGGAGGTGCTGCGGCGGCAGTATGACCTCAATCGGCGGGAAGGGGCCCTGCGCCAGTTTTTGGAGATGGCCCTGGAACGGGTGGTGGAGCCGCTGCGGCAACGAAGTCCCCAGCTGCCTCCCCAGCCTGAGCGGCGCCCTGGAAGGCCTCCGGAGGCGGGGGACGGAGGGGGCCGGAGCGGTCGAGAAGGGTAACCATCAGGAGATACAGCAGGCCGATCAGGATCGAGACGGCTCCAGTGATCAGGGCCACCCAGCGGGGTCGGCCGGTCGGGGGCGTCATAGGAATGTCAGGCTATGGTGCACCACCTGGGCGAGCTGCTCCAGGTGGGTTGAACGGGTGTGGGGATTGCCCAGCACCGCCTTCAAATGGTGGTGCCCCTGGTAAAGGGGCCGGGAGAGCATCAGCCGCTGCTCCAATAGGCGCTGGCGGGTGGCCTCACTCCAGCGCGCGCTGGCCTGGGGATCAAGGCCTCCTGGTCGGAAGGCGAGCAGGTGGAGAGGGCCGCTCCGCAAGACCAGCCGGGGCTGGGATTCCAGCAACGCCTGCAGATGGCGCTGGCGCTCCAGGGCCTCCCCCAGCACCCCCTCCACCCCGCTCCAGCCCAATTGCCGCAAACCCAGCCAGAGCTTGAGGATTTCGGCCGGTCGGGTGCCCTGGAGTCCTTCCTCGCCCCCATGGCCCCCTCCCCAGCTCGGTTCCATGTAGGGCAGCCCCGTGGAGAAGGCGGCCTGCAGGCTGGAGGGATCCGCCATCAGCAGCAGGGAGGAGGTCTTGGTGATGCCGATCACTTTCTGGGGATTGAACGTGATCGAGTCAGCGGCGCTGAGCCCCGGCACCAGGGGCCGGTGCCGGGGCACGAGGGCGAAGGCGGCTCCGATGGCCCCATCCACATGGAGCCAAAGCCCGTGGTCGCCACAGATCCGCGCCACGGCGGGCAACGGGTCGACGGCCCCCCGCACGGTGGTGCCCGCCGTCGCCACCACCGCGATCACGGGAATGCCCTGGCGCTTGAGGTCACCCAGGTGCTGCGCCAACCCCTCGGGCTGCAGTCGGCCCTCCGCGTCCACCGGAAGGCGGTGAAGCGCTTCCGGGGGGAGACCCATCACCCGCACCGCCTTCTCCAACGACACATGGGCATCGGCGCTGGTGACCACCACCGCCTCCCGCCCTGTCCCCGGGCAGCGCTGCTGGCGGGCGGTGACCAGGGCCATCAGGTTGCTCAGGCTGCCCCCACTGGCGGGCACCCCCCCCGCTCCCGCCGGCAGGCCCAGGCGCTCGGCGATCAGGGCGCAAAGGCTGCGCTCCAGCCGCCTCAGACTCGGCGACAGCTCATCGGCCAGAAGGTTGTTGTTCAGCCCGGCGGCGACCATGTCGGCCACCACGGAGGCGGTCAAGGGGGGGGGATCCAGATGGGCGATGGCCCCAGGATGGCCAGGGTGATAAGCCCCCTCCATGACAAGTTGCAGATCCGCCAGCAGACGTTCTGGGGGTAGCCCTCCGCTTTCGGGCTCCACGGCGGGCAACACGCTCAAGCCGGGAAGGGGGGGCTGGCTGGCTGCCCGGCCCATCCAGCGGCAGAGCAGGCTGGCCGCTTGATGCAACACCTCCTCCAGGGTGGGGTCAAGGCCCAGGGGATCGGCGAAGGGGGCCAGAGACGCGGGAAGGGGGGACGGCGCCAGAGGCTCCAAGGGGCTGTTCAGCGAGGGGGGTGGGGAGGAGGAATCCAGAAGGTCGGGTGGGGATCCACTAGTTGGGGGCCATTCTGCCGCCGCTGGGGCCCCTTCCTGGGAGGCGCTACAAGGAAGCCATGAACGCAGCTGAAGGCCAGGGATTGTGGATGGACCGGTTACTCCGGCGGGCGGCCCGGGCGGGGGAGCGGGGGGAAGTGCCGGTGGCGGCGGTGGTGCTGGATGCCCAGGGGCGGGCCGTTGGCTGGGGAAGCAATCGCCGTCACCATGGCCAGGATCCCCTGGGCCATGCGGAATTGGTGGCCCTGCGCCAAGCCGCCGCCGCCTTGGGCACCTGGCGTTTTAACGACTGCACCCTGCTGGTCACCCTGGAACCCTGTCCAATGTGTGCGGGGGCCTTGATCCAGGCTCGCATGGGAACGGTGGTGTTCGCCGCCGGAGATCCCAAGCGGGGCGCCCTTGGGGGCTGCCTGAACTTGGCCAGCCATGGCAGCGCCCATCACCACCTTCGTGTGATTGCAGGGGTGAGGGGCCAGCAGGCGGAGGCGCTCCTCCGAGACTGGTTCAGGCGGCGGCTGCGACGGTAGGGGCGGTGTCGCGGAAGCGGGGCAGCTCAGTTTCGAGAAGATTGAGCAGGAGATCGACGTTTTCCGGGGTGCTGTTGTAGCCCATCAGGCCGATTCGCCACACTTTGCCGGCGAGGGAGCCCAAGCCCCCACCCACTTCGATGCCGTGTTGGTCGAGGAGATGGCGGCAGAAGGCCTTGCCATCCACACCAGCGGGAATGCGAACGGTGGTCAGGGTGGCCAGGCGCAGGGGTCCGGGAACATGCAGCTCGAGCCCCAGTCGCTCCAAACCGCGCCAGAGCCGCTCGGCGGAGCTGCGGTGGCGGGCCCAGGCTTGGTCCAGCCCTTCTTCCGCCAGCAGGCGCAGGGCTTCGCGCATGCCGAAGTTCATGTTCACCGGCGCGGTGTGGTGGTACACCCGATCCGTACCCCAGTATTGGTTGAGCAGGGAGACGTCCAGGTACCAATTGGGAACCTTGCCCCGGCGGCGGCTGAGTTTGTCCTCTGCCCGGGGACCCATGCTGAAGGGACCGAGGCCCGGAGGGCAGCTCAGGCCCTTCTGGCTGCAGCTGTAGGCCAGATCCACCTTCCAGGCATCCAGGAAGAGGGGGACGGCGCCAAGTGAGGTGACGGTGTCCAGCAGAAGGAGGCAGTCGTGGGAGCGGCAGAGATCACCGATGCCGTCCATCGGTTGGCAGACGCCCGTGGAGGTTTCGGCATGGACCATGGCCAGAATCGCCGGCCGATGGGTGCGGACGGCTTCCTCCAGCTCCGCCAGGGAGAAGGCCTCACCCCAGGGACGCTCGATCGTGACCACATTCGCCCGGTAGCGCTGGGCCATGTCCACCAGCCGCAGGCCGAAGTAGCCCTTGACGGCCACCAGCACGGTGTCACCG
>JBKDSY010000058.1:0-7083 GCA_046340755.1 Cyanobacteriota bacterium
GCCCCGACCGAGGTGGAACGGGAGGAGGTCGAGTGAGGTCCGGGGCCTGAGGGGGGAGGGGGAGCCGGAGGGATCAGGCAGCCAGCTTGCGGGCCACGCCTCCCGTGGGCTCTCCCACCACCCCGTCCTGCCGTTGGGGGGCGTCGCCGGAGGCCAGGATCGTGTTCTTTAACTGCTGGGCCACCCGGTGGAGTTCCTGGATGGCATCGGCGCCCTCCAACTTGAGGAGTTCGAGGCCGTTGCGGGATTCCACCCAGGTGATGCCGTAGTCGGACACGAGGAAGCGCACCACATGGCCCTCGCCCAGGTCGGCCACAAAGGAGACGCCGCTTTGGCTGGGACCTTCCCCGCAGCCGTAGCAGCTGGCCACGTGGCCCTGGGCCTGGAGGCACTGGGCCAGGGCCTGGAGGCTCAGCTCAAGGTCGCGGACAACGGAGCGGTACTGCTCCGCCAGACGGGCAAACATGACAAACCAACAAACGTTGGCAGAATCCTAAGGTTTTCTTCCGATTTCCGCGGAGGTTGTTCGGATCAGCCGTCCGCGAGGGTCCACCAGCCCAGGGCCGGCCCCAGGAAGCGCACCGTCACCCAGAACAGCACCAAGGCACCAATGCCAATCCAGGCCCCCCGTGTGGTAAGGGACACAAAGCGGTCTGCCTGGTCGCGGGTGAGGGGCAGCCAGGACACCAGCCGGGGAGAGGAAGGGGCGGCCTTGCCGCGGCCGGCCGTGGATTTCGAGCTGCTCTTTTCGCTGGGTTTCTTCTCGCGGGGCGGCAACCCCTGGGCGGCGCGGCGCTTGGCTTCTCCCATCGGACCGGCGTGGCTCTCGGAAGGGTAGGGCAGACCTTCAGCTGGGCAGCAGGCGGGTCAGGGACACGGTGGGTTCCATGGCCCGGAACACCTGACGCCCCCACGCCCGGGCCCGCAGCCGCCCATCCAGCACCGCCAGACGCCCACCGCCCCGGCGCAGGCAGGCCACGCCCCGGCGCAACCGTTGCAACGCCTCCGGAAGCAGGAGGTCGCGGAACCAATCCCGCCCCTGCTGGCGCATCCGGGCCACCCGGGCGGCGGTGAGGGGATCGTCGAGGCTGGCCAGGGGCAACAGGCCCACGATCAGCTGACAGGGGATCGGCAGGCAGGGTTGGTGCTCCAGCCACCAGCTCCAGGAGGCGCAGATCACCCCGTTGCTCTCCGGTGCCGTGGCGTGTTCCGTCACCCGGGAGCCAAACTCCGCCGCCAGGGCGCTGGCGAGGGCGGCGCGCAGGCCCCGATCGTCCAGAAGGATCACGGTCAGGCCCGCCTGGCCAAGGATCAGCCGCCGGCAATGGTCGAGCAGATGCTCCGCGAAGGGTGGGCTGTTGGGCAGGGGCTGGCGCAGGGGGACGTAAAGGGGGAGGGGATCCCCCAGGGGCGGATCGTCCAGCTCCACCACCACCCGGGGGCTCCAGCCGGGGGTGGGGCGCGGGTCCTGGTCAACGGGGGCTTCTGGCGCCACCTCGCCGAGCAGCACGGTGCCCCGCCCGTGGAACAGGCCGGCCAGCTCCTCGATGGGATCCAGGGGTTGGCGATGCCATTGCCATTGGAGCAGCGGAGGGTTCACCCGGGCCCAACCCGCCCAGCCCGGGCCCGAGGCAGCCAGCCAGCGTGCCCAGGGATCGGGGAGAGGCCGCATCAGGGCCAACAGATCCCGCAGGGCCACCTCTTCATGGACTTCGAGGGGCACCAGCTGGTTGGGGTGCCTGGGCTGGCTGAACAGCCGCCGACTGAGGCGCCCATGGATGGTGAGCAGGGCCTCCTCCACCGCCGGATAGGCCCGCCGCAAGCCATCCCAATCCCCCGGCCGCACCACCACCTCTAGGGCCTCCCCCAGCTCCCGCTCCAACCGCTCGGCCTCGGGAATCACCAGCTGACGGTCCCCCAGCGCCCCCCGTTGCCACACCTCCACCAGCTGGCGGGGTGTGAGCAACCAGAGCCGTGGGTCTGGAGGCGGGTGGGAGCCCTCCCAACAGGGCAGGTGGAGATCAATGGCGCGCAGGCGGGGCCATTCCACCTGGAGCAACCGCTGGCGCATGGCGCCGCTCACCACCAGGGCCACGGGAGTTTCGCTGAGGGCCAGGGGCACCAAGACACTGGGCCACCAGGTGGCCTCCATGCCAGGGGTGAGGGCCACCAGGGTGTGGTCTCCCCGCCGCAGGCTGCGACCCACCAGGCGGCTCAGGGTGAGGTGATGGGGCCAATGGGCGCCGCCCTCACCGCGCAGCAGGGCCTTCAGGTGGAGGTGGGCGGAGGCTTCCAGCATCGGCGGATCGTAGGCAGGCGCCTGGGGGGGAACGGCAACGGCGGCGACAGCGAAACCCTGCCCCGCCAACCCGGCTGTGGAAAGCTGGGAACCGTTCTCCGGCCGATGAACCATGGCTGCCCTCTGGCGGGACCGCCCGGTGGGACTGGTGGGGCTGGGGCTGATCGGCGGCTCCCTGGGGCTCGACCTGCAGGCCGCGGGGGCGGAGGTGCGGGCCTGGGTGCATCGCCCCCAAACCGCGGAGCGGGCCCGGGAGCGGGGCCTGGCCGGCCAGGTGAGCACCGACCCGGAGGTGCTCCAGGGCTGCGGCCTGGTGGTGCTGGCCCTTCCCTTGGATCAGCTCCTGATCCCCTCCCCGGCCCTGGTGGCGGCCCTGCCAAGGGAGGCGGTGGTGACGGATGTGGGGTCGGTGAAGACGCCGGTGCTGGAGGTGTGGGCTCCCCTGATGCCCCGGTTTCTGGGGGGCCATCCGATGGCCGGCACCGCCCAGGCGGGGGTGGAGGCCGGGCAGCGGGGCCTGTTCCAGGGGCGCCCCTGGGTGCTCACGCCGCGGGCGGACACGGAGGCGGGGGCCCTGGAGGGGGTGTGGCAGCTGGCGGAGGCGGTGGGCAGCCAACCCGTGGCCTGCGCCGCCGAGGCCCACGACCGGGCCGTGGCCCTGATTTCCCATCTGCCGGTGGTGGTCAGCGCCGCCCTGATCGCCGCCGCGGATCGGGGAGCCAGCGGGGAGGAGGAACGGGCGCTGGTGCGGACCCTGGCCTCCAGTGGTTTCGCGGACACCAGCCGGGTGGGGGGCGGCAATCCCCAACTGGGCAGCCTGATGTGCCGCTGGAACCGGGAGGCCGTGGGCTCGGCCCTGGAGCAGTACCAGCGGGCGCTGGGGGAGCTGATGGGGGCCATCGGCGACGAGGACTGGCCAGGGCTGCAGACCCGCCTGGAGCAGTGCCAGGCGATCAGGCCGGAGTTCCTTTGATCAGGCCGGAGTTCCTTTGAATTGGTTGCGTCCCGGTGAGTTGGGTTGCGTTCAGGTGAGTTGGGTTGCGTTCAGGTGGATTGGGTTCAGGTGGATTGGGTCGGGTTCAGGAGCTGGGTCGGGCTCTGGGAAGGGGGTGCTGACCTCGGGACCTCGCAAGGCCACCCGGGGCTCAGGGCCTCGGGCGGGGGCGATCCAGGTTCTCCGCTCCTCCCACCGTCGCCCGACGGGTTCTCTGTTCAAAGAGGCACAGGTCGCGGCCGATCTGCCCCCCCATGTGGGCCTGGGGGTAGCGGCCCTCGATCAAGAAGGCCGAGATCAAGAGCGTGTTGCCGGAGGCGGAGGGATCAGCCACCGGCACATCAATCCGCTCCCCCAGGATTCGGGGTTGAAGCAGCTGGGTCGCCTTCAGGCAGGCGGTGCGCACCCCCCGGTCGTAGGCCCGCCAGGCGTCTGGGCTGGAGGCCCCCGCCCGGGGCGCGCCGGGCCCCAGCAGCGCCACCGCCACTCCCAGGGGAGCCAGGGCAGCGGCCAGGCGAGGCCCGGGGGCAGACGGGCAGGGCCGGGCCGGCAGCGAGAGGCGTCCAGGGCACGGGCCAAGGGTCGACATGGAACGGCATCAGCAGCCTTCTTGTCTTAGCGCCGGGGGGGCCACTGGCCGGCTGATCGGCGAGACTGGCCCTCCTCGCCCGGCCCCCGCGGGGTCCCCGCCCACCCTTCACCCGTCCCTCGCCCATGGCCGCCAGCGGCATCCGCACCGACGCCAACGCCAGCGGCGGCGGCGTCCCGAGCAGCAGCTGGGCCGCCAGCCGCGCCTTTCCCCTGGCCGCCATCACGGGCCACGGCACCCTCAAGTTGGCCCTGCTCCTGGCGGCGGTGGATCCGGGGTTGGGCGGCGTGGTGATCGCCGGGGGCCGGGGAACGGGCAAGTCGGTGCTCGCCCGGGGCCTGCACGCCCTGCTCCCCCCGATCGACGTGCTCGACCTGGGGCCGGGCGCCAGCCTGCCCAACATCGACCCCCGCCAACCCCAGGACTGGGACGGGATCACCCGGGAGCGCGTCACCGCCCTCGGAGGCGATCCCTCGGGGGCTGATCCTTCCGTTCTGTTGCCCACGAAGGTGGTGCCAGCCCCGTTTGTGCAGGTGCCGCTGGGGATCACGGAAGACCGGTTGCTGGGTTCGGTGGATGTGGCCGCCTCCCTGGGCAGCGGCCGGCCGGTGTTTCAACCCGGACTGTTGGCGGAGGCCCACCGGGGCGTGCTTTACATCGATGAGCTCAACCTGCTCGACAACGGCATCACCAATCTCCTGCTCGCGGCCGTGGGCAGCGGCGAAAACCGCCTCGAACGGGAGGGCCTCAGCCTGAGCCACCCCTGCCGCTGCCTCCTGATCGCCACCTACAACCCCGAGGAGGGGGCGGTGCGGGACCACCTGTTGGATCGCTTCGCCATGGCCCTGTCGGCCCATCAACTGCTGGAGCCGGAGCAACGGGTGGCGATCGCCCGCTCCGCCATCGACCACGGCGAATCGGTGGAGGCCTTCGCGGCCCGGTTCCAAGAGGAAACGGATGCCCTGGCCACCCAGCTGCTCCTCGCGCGCCAATGGCTGCCGGATGTGCGCATCGACCGCGAGCAAATCGCCTACCTGGTGAACGAGGCCGTGCGGGGGGGCGTGGAGGGGCACCGCTCCGAGCTCTATGCCACCCGGGTGGCCCGGGCCCACGCGGCCCTGAGCGGCCGCGACCAGGTGGAGGCCGAGGATTTGCAGGTGGCGGTGCGGCTGGTGATCGCCCCCCGGGCCCGGCAGCAACCGCCCCCGGATCCGGAGCAGCCCCTGCAACCGCCCCCCCCGCCGCCCCAGGGGGAGCAGGAACCCAACCCACCCGAGGAGCCCCCCGACACCGACCCCCCGGAGCCCGAGGAGCCGGAGGACGAACCAGATCCGCCCGAGGAGGAGGATTCCCCCGAAGACCAGGCGCCACCCTCGATCCCAGAGGAATTCCTGCTCGATCCAGAGGCCACGGCCATTGATCCCGACCTGCTGCTCTTCGCGGCGGCCAAGTCGAAGAGTGGCGCCAGCGGCAGCCGCTCCCTGGTGACGAGCGACAGCCGGGGGCGCTATGTGCGTCCAGTGCTTCCCCGGGGACCCGTGCGGCGCATCGCCGTGGATGCCACCTTGCGGGCGGCGGCCCCGCACCAGAAGGCCCGCCGGGAGCGGGAGCCCCATCGGCGCCTGATCGTGGCGGAGGCCGACCTGCGGGCCAAGCAGCTGCAGCGCAAGGCCGGGGCGTTGGTGGTGTTTCTGGTGGATGCCAGTGGATCGATGGCGTTGAACCGGATGCAGAGCGCCAAGGGGGCCGTGCTGCGGCTGCTCACGGAGGCCTACGAAAACCGCGACGAGGTGGCCCTGATCCCCTTCCGGGGGGAGCAGGCGGAGGTGTTGCTGCCCCCCACCCGCTCGATCACGGCGGCCCGCCGCCGGCTGGAGGCCATGCCCTGCGGGGGCGGCTCCCCCCTGGCCCACGGCTTGGCCCTGGCGGCCCGGGTGGGAGCCAACGCGCTGTCAACGGGGGATCTGAGCCAGGTGGTGGTGGTGGCCATCACCGATGGCCGGGGCAATGTGCCCCTGGCCCGCTCCCTGGGCCAGCCCGTGCTGGAGGGGGAGGAACCGGTGGACCTCAAGGAGGAGGTGAAGCAGGTGGCCAGCCGCTACCGGGCCCTGGGCCTGCGGCTGCTGGTGATCGACACGGAGCGCAAATTCATCGGCAGCGGCATGGGCAAAGACCTGGCCACCGCCGCTGGCGGCCGCTATGTGCAACTGCCCAAGGCAAGCGATCAGGCCATTGCGGCCGTCGCCCTGGAGGCGCTGGGGGCGGCGCGGTGAGGTGGCAAGGGTTGGCGCCCTCAGCCTTGGTCATGGCTCCCCGCCCCCGTGAGAGCAGCCGCGAAGGCTGCTGAGCTGAAGGCTTCCTCATTCCGCAGGGTTCGGGCCAGGGGGGTGAGCTGAAAGGAGGTGGATTCGTCCTGGCAAGCAAGCAGACCGCGATGGACGAGGTCGTCAAACAGGCTTTTTGTCTCCTCGAGGTCCATGCCGAGGGAGTCCGCCACGTCGCGGGGCGAGGCGCCGCCGTGCTCCACCAGCACGAGCACCTCAAGGGCAACAAAGCTCAAGGTGTGAGCAAAGGGTTGGTCCATCGGTGGTGGGCGCCCCTGCCGGGCGGTGGCTGCGGAGTGCTCCGATCATGGCGCCGCAGCCAGGGCTGGGAATGCTGCTGAGGGGGAACATCCGAGAGCACGCTCGTGGCCACACCTGAGAACCTGCCCCAGAACTCCCGCCCGCCGGGCCTGATCCAGCGCTACCGGGAGGAGCTGCAGGCCCGTCACTACGCCCGCCGCACGGTGGACACCTACGAGCAATGGCTGCGGCGGTTTCTGCGGTTCCACCGCCCGCTCCATCCGCGGGAGATGGGAAGCAAGGAGGTGAATGCCTTCCTCACGCACCTCGCAGTGGAAGGCCAGGTGAGCGCCTCCACCCAGAACCAGGCCCTCTCGGCGCTGCTGTTTCTGTACCGCGAGCTGCTCGAGCGAGATCTGGATCTGGAAGGGGTGGTGCGGGCACGGGCGAAGAGACGGTTGCCGGTTGTGCTGAGCGAGGCGGAGGTGCGAGCCGTAGACGAGAGCTGGAAGGTGATCCAGCCCTTGTGGTGGGGTTGCTGTATGGGAGTGGGCTCCGAGTGATGGAAGCGCTGCGCTTAAGAGTGCAGGATCTGGATTTCGAGCGCAGGGAGCTGACCATAAGGAATGGCAAAGGT
>JBKDSY010000059.1:0-3612 GCA_046340755.1 Cyanobacteriota bacterium
TGGCCGGCGCCGATTCCGCCTGGGCCCTGGATGGAAAGGTGCCAGAGCCCAAGCCCGCGGTTGCCCTGGAGCTGGATTCGGTCAGGGCCTACACCCGCCCGGAGGGGGAAGGG
Organism: Cyanobacteriota bacterium; assembly: GCA_046340755.1. Taxonomy (GTDB): domain Bacteria; phylum Cyanobacteriota; class Cyanobacteriia; order PCC-6307; family Cyanobiaceae; genus Cyanobium. Next base: position 114 of record JBKDSY010000059.1, read on the forward strand.
TCCAGTCTGCTGTTCACGGATGTGCGGCCCAGCGACTGGGCCTTCCAGGCCCTGATGGCCCTGGTCAACCACCACGGCTGCGCCTCGGGCCTGCCGGGCGGGCGCTTCGAGGGGCGCCGGGCCCTGAGCCGTTTCGAGGCCGCCGCCCTGTTGGGGGCCTGTCTGGAGCGGGTGACGGTGGTGACGGATGATCTCCAGGCCCTGACGCGGGAGTTCGCGGCGGAGCTGGCCCTGACGCGGGGCCGGGTGGACGGCCTGGAGGCGCGGCTGGGGGAGCTGGCCGCCACGTCGTTTTCCACCACCACCAAGCTCCACGTGCAGGCCACGCTGGTGGTGGGCGCCAACGGCTTCAGCGGCACGGCCACGGCGCTGACGGCCGCGAACCGGGCCGCCTTTGGCGCCACCACCGCCAGTTACGACCTGCAGTTGACCCTCGACACGAGCTTCAAGGGCAACGACCTGTTGCGCGCCAAACTGCGGGCGGGCAACTTCGGCTCCAACAGCTTCGGTGGCGCCGGCCCGAGCCCCCTTTCCCAGCTGGAGGTGGCCTTCCAGGAATACGTCGGCGATCCACCCGTCGATGGCAGCGACGTTGTCGCCATTGATCGGCTCTACTATCAGGTTCCCCTGGGCGCCTTCACCCTCACCGCCGGCGGCCTGGTGGGGCAGGACGACATGATGGCCCTCTGGCCCAGCGTCTACCCGGCGGAAACGGTGCTCGACGTGTTCACCATGCCCGGCGCGGCGGCGGCCTACAACAAGGCGGCGGGGGTGGGGGGCGGCCTCTGGTGGCGGAGCGGTGGGTTGAGCATCAGCACCAACTACGTCGCCGCCAACGGCAACAACGGCAACCCAGCGGAAGGGGGTGTGGCCACCTCCGGGGCGGCGGGGGTGGGCACGGTGCAGATCGCCTACGGCGCCGAGCAGTGGGCCCTGGCCGTCGTCTACGCCCATGTGGCCAACGGCGACGAGCTGATTCCCCAGGGCACGCCCCTGGCCCTGGCGAGCCTGGCCGTGGCCGGCCACACCGATGCTTTTGCATTGGCGGGCTATTGGCAGCCGGCCACCGCAGGCTGGTGGCCCTCGATCAGCGCCGGCTGGGGCCTCAACGGCACCAGCGACCGGGGCAACGACAACCCCGAAACCCCCTTGGCCCGGGCCAGCCAGTCGTGGAGCGTGGGGGTGCAGTGGCGCGATGTGGGGCTGCCGGGCAACGGGCTGGGCCTGGCGGTGGGCCAACCCACCTTCGCCACCCGCCTGCAAGGCGGCGCCACCCCGCGGGATGGCGGCTTGATCGGCGAAGCCTGGTACAAGGTTCAGCTCAGCGACGCCGTCAGCGTCACCCCCGCCCTGTTTGTTCTTGGCCGGCCCCTGGGGCAGGAGACCCCATCGGGGAAGAGCTTCCGCCAGCTGGGGGGGCTGGTGAAGATGAGTTGGCGGTTTTAGAGGGTCGGGCGCTGGGGGGTCTGGCTAGGGTTGCCCGTGAGGGCATGTTTTCCTCCATGGCCAGCGTCGCTCCCAGCCCGTCTCCCTCCGAGGCCGTTCCCTGGCAGGTGTTGCACTGGCGGGGCCGCACCCAGGTGTTCACCGAGCGGGTGGATGGCCTGACGCTGCCGATGGTTCGGATCCCGGCGGGGAGCTTTCGCATGGGGTCGCCGCCCGAGGAGGAGGGTCGATCAGCCAGCGAGGGGCCGGTGCACACGGTGCGGCTGGAGGAGTTTTTGATGGGGCGCACGCCGATCACCCAGGAGCAGTGGCGGGTGGTGGCGCAATGGGAGGAGCGAGAAGGGGAGCAGTGGGGAAAGGAGCTGATGCCCAATCCCTCTCGATTTCAGCCCACCGAGGCTGAAGGAGGTGGCGAACGGCTTGCCTTCGAGAGATTCGCCCTTCTTGAGGAGGAAACCACCACGGACCAGCGGCCAGTGGAGCGGGTGATCTGGCATGACGCGATGGAGTTTTGCCACCGCCTCAGCCAGCGCACCGGCCGCACCTACACCCTGCCCAGCGAGGCCCAGTGGGAATATGCCTGCCGGGCGGGCACCGCCACGCCCTTTGCCTTTGGCGACACCCTCACGCCGGAACTGGCCAACTATGACGCGAGCGAGTCATACGCCGATGGCCCGAAAGGAGTCTGGCTTCGGCAGACCACCCCAGTGGGCCGTTTCCCCGCCAACGCTTGGGGATTGAAAGACATGCACGGAAATGTCTGGGAATGGTGCCTGGATCATTGGCATGACAACTATGGTGAAGGAAACAACACAGACCAAGAAAAAGCGCCTGATGATGGAAGCGCAGGGTTGCATAATCAGACAATCAAAGATGAGAAAGACAGGCTGCTGCGCGGCGGCTCTTGGGGCGGCATTCCCAGGAACTGCCGGTCGGCGGTTCGTTTCCACGTCAAGCCCGTCGGTGTCGGCGACAACGTCGGGTTCCGTGTGGTCTGCCTCCCCCAGGGCCGTTCCACTTGACCCTTAATCCCTTGGTCCCTTAGCACTTGGCTGTTTCTTAACCATTGGCTGTTGGATTTTGGCTGTTCATGCTTACGAAATAAGTGAGCAATTGACTCTCCCGATTTTCTCTTGATGAGAAGATCGGCAAGTTTTGAGCCTGGGATGTTGTTGTCAGGCGCCGAAGGCGCCAAAAAAATTTTTTGCCGAGCCCCGCCCTCCCCCTCCACTCTCCTCCCACGCGGCGACTCCATCTCCCTGATCTCCTTCCCTGCGAACGCCCTCCAGGCACCCTCTAGAACCGTCTCCAAGGCTCGAAGGAACTTCTGCAAAACCCTTGACCCAGAATCGGGCAGCGATGCCGCGCAATGAGTTTCGTCGAGGAGAACCCCCAAGACGGAGGTTGTCCAGGGCTTTCCTAGTCCGTCCCTCATCCCCCATCCCCTCTGCCTTTGCCTCTGCCCTCTGCCCTCTGCTATTTGCCTCTACCCTTGCCCTCTGCCCTTGCCCTTGCCACTGGCGCCTCCCCGAGCCCACCCAGCGACGCCGGCCATCCCAAAGCATCTCCACCAACCCTTGAGGCGCACAAGAGAACCTCAGCTGCGCGATGGCGAACCTGTTGCACGGTCGCCCAAGAAAGAATAAACTGGCTCAACCCTTAAACCCTTTCCCATGCGCAGCCGCGCCTTCATCAGCTACAGCCGTGACGACAAAAAGTGGCTTGATGAGTTGCGCATCACGCTTAAGCCGTTAGAGCGAAATGGACTTGATCTGTGGTGCGATGAAAAGATGCAACCTGGAACAAAGTGGCAAGAAGAATTGCAGAAGGCCCTGAACGAAACAAAAGTAGCTATTTTACTGGTGTCTCCAAACTTCCTCGCCTCTAACTTCATTCACAACACGGAACTACCAGCCTTTATTGAAGCCGCAAAACACGAGGGCTTGGTCATCTGTTGGATCCCCATCGAAGCCAGCAACCACGAACATACAGCCCTAAAGCACTATCAATCCGTCCACGACCCAGCCAAGCCATTGGCAGGGCTATCCCGCAG
>JBKDSY010000060.1:0-2243 GCA_046340755.1 Cyanobacteriota bacterium
CGAATCCCCTGGTCTTTCAACGTCTCTCCTGCCGCAAAGCCGCCAGCCGGGTTATGGCATCACCGACTGGCTGGTTGAGGACCTGGTCGGCAATGGTGATGCGGTGATCGAGCAGATGCACGCTTCCCTCAGCACTCCGCAACGCGGTGAACTGATCGTGGTACCCAGCCATGGCTTTGAACCCGGGGAGTATGTGAGCAAGCTGGGTCGTGTTTGGATGCCTGGCTTCACCGCCGAAGGGCAGCGCCAGAATTGGTCTGAACGTCTGCAGCGCCTGATCTTGGCCTTGGAACAGAACCATCAGCCCAGCATCGTGTTGATCGATTCGAGAGCCGGCATTGATGAAGTGGCCTCAGCCTGTGTCACTGATCTGGCAGCTCGACGCATCTACTTATTCGCCGTCGATAGCTTGCAGACCTGGCAGGGCTATCGCATGCTCTTTGATCACTGGCGTCTCCATGGTGTTGCCCCCGTCATTCGCGAGCGGCTACAACTTGTTGGTGCACTCATACCTACATGGGGTGATAGGGCCTTTACGCAGGCCACCCAACAACTCAGTGAAAACGCCTACTCCCTCTTCAGCGGCAGCCTCTACGACGAAGCTTGGCCCGAAGCCGATGATGATGCCGATGGCCTCAGCACGCACCCTGCTGATCTCTTCAACTTTGATTTGCTCGATCGCACTGCGCCCCATCATCCTTGCGCGATTGGCTGGAATCAGGCCTTTGCTGCGATTGAATCGCTGCACGATCGCCTCCAAGCCACAGATCCTGATCAGGTCAAGCAGGTATTTGGCTCGCTGCTCACTGATCTGCAGGTCAGCATCGGGGACAACCAATAACAATGCAGCCGGCTGCTCCTGATCCAACCGCCATCCGCGCTGCCATTGCGGCGTCCTTGCCAGGCGACACGTCTGTGCCGCTGCCCGACCAGCAACTGTATTTACCCTGGACCCATCACAAAGCTCTTCAGCTGGACTGCAGTCTCGTGGTTGGATCGCGGGGCGTTGGCAAAACAGCATGGGCCGCAGCTCTTCTTGCCAGCCACGACCATCAGCCATCGGCAGCCTTAGCTCGCTTGCTTTTTCCCGATTCCCTTCGCACGGTTGCCGGCTTCAGCGATCGGGATCACAGCAGTCATCCCCCAACTCCGGTCTTTGACGCCTTGATGAGGGATCAGGCTGATCCTTACAACATCTGGCTAGCCGTTGTCCTTCGTTCTCTGCAAACGGATTCCACTCCGCTACCCAAAGATTCCTGGGCAGATTCAACACACTGGGTCGGAGATCATCTGGAAGAAGCCTGGGCCATGGTCAGCAAGGCCAATCAGTCTCTTGGGACAGAGAATACGCATCAACTCTTCGTATTTGATGCGCTGGATCGCGTCAGCAGCGATGGCAATTGGTTGCATGTCTCTGCTGCTATTAAAGCACTCTTGCGCTTGGTGCTGGAGTTAAAGAACTTCAAGTATCTTCATGCCAAAGTCTTTCTTCGTACAGACCAATACCAGCGTGGCAGCTTCACCGATCTGCCAGACATCGCCAAGATTCGCGCCACTCGCGTCGAGCTGCTCTGGTCGCTGATCGATTTCCATGCTCTGCTCTGGCAATGCCTTTGCAATGGCCCGCCCAGTTCAACCCGGGAGACCTTTCGATCCTGGTGCTTCAAGTCATCCCCTGCCAGCCTATTCGAAGCTCCGGCCGAGCCTGCATCTTCCAGCTCGCCCGAGGCTCGCTGGGAACTACCACTTCCTGTTCAGCAGGATGAACCCGTTCAGCGGCAGCTCTTCGAACGACTGGCTGGTCGCAGGATGGGAAGCGGCACCAGACGCGGCGTTCCTTACACCTGGATCGTCAACCATCTCGCTGATGCACAGGGTCAGGCAACTCCACGGTCATTCCTAACGGCGATACGCAAAGCTGCCGAGGAGTCTATTGATCGTTTCCGTGATGCTGAGCACCCCCTTCACTATGAGGGACTCAAACGTGGCGTTCAAGCTGCTTCGGAAATCCGTATTGCCGAACTGGAAGAGGATCACCCCTGGCTATCTGAACTGATGAAGCCTTTTACTGAAAGGCGATCCTTGGTCCCATTCATCGAGGACATTTTTGAGCAGGTCCTCAATGAGGCGTTCGGATCCATACCCGAGGATGTTCCAGGGCTGGCCGAACGCCTGCCCAAAGATCTCCGCAATCAAGGAGTTTACGGACTCACCACCTACCTGGCTCAGTTGGGTTTACTGAC
>JBKDSY010000061.1:0-3645 GCA_046340755.1 Cyanobacteriota bacterium
CTTGACCGGGGTGCGCTCCATCAGTGGCCTCCTGGTGACGGAAGCGGGCCCGCGCTACTTCAGCGCCATCTCCAATGGCGCCTCTTCCCCCAATGCCACCATCGGGCGGGTGTTGCGCGATGCGCAGAATGTGGCGTTGTGTCCCTAAGGGGGTCTGGGGGGAAGCGATCCGCTTCTACCCTCGCTTGCACCTCCATAGCTCCCACTTTGGAAGGACATCAAGCCCGCAACTAGATGGAGCGACCAATCTGCATGGAGCCTTGTGGTCAATCTTGTATATGAAGAGATGTTGCTTGGTGAAGGGGTTGCTTAAAGCCACCATACAGTTGTTGAAGCTGGTTGCACCACCCCAAAGAGCCCAGCCAAGATCCACTCCATGGAGGTTTGCAATGTCTTGGATTAATGGCAACTGCCAAGGGGATCGCCGCTATGAATGCACCTATGCATCCTGGGATCGATTTGATCTACAGTGGTGCCGAGATAGTGATTCCTTTTGTCTCTCAGTGGATGATGGTGGAGGCTTGATTGGCTATGTGGATCACAACGCGCCAGCCGGCGGGGGTTGGTAGCCATGACAAGCTCATCCTTCGACCAACGCCGATCTCTGCAGCCCACGACCGCTGGATTGCGCAAACTATTTGAAGTCCTGACCACCCGGCCTCTGGTTAATGAGTTTGATCTCGAAGAGATGGCTCCTCTTTTCGAGGTCCTTCCTGAGCTGACGTTTCCCATCACTTCCGCGGGCCATTTCCTTGATCAGTTGGAATCCCATAAGCTTGTTGTGCATCAGATCGCGGTGCGACCCACCCGAATGATTAAGTATATGCCTGCGTATTATTTCCCGATTTGGAGTTATGATAATCTTATTGAAAAAATGGCGGAATTAATACGAGCCAACCGACCCGTTGTTGCTCCTGGCGAAGTTGATGCCATCAAACGTCAGCTCCCCCAGCTCCGCTACCCTATTGCCTCGGCTGAAGCCTTGCTGAAAAGTCTCGGAACCCATCGCACCTATCGCTTTGAGGGAGGTAGAGTCAATATCAAGATGGCAGTCAAGTTGATTCCACAAGAAGTTTTCCCGATCACTTCAGATGCTGATCTGGAGCGTAAATTGCGTTATCTCGTCAATCGCCGTCCCCTCATTACTGGGCACGAACGCATTCTCCAATCTTAAATGCCACCCACGAGTAAACAGGCTCAGTCCCCATGAGTGATTGGCCCTACGCTCTCCTGCTGGACGAACTGTGGCTTCGCAGCAGGCGAACCCTGGTTCGTGCCTTGGAGGGCTCGGGTTTCTGGCCCGCTGGGCCAGACCACTGGCAGACCATGGAGGCTTTGGAAAGCTGCGGCAAGGAAATTGACGAACGCTTTCTGCGCACCGTTCTGAGCCCGACCGAATATGCCTACTTCCATAGTCCGCGGGCGTTTGCTGTGGGGGCACGGACACCTCGGCGTCGTTGGCCCCTGGTTTTGGCCTTTGGTGAACAAATCACCAGGCTCTTTGCGCTCTGTGCAGGAGAAGACTGTGGCGAGGGTCCTCGGAGCGACTTGGGAGCAGGGTTCAATTTGGGGATTTCCTTGTTTGATTATGTGCTTGATACGGCCTTGTTTGCTGCCACAGCTCAGGAAGTGCACCATGCCCTGGAGCGCCATGGTCTGGCTGGTCTCCTGGATGAGGAGACCTGTGAGGATTTTGGAGATCGTCTGGTGCAGCGCCCCCCCAGCGAGGCGCGCCTCTTGTTGCGCCTGATCCAACAGTTCCACGCTGGTGTGCTGCGTTTGCGCCCGAGCCCGGAGGCCTTGAAGGAATTAGCGGTTCTCCTTCAGGAGGCCATGACTGCGGAAATGGCCTCGGTTCAGGTTGCCGGCCCTGGATGGGAACCGGCGGCCGTGGGTGTGGCCCAAGCCAAATCTGTTCTTCCGTTCCAGGTCTTGGCCTGGTTGGGCCGCCATCCTGAGCGTCCTCGTTACTCCGAGGTGGACAAGGAGGCCCATCGAGGATTGGCGAAAGAGCTTGGCCAAGCCTTCGCCCTCGTGGACGATCTTTGCGACCTGGTGGAGGATCTGCAGGACCGAGCCATCAACAGCCTGGCCAATCGCCCCATCCAGACTCAGGAGTCAGATCTGGACGCCGATGCGGGGCTGGATGCGGACACGGCCATTGCGGCCCTGGAGGCCCTGCTGTCGTCTGATCAGCTGGAGAGGGCCGCAGCTGATGTGGTTGGCCACCTGAAAGTCGTTGAACAGCGGGTGGATGACCTCGTCAGCCAAGACCACCAAGGGGAGGCGGCGGAGTTGCTCGCCACCATGCGCGCATTCTTAAGGAACTGGATCGAGTAGGGGGTCGCGATGCCACGGAAACTGGCGATGGAGGAAAGGATCGGCAGAGCACAGTACAAAGCGTTGGATTTCCTGATGACCATGCGGCGCCCAGATGGGCTATGGCATGACTTTCAAACCTTGGCTGGAACCAGCAACGACTGGGTCAGTGGCGTGGTCCTCCATGCGTTCTCCCTAGCAGGGCCCGGGCCGTGGTCGCAGGACATCCACCGCTCCCTCACCATTCTTCTGCGTCGACAGCGTCCCAATGGCGGCTGGTCTTACAACGAGCAAGTCCCAACGGATTGTGATTCCACGGCATGGGTCCTTCGGGCGCTGCAGACAGGCATCTGCTGGCGCGCCTCCGCCCTCCTGAGGGGGGCCCGCTACCTTCTTCGACACCAGGATGGGGAGAGTGGCGCCTTTTCGACCTACGCCCCCAGCGACCATATTGAGCGCACCATTGAGGCCGCCCCTGGGGAGACCGTGGGTTGGCTAGGCGGTCACCTGGGAGTGAGTTGCGTGGCCCTGCAGTCGCTGCTTGGCCTCGGCGTGGCGCCGACCGCCTTACGAGTTACGACCACATGCCACTACATCCAACGTGAACGCCGGCTGAACGGGCTCTGGAGTTGTTATTGGTGGCGGGGCTGGGGCTATGCCACCCACCAGGCCCTCAGGGCCCTGGCGATGGCCGACGACCTTTCTCCCACCATGGCGACCGCCGTGGCGGCGGCCATCCTGGAACGACAGCTCCCCGACGGCTCCTGGGGGCTGGACGACGATGGCGGGGAGCCCTCGGCTTTTGAAACGGTTCACATGCTCCAGAGTCTCCTGTTGTTGGCTGCCTTGGAGCCGAAGTTGGCAACAAAGGTGGACCGGGGAATGCGGGCCCTGCTGGCCTTCCAGAAGAGGGATGGCAGCTTTGTGCCCCTGCCAATCCTGCGGCTACCAGCACCCATGACCATGGACGCCCATGTCGGTGACGCCTGGAAGGTGGATTTGCCAGGCACCCAGGTGCTCGTGAGTGACTGCGAACGGGTATTCACAACGGCTTGCGCCTTGGCGGCACTGAGCCAGGCGATCGGGTAAGCAGGGCACCACGCTTAAGCCATTGGTCCCGATCCTGGCTACGAAGCATCCCTGGCGCGGCTCCAACGACAGGGATGGGGCCCTGGCATGGTGCCTACACCCCTGCACCCACCCCGTGGAGGTAGCCCAACACGCCCGTGAGGGCGGCATTGTAGTCAAGGGTGACCTCATTGCGCTGGTAATCCTGGATCGTGTCGACGTAGTCGAAGTCGTTGCTGCTGGCGGGGCCCCCCACCA
>JBKDSY010000062.1:0-14520 GCA_046340755.1 Cyanobacteriota bacterium
GTTGACAGACTCTGGGGTGGAGCAGGAAACGATACGCTTCACGGCGGACCATCTCAAGATGAGCTGTGCGGTGGCACAGGAGCTGACACTTATTTCGTCAGTCAGAATACCTCTTCCACTCATGACATCATCTGCGATGAAGGTTCCGATTTGAATGGCAAATCTGATCGCATCATCTTCACCGACATCTCCTCCCTTGACCTCGATCTCATCCACAAGGGTCAGGATGTGGAACTGCTGTCAGGAGAACACCTGGTGGCTGTCATCAAGCAACAGGTGCTGCCGGATCAGCGCATCGAGGAATTTCATTTCAACGATGGTCTGATCTGGAGCTATGACGCCGCCCTGCCCCAGCTGTCCGTCCGGGGGACGGGTGAAACGGACAGGATGAGGGGGTTGGTCGAGACAGCCAACCATCTGCAGGGTTTCCTTGGCCGCGACCGACTCACCGGTGGCCGCCTCGGTGACCTACTGGAGGGACAGGAGGGCAATGATCGTCTACGGGGGTTGGGTGGACAGGATACCCTCCAGGGGGGACCGGGAAATGACATCCTCATGGGTGGAAACGGAGGCGATAGCTATCTCTTCTCCTCCACTGACGGCCACGACCACATCAAGGATGGCAATCGCCACTCCACGGAAGCTGACCGGGTGATCTTCAACGACCTCCGCGCCGCAGACCTCATCCAGGTGCAACAGAGTGGTGAGAGCCTGAAACTGTCATTTGGCTCTAGCGCGAGCCTCACCCTGGTGGATCAGCTGCAGCCCCTCTGCCGCATCGAATCCTTCCAGTTCGCCGATGGCACCCTCTGGACCCATGGCACCCTGCTAAGCCAGCTGGCGGGATAAGCCCCGTCCCTTGCGCCTGCCCCGCCAGCCTCAGCGCCGCACCTCCCGCCAGGTGCTCGGGTGAGGCGCCAGGTACTCCGCCGCCCCTTCCTCTCCCCCTGCGCTTGGAGCCGGCGTCGTCAGACAGAAATCCATCGCAATGGACACCCGCCGCTCCTCCCGGGAGCCGTTGTCGCCCACCCCGTGATCCACGGAGGCAGGAAACAGCACCAGCAGACCCGCCCGGGGCGCCACATCCCACCAGGGAGCATTCCAGAGGCGAGCACCGGCCCCAGCGGCGCCAATCGGCCCGCCGTGGCCCACCGCCAACCCCGGCACCAACTCATTGGCCTGCTGGGGCGGCCACACCCGCAGACAGCCACTGGCGCCCGTGCCATCTCCGGTGAGGTAGTAAACGGCGCTCAGGTGGGCATTGGGGTGGTGATGGCGGCCAATACCCTGACCCTCTTCGCTCACCACCGGCCAGGCCCGCTGCAGGTGCAACGCCACCCGACGCCGATCAAAACCCAGGGCATCCACATAGTCGGCCGCCGCCGCCGCCAGCCGTTCCAACAACGGCACAAAGGCCGGATGGTGATGCACCAGCCCCTTCCCGTGCAGATCCCCCGTCCAGGCGCACCCCTCCCCCGGGTTGCCCGTGGCCTCCCCCCTTATGGCCAGGATCTCCTGGAGCAACACCGCGGTCTCCAGCGGGTCGGGGGCCAGCTGCACCTGGCCCAGGGCCAGGGGAAACAGGGGCTGCAGCTCCAGGCGCCCCAGAACGGCAGCGGGCCCATCCCCGACCAGGGGTGCATTGGGCGGGAAGGCTGCCGCTGGGGATGGCTGGGCGGGCGACATGGGCGAAAGGCCGGGGTGGCGGGATAGGTTGCGAGCAGTTTGTCTGCGGAGGACCCATCACGATGCATCTCCAGCCAGTCCACCGTTGCGCCATCCTGGTTGGCACAGCCCTTGTGATGGCAGCAACCACAGGCAGCGCCCAGGCCCAATGCCGTTTCCTGATGCCCATCGGCGGTGGCGGCGAACCCTGGGTGGAAAAACGCATCAGTCCGGATCGTCTGGTGGGCCGCACCAACTGGAACACCGACTTCACCGTGGATCGCTCCTTCAGCAGTTTCCGCGTCAACTTCCAATCCGCGTCCACGGGCCGGGGCACCTTCCCCTTGGCCGTGTTTCTGCGCTTCACCGATGGCAGCAATCTCCAGGTGGTCAACGAGAACCTCACCCTCGATCCCCGGCAGCAACGCCGCCTCGGCCCCTTCCCGGCCGTGCCTGGCAAACGCTCCAGCAAGGTGAACGTGCGGGTGGGCTCCAGCTCCATGCCAGGGTCCACCGGCTTCAGCTACCGGGTGTCCGTGGAGGGATGCAACTGACGCGCGGTTGCCGCCTCAAGCGCCCCGGCGAGCCCGCCGGGCGCGGAGTCGGCGACTCCAGGAGAAGGCCCCCGCCAGGGCCAGAGCCGGCAAGGGGCCGGGCACGGGATCAATGCGAAACACCCCGGGCACCTCGGCGCTGGAGCTGATCACGAGGGGGCCGGCGCTGGAGGGGTAGCTGTTGGTTTCAAAGATCGACGCCCCAGCGAAACTGGTGGGAGTCTGCAGGTTGACAAAGGATCCCGGCACGCCGAAAACACCCGCGGCCGTTTCAGGGTTGAAAAACGGTGTGGTGTAGACAAAACCGATCTTCGGCGTGGGGCCCACCGGAAACGTGCCGGACAGGGCCAGCCAGCGGAACGGCGTCGACGGCAAAAGATCAGCCTCCAACAGCGACGCCAGGGTCTGGATCTTCACCCGGGGATTGACGGGCAGCCACCAGAGATCGAAGGTGCCCACCCCTGGAGCCGTGAAGCTGGAGAGGGTGGCCTGGGTTTCATCCGCCGTGGCCGTCATCGACCAGCTCGCATCCACAAAGGCCGTTCCCCCCAGACTGCCGCTGATGCTGGAGCCGGCGGCGGAATACACCAACAAGGCCTGGCTGGGCTGGGCCGCGGCCAGCAGGGCTGATGTCGCCGCGAGGCCGATCAGCGCTGAACGACAGGAGGGGCCCATGGAAGAACGGGAAACAAGGCTCCCTTCTTTAGCCAGAACCTTTGGAGTCGTCATTCCCTGTACACCCCCCAGGCAGCCATCAGACCTCCGGCAAAGCCCGCCGCATGGCCAATCCAGCTCACGCCAGGGGGGCTCAACATCGGCAGCAGGGCGGGTAACAACCCTCCGTAGGCCATCAGGCAGCCGAAGGAGAGCAGCACGGAAAGGGGGCGCTTCTCCAGCCAGCCGATCAACAGCAAGTACCCCAACAGTCCGTAGACGACGCCCGAGAGGCCATGGCTGGCCGTGGGCCAGAACAGCCAGATGGGCACCTGAAGCAGGAGTACGCAGATCCACACCGCCCAGTAATCGCGGCTGCCCTTGAGCAGCACCAACCAGGAGAGTGGCAGAAACCAGAACGAATTGCTGATCAGATGGCCAAGGTCGCCATGGCTAAAGGGGGCGGTGAACAACCCCCACCAGGGCCCCTGGTGCACCAATGGCAGATTCCACTGGCCGCCAAACAGGAGCTGGTCGATCAACTCTTGGGCCCAGGGCACCGCCAGGATGGCCACTGGCAACAGGGCCCGGCGCTTGAGCCGAGCCAGGGAATGGTCGAGGCGCAAGGCGAGGCCCATCGGGAAACGGGGTGCAAGCAACGCTGAGGCGCCAGACTAGAAACCTCTGGCTGGAAGTGAACAGAAAAAAACCCGCCCCCACCCCGACGAGGATGGGAACGGGATAGGAGTGGATTTGGCGTCGGGTCGGTAGGGCCTGAGGCTCGCCTCACCCCATCGCCGCCGCGCCACCCACGACTTCCAGGATTTCCTGGGTGATAGCGGCTTGGCGGGCCTTGTTGTAGTCGAGGGTGAGGGTCTTGGCGAGGGCCTTGGCGTTGTCGCTGGCGTTGTTCATGGCCGTCATCCGGCTCGCCAATTCACTGGCCGCTGCTTCCTGGAGGGAGCGCAGCAGTTGGTTGTCGAGATACAGGGGCAACAACGCATTGAGCAACTGGTCTGGGGTTTGCTCAAACACGAAGTCGGGCGAGAGGGGGGCTTGGGAATTGTCGATGGCGACCTTTTCCACCCCCAGCTCCCCATCCTTGGTGACCAGACGGAAGATCTCATCTTCCGGATTGGCAATGCCCTGGGGATCCAGGGGCAGCAGGGTTTGCACCACCGGTGCCGAACTCACCAGGTTGATGAACTTGGTGTAGATGATCTCCACCCGATCCGTGCTGTCGGAGAGAAAATCCGCCAACACCTGCCGGGCGATGCGATTGGCATCCTTGGCGGTGGGCACCTGCTCCAACCCGGTGAACGTGGCCCGCACCTTGTAAGTGGCGGAACGGTTCTGGAAGTAGGTGATGGCCTTGCGGCCCATCAACACCAGGTCCACGTTCAACCCCTGGGCCTTGAGCTCGGCAAACCGCTGCTCGGTTTTCTTGATCACCGAGGAGTTGTAGCCGCCGCACAGACCCCGGTCCCCGGTGACCGCCAACAGGGTGACGTTGTCGACGGAACGACCCTTCAGCAGGGGGGAATCAGCCGTTTCAAAGGCCATGCGGGTTTCCAGGTTTTGCAGCACCCGCGCCAGGCGATCGGCGAAGGGGCGACTGCGAAGCACCTGGTCTTGGGCGCGGCGCACCTTGGCCGCCGCCACCAGCCGCATGGCTTCGGTGATCTTGCGCGTGTTTTTGACTGAACTGATCCGATCGCGGATCTCTTTAAGGTTGGCCATCGTTCGCGCCTCAGGCCGTGGCCAGCATGGACGACTTCACTTCAGCGATGGCGGCCTTCAGCGTGGCCTCGGCGGTGTCGCTGAGTTGCTTTTCGGTCATCACGCTGGAGATGTAGTCGGGCTTGTTGGTGCGCAGATACTCCCGCAGTTCCCGCATGAACTGGGTCACCTGATCCACGGGCACGTCGTCGATCAAGCCCTTGACCCCCGCGTACACCACGGCCACCTGCTCCGCCAGGTTCAAGGGGCTGAACTGGGGCTGCTTGAGCAGCTCCCGCAAGCGCTTGCCCCGGGCGAGCTGGGCCTGGGTGGCCGCATCCAGATCGGAGGCGAACTGGGAGAAGGCCGCCAGCTCGTCGAACTGGGCCAGCTCCAGCTTCAGGGTGCCGGCAATTTTCTTGATGGCCTTGGTTTGGGCGGCGCCACCCACCCGGCTCACGGAGATGCCCACGTTGATGGCGGGACGCAGGCCGGAGTTGAACAGGTCGGAGCTCAGGAACACCTGACCATCGGTGATGGAAATCACGTTGGTGGGGATGTAGGCCGACACGTCACCCGCCTGGGTTTCGATGATCGGCAGGGCGGTCATGGAGCCCTTGCCCATGGCGTCGGAGAGCTTGGCGGCCCGCTCCAACAGGCGGCTGTGGCAATAGAACACGTCGCCGGGATAGGCCTCCCGACCGGGGGGACGGCGCAGCAGCAGAGACATCTGGCGGTAGGCCTGGGCCTGCTTGGTGAGGTCGTCGTACACCACCAGGGTGGCCTTGCCCTTGTACATGAACGACTCGGCGATGGCCGCACCGGTGTAGGGAGCCAGGTATTGCAGAGCCGCGGGATCGGAGGCGTTGGCCGCCACAATCACGGTGTAGTCGAGGGCTCCCCGCTCCCGCAACACCTCCACCACGTTGGCGACAGAGGCAGCCTTCTGGCCCACCGCCACATACACGCAGACGACGTCTTCACCCTTCTGGTTGATGATCGTGTCAAGGGCGATGGCGGTCTTGCCGGTCTGCCGGTCGCCGATGATCAGCTCCCGCTGGCCCCTGCCGATGGGAATCATGGCGTCGATGGCGGTGATGCCCGTCTGCATGGGCTCGTGCACCGACTTGCGCTGGATGATCCCGGGGGCCATCGATTCGATCAGCCGGGTTTCCGTCGAGGGGATGTCACCCTTGCCGTCGATGGCCTGACCGAGGGAATTCACCACCCGACCCAACAGGGCGTCGCCCACGGGCACGGCGGCAATCTTGCCAGTGGCCCGCACCGTGCTCCCCTCCTGGATCCCCAGGCCCTCGCCCATCAGCACCACACCCACGTTGTCCTCCTCGAGGTTCAGGGCGATGCCTTCCGTGCCGTCTTCGAACTGCACCAATTCACCGGCCATCACCTGTTCAAGGCCGTAGATGCGGGCGATGCCGTCACCCACCTGCAACACCGTGCCGACGTTGTTCACGGACACCGTGCTGTCGTAGTCGGCGATCTGTTGCTTGAGGATCGCGCTGATCTCGTCTGGGCGGATGGAAACCATGGCTGGAAAGTCCCTGGGGATGGGAAAGGAAGGGGGCTATAGGGGGGAGAGGGGAATGGGTGAGGCGTGCTCAGCCGGCGGTGGCCAGGGCCAGGCCCAGGCGTCGCACCTGGCCGAGGAGACTGGCGTCAATCACCTTGGAACCCACCCGCAGCACGAATCCCCCAATCAAGGAGGGATCCACGGCGGTGGCGATTTCCACCTTGTCGGTGCCGGCCACCACCTTCACCTTGTCGGCCAGTTGGGCCTGTTGGTCATCGGTCAGGGGGGAGGCCGCGGTGATCGTGGCCAGGGCGATGCCGTTCTGCTCGCGGTAGAGCTCGAGCATGCGCGTTAGCACCGCGTCAAGGACGCCAATGCGACGGCGATCCGCCAGGAGCTTGAGCAGGTTGAGGAAGGTGGGGGAAAGATCCTGGCCAAAGAGGGCCACGATCACTTTTTTCTTGGCCTCCGGATCGAGCACCGGGGAAGCCATGGCTTCCCGCAGGTCGGGAGAGGACTGCCAGAGAGCCAACAGCTCCCGGGCCTGGCCAACCACCGTTTCCGTTTCTCCAGAAGACTGGGCCAGCTGGAGAAAGGCGTCGGCGTAGGGGGTGGTGATGGTGTTGAGCAGGGGCATCAGCGGTTCCCCAGGGATTGGATGGACTGGTCGATCAAGCGGGCCTGGGCGGAATCGTCGAGCTTGGCGGGAAGGGCCGCCAGGGCTTTTTCGATGGCCTTGAGGGCCGTCTCGCGACGGAGCTGGTCGGTCACCCGGGAGGCCTCGTTGGCCAAGTCGGAGGAGGCGGCCTGCTTCATACGGGCGAGCTCTTCAATGGTGCGCTGCTCACTGTCGAGGCGGATGGCGTCGGCCCGGGCCTGGCCATCCACACGGATCTGATCGGCCTTCTTCTGGGCGTCCGTCAGGCCCTTCTGGGCTTCGGCTAGGGCAGCGCTGGCGGTGCTCAGGCGCTCCTCCACCTCCCGGAGTTCGGTGAGGATGGCGCTGCGGCGCAGTTCGAGGATGCCGCCAAGGAAGCCCCGGAGAAACCACACCAAGCCGGCGATCACGATCGCCAGGTTGATGATGTTGGTGTCGAAAAGGTTGAGATTCAGCCCGAAGCCGCCATGGCTGGCCAGGAGCTGGGGCAGGTGGGCAGTCATGAGGTGGGCAGCAAGCGGGAGACGATCTGGTCGGCGAGGACGTCGGACTGTTGCTCAAGGGCGGCAATGGCCTGGTCTCGCTCGGCATCGATCTGGCGACGGGCCTGTTCCCGGGAGGCATTGGCAGCGGCTGTCGCTTCCGCCAGGGCAGAGCGATACAACCGATCCATCTCCTGTTCAGCGGCGACGACCAGGGCCTGGGCATCCTGGCGGGCACCCTTGAGTTGATCCTTCAGGTCGGCTTCCAGGCGCTCGGCTTGAGCCAACTTGCTCTTGGCCTCGGCGCGGCTGGTGTTGATGTAGCCCTCCCGATCCTCAACGGCCTTGCCGACCGGGCGGAAGAAGAGCGCGTTGAGAATGAAGGTGAGGAGCACCACCTGGAGCGCCATCAAGGGCAAGGTGGCATCGAGGTCAAAGAGACCTCCCTCCTGGGCACCGGCCTCGGCGAGCAATAGCCAGCTGGTCATGGAGCGGGGCGGGCGAAACGGCGGGAGCGAAGCAGAACAGTCGAGGGGGCCCCGGGAACCCGTGGGGGGACAACCATCCCCGTCACGGGTTCAACGGGGCCGTGCGATCAACCGGCGAAGGGGTTGGCGAACAGCAGCACGAGGGCCACCACCAAGCCATAGATGGTGAGAGCTTCCATGAAGGCCAGGGAGAGCAGCAGGGTGCCGCGGATCTTGCCTTCGGCTTCGGGCTGACGGGCGATGCCTTCGACAGCGCCGCCAGCTGCGGTGCCCTGGCCAATGCCAGGACCGATGGCGCCAAGACCAACGGCAAGGCCGGCGGCCACAACGGAGGCGGCGGCGGTGAGGGAATCCATGGGGTAACGGGGGAGGGGAAGTCGCTGGAGGCCAGATGGCCAAGGCCGAAACGGCCGGGAATGGGGAACCGGATGGAACCTGGCGCCTGGGACATCTCCGGAGAAAGCCCTGGAGATGGGCCCGACCATGGCCGGACCTGCGCGCTGAGAGTTTGCCAGACCGTCGGCGAGCGACGGCCCGCAGGCTCAATGGTGTTCTTCGTGCACGGCTTCGCCGATGTAATAAGCGGCGAGGGTGGCGAAGATCAAGGCCTGAATGGCACTGGTGAACAGACCCAGGAACATGGCCGGCAGGGGCACGATCAAGGGCACAAGGAAAGCCAGCACTGCCACCACCAATTCATCAGCCAGGATGTTGCCAAACAGACGGAAGGAGAGGGACAGAGGCTTGGTGAAATCCTCCACGATCTTGAAAGGAAGCATGATCGGGGTGGGTTCCACGTAATACTCGAAGTATCGGAAACCTTTGCGGCTCAAGCCTGCATAAAAGTAAGCCAGGGACACCAAAAGAGCCAAAGCAATCGTGGTGTTGATGTCGGCCGTGGGGGCGCCCAATTCACCGCTGGGCAGATGAATCAATTTCCAGGGGATCAGGGCTCCACCCCAATTGCTGACAAAGATGAACAGAAAGAGGGTGCCGATGAAGGGCAACCAATCTCTGTAAGCCTTCTCACCAATCTGCTCACGGGCAAGGGAACGGATGTAATCCCAGAGAAATTCCAGCAGGTTTTGCACTCCGGCCGGCTCCCGTTGCAGACGGCGGGTGCCGATCACCACAACGGTGAGCAGGGCCCCAATCACCACCCAGGAGCTGAGAAACACCTGGCAATGGAGCTTGAGATTGCCCACATTCCAGTAATAGTGCTGACCCACCTCCAGTTCGGCGAGGGGGAGCAGGGGCCTCGCGAAGGGCATGGGAACCATCGGATTGGACAGACCGGATCAAGGCTCCGGTTCGGCGGGCTCAGGACGAGCCAGGGGGCTCAGGCGTCGAGGACAGCCTGAAGCAGGAGGGCCGGCTTATACAGCAAAAAACCCAACAGGGCCGGCAACAACTGCAGTTGGGGAACCTTCGTGGCCGCCAGCACCAACACGATCGGCACCAACAGTTGCACCTTTCCCACAGATTTGCTGTTCACCCCCAAGCGCGAAACACTGCGGGAGAGCAAAACGAGGTAAAGGAGACCGCAAAAGGCACCCAAAAGAGCGCTGAAGGCCGCGGACAAACCCAAGGTCAGCGCCACCACCGGGACGGCCAAGGCCGCTGCCACCGTGGTGGCCACCAGCAGCCGTCGCCGCAGGCGATGAAAGTGGTCCATCCCGCCATCGCCAGACCCGGGGTCGGGTGTCGACGGCAGGGGGGTGGGCACCGGATTGGTGTCGTCCTGCCTTCCATTCGCCGACGAGGGGACGTCAGCATCAGGAGGAGTGGCAAGGACAACCGCCAACCTGGAAACCTTGGAAGCGCAGGGAATTTATCACGCGGCGTCTTCCCCTGGGGCCAGACAGGGGTCTCAGCCCCCAGGGGAGGCGTCTTGGGGGGCGATGGGAAGGAGCACCCGTTGCCGGATCAATCGTCGGGCCCGCTCCAAGCGCTCCGCCTCATCCATGGCCAGGGGCAGAGCGCCCAAGGGCGTGCCCATGGGCACCATGCCCCAGGCTTCCATCAGCGTCAAGTCGCCGGCCTCGATCTCCAGGGGCCTCAGATCGGGATCGAGAAGTGCTGTGCCTGGCCAGCCCCAAAGGCAGCGGTTGGCCTCGCCGGAGGCCGCCAGCAGGAGCCCATCATCGGTCCACTCTTGGCGCACCACGGGCTCCCGGGCGAGGAACAGCTCGAAGTGACTGATGTCGGGATCCAGGGCCTCCACCAACTCCCAGCGCTGACGCTCCGGGAGGGCCTGGGCCCGCTCCAGCAGCGCGCCGGAGAG
Organism: Cyanobacteriota bacterium; assembly: GCA_046340755.1. Lineage (GTDB taxonomy): Bacteria > Cyanobacteriota > Cyanobacteriia > PCC-6307 > Cyanobiaceae > Cyanobium. The sequence continues at coordinate 10,036 of JBKDSY010000062.1, forward strand.
CAGGCGCGCCGGATCCCACACCTCCGGGTTGGAAAACCCCGCGAAGGCCAGATTCGCCTCCTCCACGAAGGCCAGGAGGCTGGCCACGGTGAAGCTCGTCTCCCGCGGATGGAGATACATATCGGCGAAGTTCGCATCGGCGGCGGTGTCCAGGGCCCACCGTTCCTCGTGGTGGCGGCGCAGCCGATTGCCTGGCGGCAGGTGAGCCAGCAGTTCCCGGCCCAACCGCAGGCCGTCCGGACCAGGCCCCGCCCCCAGCAACCCCAGGGCCCGCTGGGTGCGGTGGATTTCCCAGCGTCCAGCGTCGGCGTAGAGGAAGAGATGGAGCAAGCCTCCCGGGGCGAGCCGTTCCGCCAGGGCCCGCAGGCCAGCCTCGGGCCGGGCCAGGTGATGGAGCACCCCAACGGAATTGATCGCGTCAAAGGGTCCCTCCTGGTCCAGATCGAGCAGGCTGCGCTGCTCGATGCGCAGCTCCCTGACCCGGGCCGCCCCTCCGGAGCGCCGCAGGCGCTCCCGGGCCACATCCAGGGTGCCCGCGCTGATGTCGACGGCCAACACGGTGGCCTCCGGGTTGAGGTGGCAGAGGTAGTCGGTGCTCACGCCGGTGCCGCAACCGGCGTCGAGCACCCGCCAAGGCCTGGCTCCGCCACCGGCGGGCCGGGGCGGCAGCACCCCCCGCACCGCCGCCACCACGCTGTCGATGCACCAGCGCCAGTTGTAGCCCGGTGGTGGGCCGTCCTGGAGGGGATCGCCTGGGTAGGGGAAACGATCGTAAAAAGCGCTCACCACCGGCGTGGCCGCGTCCCGGGGCGGCGTCTCCTGCCCGGGCGTGGAAGGGAGGGCTGACTCCGGGGGAGGGGGGAGCGCGTCCTGCATCAGGGAACCGTCCTGCTGTGGTCAACAGCTTCACCCTTCCAGACTCCCCCATCGGGGGGGGGCGCCGCCGGGAGGCGGCTGCAAACATTTGTTCATGGCCTCCCGAAGGGCGCGGGGCGCAGCCGTAACGTGCCGAGGCCCGGCACGCTCCCGTTCATGACTGTGACCGCCAGCAGCGGCAGCACGAGGGTCAGCCCCCAGCGCTACGACACCCTGCCGCTCTCCAGCGTCCGTCAAGCGGAGCAGCAGGATCGCTTCCCCGACGGGGGGGAACTGAAGACCCTGATCACGTTCTTCCAAAGCGGCCGTGTCCGCGTGGAAGCAGCCCAGAGGCTGAGCGCCAACGCCGCCGCCATCGTCGCCAAGGCCGCCAACCGCATCTTTGTGGGCGGCACGCCCCTCTCCTACCTCGATGCCCCCCTGGGGGGGGCGGAGACGGGCGGTGGCACGGCCCTGGCGGCCGACCAGGAAGCGTTCCAACGCTCTGTGCAAACCTTCGTCGGCACCACCTCGGCCCGCCGGGGCAATGTCTTCAGCCGTCTGCTGGAAGGGGCCGGTGGAGACGCCGACGTGCGGGTGGTGCTGCCCAGCGGCTTCAACCCGATCTCCGTGGGCGTTTACGGCACGGAGCGGATGAAGAAATCCATCCGCGACCTGGCCTGGTTTCTCCGCTACGTGGGCTACGCCCTGGTGGCCGGGGATCCCAGCATCCTCGCGGTGAACACCCGCGGCCTGCGGGATGTGCTGGAGAAGGCCTGCTCCCTGGCCGCCACCAATGTGGCGTTGCAGGAGATGCGGGCTGCCGCCGCCGGCCTGTTCCAAGGGGAACCGGAAGCCCGCACCCTGGTGATCGAGTGCTTCAACGTGCTGCTCAAGGAGTTGGAGGTGCCCACCCCTTCCACCCGCCAACGGCTGGGCAGCCCCGTCAACCAGGGGTTGCAACTGCCGGCGATCTATGCCCTGGCCGCGGAGGGTCGGCAACGCTTCGTGATGAAGCCTGGCCTCTCCGGCCGTGAAAAGGCGGAAGTGATCCGGGCGGCCTACCGCCAGGTGTTTGAACGCGACATCCTCAAGGGCTATTCCATCGAGGTGTGCCCGGTGGAAGCCACCCAGTGCCGCCAGGGCCAGATCTCCATGCGGGAGTTCATCCGCGCCCTCGGCCGCAGCAAGGACTATCAAAAGCAGTTTTACGGGCGGTTCTCCAACAGTCGCGTCGTGGAGCTGGCCTTTCGCCATTTCCTAGGCCGCGGGCTGAGCTCGATCGAAGAGTTCCGCTACTACTTCGCCATTGTCAGCGCCCAGGGTCTCAATGGCCTGGTCGACGTGCTCGTGAACAGCATGGAGTACGCCCGGGTGTTTGGGGAGGAAACGGTTCCCTACCTGCGGGATCTGGGGGAAGAGGCCCAGGAGAGCGCCGGCTGGGGATCCAACCGGAAACTGTTCCGCTTCAGTGCGCCTTTCGAGGGAGCGCCCCAATACATCACGCTCTATGCCTCCTATCGGCAACCCCTGCCGGATCAGCACGCCTATGGCGGTGGCAACGATCCCCTGGCCCTCACCTACGGGGCCATCTTCCCTTCGGGCACGGCCTCCGTGGCCACCCGGGCAGTTCCCTTCAGCTATGACAGCCGCCGCATTCTGATCAGCAACGGGCTCAGCCAGCCCGGTCAGATGGCGAGCCCCCAGTTCCGCAAGGCCGCCCCCCGGCGGGTGGGACCCAAGGTGGTGCGCCTGAAGCAGATCGCCACGGGGGGCAATTCCGTGCCCCGGCGGGGCGGCCAACCCAGCATTCGAGGCAGTGAATCCTCCACCCAGGCCGTGATCCGGGCGGTGTATGTGCAGGTGTTGGGCAATGCCGGCTACGCCGGAGAGCGCAACACCGTGGAGGAGATCAAGCTCGAAAACGGTGACATCAGCCTGCGGGAATTCATTCGCCAGGTGGCCCGTTCCGATGCCTTCCGCCGTCGCTACTGGAGCGGGCTCTACATCTGCAAGGCCATTGAGGTGATGCACCGTCGCCTGTTGGGCCGTCCCACGTTCGGGCGCTGGGAAATTGATGCCTACTTCGACACGGCGGCACGAAAGGGCTTTTATGGCGTCGTGGACGCCATCATCAACAGCCCCGAGTACACCACCACCTTCGGAGAAGACACCGTTCCCTACGAGCGGTTCATCACCCCCACCGATCTCAACACCCGCCGGGTTCCCGCCCTGCGGCGTCCCCTGAATCCCGAGGCCATTGCCGACCTGCGGTTGACACCACGGCCCGACGTGCCGCCGCCGCTGCAGGTGCGCACCACCAGTGACCTCACCCCCCGCAACCTGCCCCCCCGCTCCTCCGTGGTGCGGGGTGGCTGGAGCGCCCAGATCGCCGGTGGCGAAACCCTGGCCCCACCGCCCAGCGCAAGTGGCGGCCCGGGCACCCTGCGCCAACCCCCAGCCCCCGCCCGCACCTGGCGTCCCCAGCCCGGCGCGGCACCCGGTTGGAGCGCCAGTGTGGGCGCGGTGCCCACCAGCCGATCCACCAGCCCCGCCGTCGCCAGCCCGGGGGTGGCCACCATCGGCATCTGGAAGGCCGCCGTGTCAGCTGGCGCCCCCACCCTGGCGGCCGGCCCTGTCAGCAAGCCGGCCCAGGCCATGGAGAAGGCACTGCGCAGCGGCAATCCCCAAGGCTTCCGCCGTCGTCAGAGCCTGGGTCGGCCCGTGCGGCTCCCCAGCGCCCCCAGCGAAAGCCAACTCAAGGAAGCGGTGGCGGCCACCTATCGCCAACTGCTGAATCGGGTACCCTTTGCCGCGGAACGGCTCCGGGATGCGGAGTCGCAACTGCGGAACGGCCAGGTGTCGATCGCGGAATTCGTGGCCTTGGTGGCCGGCAGCGAGCTCTTCCTCCAACGCCTCAACCGGCTGGCGCCCCTGCGGGCGGCGGCGGCGGCCCACCTGGCCCTGCTCGGCCGGGCCGCCCAGCCGGCGGAAACCAGCCGTTTTCTGGCCATCCGCACCAGCCAGGGGCTACCGGCGGCCATCCAAGGGCTGCTGAGCAGTGAGGATTACGCCCGGGCCTTCGGGCAGAGCACGGTTCCCTACCTGCGCGGCCTGAACACCAGCGATGGGATCCCGTTGTCCACGGTCAACCGTTCCGCCGAGCTCTACGGCGGCAATGGGGGCCTGACGCCGGCTCCCCGCCCGGCCATCTGATCGGCCTGGGTTCCGCCAGCCCTGCCCCGCCCTGATGACCTGCGCCCCCGGAATCCACCCGGGGGCGCTTTGCGTTGGCTGGCAATCGGCCGCAACAGATGATGAAGAAACGCGCGGTTTTCTGCCGCGCACCCAACGCATCAAGGGCGGGAGAAAATGAACAATTGCTGCAACATTCCCTTGGGGGGGCCTGGGTTCAAAGCCATTGCAAGCCAAGGGATCTCAGGCAACTGTCGCCATGAAGATCTGTTACCGAGGCGGGGAGCGGCGCGGGGCCTTGGCGCAGAATGACACCGCGATCGGCACCACCGATCACAACCTTACCCACCGGATACCGGTCTCCTTAACGGTGACCGCTTGTTTCGAGGCAGAACTGCATGAGCATCGTCTCCAACTCGATCATCAACGCGGACG
>JBKDSY010000063.1:0-5588 GCA_046340755.1 Cyanobacteriota bacterium
CCCAATCCAGTGATATATCTTATAAATTTAGGAATTAACGTCATAAAATGATTTCAATAGCTGAACAATCGTGTTTGCGCTACTCTCTTCGTCGGTTGGAGCTTGTATTGTTCTTACCCTGCTGATGCTCCTATGTGCTACATCCCCACGATTACTTCCATAGCTGTCGAGAGTTGAGAGGAGCGTTTGATCAACATCATCAGGCATAACTCCAAAAAAAATGCAAAGCATCAGAAAGGATTTGGTTTTGATACCATTGTTATCGGAGATTTTTTCCTCAGCAGTCTTTATTAGTTTTGACGATCTGGAAATATACCTCGCTTTGTCAAAGGAGTCGGCAATGCCGATGTCATATCCAAGATAATGGGCAATAGCCAATAACTGATGCATATCCTTTAATTTAAAGTTCGTAGATTGCGCCAGAGCGGATAGGCGAGCCAATCCTTCTCGTGCCTTGTATTCTATAAACTCTTCGAACTCAGCATGAGCAAGAAGTCTAAAAGCCGCGAGTCGTTCAGGATTAGGAGTGAAACCAGTAGGATCTAAACGTTCTTCCCTTATTTGATCTGCTAGAAATGTCTGCACTAGGATAAATATTCTGGTCTCAAGGTGCTGGAAGTGTGAGCAGAATACTGGCATCGCTCACGATATACGATAATTATTCTCATCGTAACCCAACGACAAAGCCTGTGATAAATCCCTCCCCCACTTCTGAATCCTGAATCGAGTTGCTCCGATTGTCTTTGGAGTCTTCTCGACTGAATCACGGAAGGTAGGATCCATGCAGGTTTGTTGAAATGCGTCAATAACCGACTGCTTGCGGGAAAGCGCAATGCGACTAACATATTCATCGGCAAAGTATCTTGCTACACAATCGAATACAGCTCTATTCATGACCTTTTCATATTTGACTCCTAGCCACTTCTTGAACGAGTCATTTCCAAAAATTGAAAATGTTGTATCCAAAGATACATCAAGGCGTTTTAAGCGATCGGCAACCTCTGCTCTTCTTAAGTCCCAAGAGTCTTCATAATAACGGGTTGCATCATCTAGAAATTCCTTAAAGTTACCGTTATAATTTTGTAATTTATGATCATAGGCAATGAACCGAAGGACAAGCTCAGAGTCCCGCATTCTTCTGTCTAGCTCTTCTCCAAATATCCGATGGAATGAGTCGCTCGTTTTTAGATAATCTTCGATAGAATCCAACAGGTTGCCGCCAATCAAAGCTTTTCTAAGCTCCTGTGGCGATAAGGGGAGACTGCCACTATTCAACCGAAAGAAGATGGTATACAAGAAATTCTGATCAATCCAGTTTTTGATAACAGTTGATCTTATCGTGCTATTTTCAAGACCTTCTCTGTCGCTGGTGAGCAATGAACTAAGTTCCATCCCGTTTAAGTCTTTGCGGATGTCGAGTCCCCTGAGACTGTATTGGTTGTTCATAAATTCATTAATTGCTGCCAATCTTTGTTTTCCGTCGATCACAATAAAGCGGCCCTTGTGTTCCTTGTTTTCTGCTAAGACAATGTTGGGTACTGGCATTCCAACGATAATAGATTCGATAAGCCTGCTTTTTCGTACATCATCCCAGGCGTTCCTGCGTTGAAAAGCAGGCTGCAGGTCGATGTTACCTTTTGACATTTGCGAATTGATTGTCTCTATAGTCCAGTCTGCGTTAACAACAACTGAATCTCTATACGAGGTTATGCCTGTCAAGTCATCTTCATCTTCTTGTTGGCTATCAGGAATGAGCAGGATTTGTGGCTGAGGCGACGTGTCAATCATATCCAGCGCAGTTGATTCCATCTACTTCCTGGCAATAGAGCAGGGTAGTCTGAATTTTAGCATGAAGAAAGTGCATTTCAACTGAGGTCTGGGGGCGAGATGCTAAGCGCGCACACCAACAAACCCCTTGAGTGGCCAGGCAACCACTATGTCTCTGGTGCGCCACCCCAAGCTCCTTGCCTGCCACTTAGGCGCATCGTTATCCGTATGGGCAAACCTTTGAGAGCGCCCTGCGTCTGGTACCGAGAGACAGTACCATGATAAGATGAAGCGGAAGCACCAGCGCACCCTTGAGCTGATCTTCTCCCATCCTGTAAGCGGTAGCTTGCCGTGGAGGGATGTTGAAGCCCTGTTTCAGGAGCTCGGTGGGGAGGTAAGCGAGAGGGCTGGCAGCCGGGTCGCGGTTGTTCTGTTTGGAGAAGTCAGGGTCTTTCACAGACCCCACCCATCGCCTGATACAGACAAAGGTGCTGTTGCTTCAATTCGCAAATGGTTCGAAGAGCACGGATTGACACCATGAATCTGATGAAAATGGACGGGTACAGCGCCAGGATTGAGTACGACGAGGAAACAGATCAATTTCGTGGGGAGATTCTTGGGATTTCTGGAGGGGCGGATTTTTACGGTTCAAGCCCAGATGAGCTTCGCCGTGAGTTCAAGAAATCACTGGAGGTCTTTCTTGAGGTCTGCAAGGAGCAAGGGATTGAACCACGTAGACAGTATTCAGGCAAGTTCAATCTTCGAATTCCTCCTGAGTTGCACGAGAAGCTCGCGATGACTGCGGAGGTCCAGGGGAAGAGCCTCAACACGCTAGCTCAGGAAGCACTTCAGAGGAGTGTCACGGCATAGAGAAACGGATAACGAACAAGGATAGATCGCGCGTAAGCCGCGATCTATCCTTGTTCGTTATTTGAGACGCCGACAAGAGATAAGATTGCTGTATTGATAAAGTCGCCGTCCTGTCGTTCAAGTAGCAAATTGGAATGGCAGTGATCACCACACAGATGAACAAGACCGGCACAAGCTTTTTCATGCGGCGCTTGAAGAATCCCGCCGCGAAGGAGCGGAAGGAGGTTGAAGTGGGATTGGACAAGGACAAACTGATGACATAACCAGAGATGACAAAAAAGATGTCGACACCCATGTAACCACTGGGCAATAGATGCTCGCTGACGTGATTGGCAATCACCGCAAGCATGGCGATCGCCCGTAGACCGTCGATCTCGGGCCGATCGTTCCCGGCCGTGTAACTTGGCTGAACTACCATGCCTGACTGCAACTCCAGTCGGATGGAGTCCTGCGCTGGGGATGCCGACTTGCTCTGATGTTGATCGGAGAGCCGCACGCTCTGCATGGCCTATAAAATACACTCAAGTCCAGCCAGTGAATTCGAGGGTTCAAACCAAGATTGACGATTCAGGATTGGGACTTCCCTGAAGTCACGCCCCTATTCAGCTAAGAAGGTTCTGTTAGGGGGCCACCAACCACCGCCCCCCCACCCCCACCCCCAGAGCCACCAGCGACCAGGCCAACCACCCCCACCGCAACGGTTGGAGCAGGCGCCGCAAGAGCACCAGGGTGCCCCCCAGCCCCACGGCCACGGCGAGGGTTTGGCAGAAGCCAATCACATGGGGATCGGCGCTCCAGGCCGGCAGCCGCCGCGCCACCGCCTCCCCCCAGGGGGCGACGCTCACCCGCAACACCTGGCCGGCCTCCTCCATGCCCATGGGCAGGTGGTCGGCCAGCAGCAGGCCCCAGAGCAGGGGCAGGCCGGCGTAGAGGCCCAGCCGCAGGCGCGAGGGTCCCCGGGCAGGGCGCCCCTCCCCACGCCCCACCCCGCGCCCGCGCCAAACCGCCAGGGCCCACAACAACAGAAACGCCCCGGCCGGCAGGGCCAGGGCCGCCAGCCCCAGGGCCAGCCGGGGCACCAGGGGCCCAGCCGCCAGGGACGCCGGCGCCAGGGGCCAGGCCCCGAAGAACCGCTGCCAGTGGTGCAGGCAGAGCCCCCCTGCCAACACCAGAATCAGCCCCACTTCCCCATCCGGGGCCTCCAGGTCGCGCTGGAGATCGGCCGCCGGGGGGCGCAGCCGCAGTTGCACCGAGCGGTGGGGGCAGGCCTGGACGCAGGTGAGGCACAACACGCAGTTGCGGTTGTCGGCCAGGTGGGCCGGATGGGTGCCGAGGGGGCAGCCAGCCGTGGCCAGTCCCTCGCCCTCCGCCGGGCCCCCCTTGAAGCAGGCGTAGCTGGTGCAACTGCCGCTGCAGGTGCCCGCCTGGGCCCGCAACTCGCTGATCGCCAACTTGGCGAACAGACCATTCATCCCCCCCACCGGGCAGAGATGGCGGCACCAGAACCGCTTCTCAAACCGCAGGGAGCCGATCACCGCCCCGGCGGTGATCAACAACAGGAGGCAACTGCTCAACCAGGCCGTGTCGGGCAGGTCGGCCAGGGCTTCCCAGAGCAGGATGGCGGCGAAGCCGGCCGCCAACAGGGGTGCCGCCCAGCGGTCGTTCTCCCCCCGGGGCCAGCGGGCGGGTTGCAGACCCAACCACCGCCCCAGCCGCTGGGCGATCTCCCCCCACACCATGAAGGGGCACACCGCGCACCAGAGGCGCCCCACCAACGGAAAGGTGAGCAACACCAGGGGCCACCACCAGGCCCAGAACAGGTTCAGGGCCCCGTTGTGGGCCCGGTCCTGGGGGCCGAGCCAGAGCCAGAGGTTGAGGAGCACGAACAGCCAGCTCACCAAGCCAAAGAGCAGGCCGTTCCAGAGCGCTGGCGCCCGCATCACGTCCCGCAGCCAGGGTTTCCAACGCCAGAGGTCAAAGCGGGGCCGGCCGCGCCGTTGATCCGTCCAAAACACGTCATCCGGCACCAGGGCCGGGTGGGTGTCGCTGCACTGCCGCAGGGCTCGGTCCACCAGGGTGACCAGCTCCCGCACATTGCCCGGGAAGTCGTAGCTCTGCAGGCGCTTGACCAGGGCCTCGCTCACCCGCGGGGGCACGCTCCAGCCCAGGCTGCGGCTGCGTTGACGCACGGCATAGCGGATCCACTCCCCCAGGTCCGCCCGGCGCACCCGCAGGGGGGGTACCCGGATCACGAGCCCATCGAGGCCCAGCTCCTGGCTCCGTTCCGCCGTGAGAAACACCCGGCCCTCAAACCGCCGGAGTCGCCCATCCACCGGATCGCGCCACTGGCCCTCCCGGGCCAGGGTGAGCAGCAGGGGCCGCAGGGCCGGATCGGCCCGGTCGATCTGATCCAGGAGCAGGGCCCCCGTGCCCAGGCACTGGAGCAGGGGGGGCTCCCGGTCATCACCGTGGACGAGCTCGCCGCCATCGGGCCGCAGCAGGGCGCAGTTGAAGCGCACCATCAGGTGGCGCCGGGCCGGGGAGCTGAAATGGATCAAGGCGGCCAGGTTGTCTTTTTCCAGGCCTGGCTCGCCCGTGATCAACACCGGCCGGGCGCTGGGATCCTCCGCCGCCTCGCGGATGGCCTGGCGCAGGCTCTGGGCGTAGCGGCTGCTGCCCACCACCCCCCGGCGGATGCGGCTTTGCAGGTGGGGCGCCAGGCGCTGCAGGTCGTCGAGGGGAATCGATGGCGTGGTGCGCTCGCCGTCCGTGGCCATGGCCCCAGCGCGGATGGATGGAGGGATTCTGAGCACGGATGATGGAGGCGCCCTCGTCCTTCCCTTCCCCATGGCCCTGACGCTGTATGGCGGCCCCCGCAGCCGTGCCTCCCTGGTGCGCTGGTATCTGGAGGAGAAGGGCCTGCCCTACACCGTGGTGCCCATTGATCTGGC
>JBKDSY010000064.1:0-2818 GCA_046340755.1 Cyanobacteriota bacterium
GGAGGACACCATCCGCGCCATCGCTGGTCGCACGATCCACACCTTTCACACCGAGGGGGCTGGAGGGGGCCATGCGCCCGACATCATCCGCATCTGCGGCGAGGCCAATGTGCTCCCCAGCAGCACCAATCCCACCCGGCCCTACACCCGCAACACGTTGGAGGAACACCTCGACATGTTGATGGTTTGCCACCACCTGGATCCCAAGATTCCAGAGGATGTGGCCTTTGCGGAATCTCGCCTCCGCAGGGAAACGATTGCTGCGGTAGACTTCCTGCACGATCTGGGTGAGTTTTCCATCATCGCCAGCGATTCCCAAGCCATGGGCAGGGTGGGGGAGGTGATTCAGCGAACCTTTCAGACGGCCCACAAGATGAAGGTGCAACGGGGGGCCTTGGCTGGCGACGGTGAGCGCAACGACAACACCCGTCTGAAACGCTATATCGCCAAAACCACCATCAATCCTGCCATTGCCCATGGCATCGACAGCCAGGTGGGCTCGGTGGAGGTGGGCAAGCTGGCGGATCTGGTGCTCTGGAAGCCTGGCTTCTTCGCGGTAAAGCCTGAACTTGTGTTGAAAGGTGGCTCGATCGTCTGGGCCCAGATGGGGGATGCCAATGCCTCTATTCCGACGCCGGGGCCGGTGCATGGCCGGCCCATGTTTGCAGCCTTTGGTGGCGCCTTGGCGCCCAGCTGCCTGACCTTCGTCAGTCAGGCCGCTCTAGAGGATGATCTTCCCCGTCGCCTGGGGCTGCGCCGTCGGTGCGTTCCCGTGGTGCAGACCCGGGGGATTGGCAAAGAGGAGATGCGTAACAACAACGCCCTACCCGTCATGGAGGTGGATCCCCAAACCTACGAGGTGTTTGCGGATGGGAACTTGTTGACCTGTGAGCCAGCCCATGAACTCCCGTTGGCCCAACTTTATTTCCTGCTTTGATGCCCAGGGCATGGGGGGGGCGAAAATCATTCGCCCCTGCGCTGCCTTTCCTCTTCAAGCAGGCGCTTCCGCTCCATCTTGTGTTCAATCTCTAGCATCTTCTCCCGCTCCATCCTGGAGCGTTCGGCTTGTTTCCGCTCTACAATTTGTTGACGTCTGTGTTCGGATTCTGCTTTGCGAATCTGACGCTGATGTTGGGCGGCAGATTTGCGCATGCTGCTCATGTTTGCCTTTTCGACGCGCTTGACCTGATAGTTATTCCAGAATGATGTAAACCCTGTATAAAGTGAGTTTGGCGTAATCCCAAACAGTCCAATCGAGGCGAGATAGGAGAGGGCAATATTTTTACTGGTAACTTGATTCCAGGAAAGGACAATGAAGCCCAGCAGGGCCAACAGACAAATGATGGATGTGCGCGCAAGACGCTTGTAGAAGTCGATATAGGCGGCTGACGTGGGTGTGGTTAAGCGAGCAGGTGCGGAATCACGAGCCGTTTTGATGACGTCCACCAGTTGTTTTTTCAGAACTGCGATATCCATCCCCCGGGCCTGCTCAGGAACGACGGGTCCCTGGAGCATGATCATCTTTGTCTGCAATTCAGAAAAGGATGTTGCGTTGTTGATGGCCTGGGTAATTTCTTTACTTTTTCGGTTGATCAGCGCAACTTGTTCTTTGTTAAATAGTGCCAAAGTTCTGATGTTGCGCCATACCGCAAAGCCCAGCATCGGTTGGATCAACAGGAAAATCAGGGCCAGAACGGCAGAGAAACGGGCAATCCTGACTTGAGATTTGGCGAAGTAATCGGGGGATAAATACGCTGCCAGTTGCACAAGCGCCATCCCGACCAGGGGAATGGTGACGTAGTTGCCAAGAACCACAGCCAAATTAAAGATCCAATCCGGCTGCAATAACTTGATCGGCAAGCTATCAAATAAAACAAGAACTCCATAGAGTGCTAGCAGAATGATGCCAAGAGAATGGAGCAGCTTTGGCAGGGAATTCTGATTCACAAGGGCCTAGTTCAGTGGAAAATCAATGGATTTTGTATGTCGCAAAAAAGCCCCCTGACGAATCAGGAGGCATTGTAGAACATGGAAGAGAACTTACACGCTCTGGGAAATTCTCTTTCTCAGACGACGGGACCAGCCAAAGGCTGCGCCAGCTCCCAAGATGGGAAGAGGACCAGGTACGAAGTTATATGTCACGAAGCTTCCGCCGAGGTTGAGGGCAAGGGTGGAAGCGTTGTCTCCAGGCATGATGAACGCACCACCTGGGGTGGATGTCAACGTAAAGAAGGTATTGACAGGCAGAGATTTAGGTTGCGGAGTTGCAGCCATAAAGAAGGTAGGATCACCGATCGGGGCAACACCGCCGCCAATGGAGGTCGTATTCCAGATGGTCCAGGTCAGTGTCTGTGATGTTGGTGCGACATTGAAGTCGGCCGTACCCATGGTGTAAGTACCAGGCGGCGTGAACGTCGCAGCCGGAATCGTCATGGATGTATTAGGAGCCATAGGAGAAACTCCGTTGGTGTAGCCGGGGGAGTTGTTGCTATTAGCGGCCAGGCCAAAATTTTGTGTTGTTGTCAGAGTATTGGTTGAGCCGATGATTGGGTTGCTTGCCTTGAAAGACCCCCCAGTGGAGCCAGCAACAGTAAGAGTGACGCTACTTAAGTTAAATCCTGCGGGGACTGGGAAGGTTGAACCTCCATTAAAAAGCAGGGGGGCAGGGGTGTTTCCCAGGCTGGTAGCCGATCCAGTCAAAAGAGGAGCGGTGAAGGTCAGCGCAGAAGCTGCGGTTGGCGCCAGGCTTGCCGCCAAGGCCAGAGCTGACGCGGTAGCAAGAGTAGTGGCCCGCATTGCTAGTAAATGAATCACTTCG
>JBKDSY010000065.1:0-71305 GCA_046340755.1 Cyanobacteriota bacterium
GGCTCCCCTCCATGTGGGGGCTTCCGCCGGGGAGGAAGCAGGCAACCTCAACCTCATCTTCCGCGACTCCTTCACCCAGACCGGCATCATCCCCGGCAGTTCGATCCGGGGGCGCTTTCGCGCCGAGATGCGCCGGCGAGCAGGAGATGACCAGAGCGAGACGATTCGTTGGTACGGCAGCGAGGCCGGCAACGCGGAGATCAGCGAGGCGCGCGTGAAGTTTGAATATGCGTCCCTTGTTTGGCTACCTGTCTTTTGTCCAGGGCAACCGGTGGTTTGGGTCAGCTGTCCGCGGCTGTTGCGGCGTTATGCGGCGATCACCGAGCTGCCGGCCGAAAGTGCACTCCCCAAGCCATTCACTTGCAGCGATGGCCTCAAAGGTCGCGCGGGAGAAGACGGGGTCACACTATTCTTCAATCTTGGTTTCATGGAGCTGAAACCCGTCGCAGGGCTGGATGCCTGGATCCCAGAGCCGCTGAAAGAGGAGATCCCCAACGACAGGCTGGTGGTCGTGGAGGATGCTGCCATCGGTCTGGTGCATGACATGGCGCTCTACCGACAAAGCCGCGTCAAACTGGAGGATGACATGAAGAAAGTTGCTGGTGGGGCGTTCTTCAATGTGGAGGCTCTGCCTGAGGGAAGCCTTCTCATCTTCCCTCTCGCTCTCAAGCCGGAGGATGCCAAGAGCTGGTTGCCCTTTGGCCAGGAGAACCGGCAGGAGCTCTATTTTGGCGGCCTGGAAAGTGTGGGCTTCGGCCGCTGCGAGGTCACCCTGGTCAAGGCCGCTGGCCAGGAGGTGCGGTGATGGGCTGGCATCCATTTAACCTAGATCATCTTGCCATGGAGATTGTGCTCAAGGCAAGATCAAGAGATCCAGATAGTCTCAACCAAGCATACAAGATGCGAATATCCTGTTCATATGGCTTGGAACGTTTTTGGGGCGAACACTTAAGACTAGCCGACAAGGAGATCGCAAAGGCAGCGTTCATTGTTGATGTTTGGAAATGTTTTGTCTCTGTGATTCGGCAAGCAAGGCCTGATCTTCCTCTTCCAGCAACGATGCTGAGCAAGAACGCAGATGAAGAACTTATTCAGTCCATGGCTCAGCAACTTTGGTCTATAGATATACAGGATCAGCAAGCCTGTATAGCCGTGCTTACTGGATTATGCGATTCAGTGGTTTGGTGGGTTCAACGCTTGAAAGGAGCAAGGGGAGCAAACTGATATGAGAAAGAATTCTTTAAATCAGAATCTCATGACAAGCACATCACAGGTATGCCTGTCGTTTTTTCGCTCAGAATTCTCTGCGATGGGGATACGACCATGACCAAAAGTTATGATTTATTTATAAGCTATAAACAGCATGAACTGTGGACTTCCTGGTTCCATGATCACTTAGTTACTCTATTGAAGACATTTCTGTTGAATGAGTTGGGTAGAGAGCCCCTAATCTTTATCGATCAGGAGCTTGATCCTGGCGAGACTTGGCCACAAAGGATCGGGGAGGCCCTTGGAAGGACTAGTGTCTTAGTCCCCGCACTTAACCACAGCTATTTACAAAGCCAATGGTGTCTTCACGAGCTTGACTTGATGTGCAAACGGCGCTTACGACACCCAGAATCATGTGTCGTATTTCCACTTATTGTGCACAACTGTAAATCTCTACCTGATCCGATTTCCCAAATTCAAGTAGCCAGACTAGAAAGGTTTTACAATCCCCATATTCAACGACAGACCAAGGATTACTATGATTTTTCCGAAGAAGTAAGAAAACTAGCACCGAAGATTGCCAATGCAATTCACACCGCCCCTAAGATTGACTCGAGCTGGGTCGAAGAGTGCATTACTCACTTCAAGCACCTCCAAAGTGAAAGATCAAAAGGCCGAACTCTAAGCCTTAGTACGCTAGACATAACAAATATATCAAGTCATACCACTGCTTTTCCATCGGTTAAAATGCTATGAGGCCTCGTGTTATCACATTCTATTCATGGAAAGGAGGCGTTGGCCGATCATTCGCCTTGGCAAATGTTGGAGTTCAGCTAGCACTTAGCGGGATAAGAGTTTTACTTATAGATTGGGACCTGGAAGCCCCTGGACTAGAGCGCTATTTTTCTTCTGGGATTCAAGAACGACAACCCTACATTACTCTCTCTCCTCCTGAAGATCAAAGTGGCTTACTAGGCCTGCTAAGCGAAATAGACACTGAAACAAATGAATTGGTCTTAAATACCAACTGGCGTAGGCGGTGCCATTCCGTCAAGATTATCTCAAATGTTAATTCTCAGACATCTTTATATGACTCAAGCAATATTAGGACATTAGATCTTCTAGGGTCGGGAATTGGATCTGGACAGTACAGTAGATTACTCCAGTCATTCTCCTGGCGAACGTTTTTTTCTGAAAAAGATGGGTCTAAGTTAATTGAGCGATTACGTTGTCAATGGCTCGAACACTATGACATGGTTCTGATAGATAGCAGAACAGGCCTTACTGATAGTGGGAGTGTGTGCACAGTACAGCTGCCCGAGGTTCTTGTGTTCGTCTTTACTGCTTGCTCACAATCAATTGAAGAAGGGTTAAGATTTATTGATGGTGTTCAGAATTCACGTCAGTTTTTTCCTCATTCACTTGGTCGACTTACTATTCTCCCATTACTGTCGCGATGGGATGGAGAAGACGAAGTTGACTTAGCTGCAGAGTGGCAAAGCCGAATAGAACCTATCATTTTCCCGTATGTAGAATCATGGTTACCTAGAGACTTTTCTGTGAGACGTGTGTTAGAAGAACTTAGAGTTCCGCATGTCGCACGCTTTAGCTTTGGGGAACAACTTCCTGTTCTAACTCACAGCATCACTGATCCAAAGCTACCTGGGAGAGCATTTAATCTTCTGGCACAGCTTATCAGCAGCGATCTTGGTCAGGCAGGTAGAATAATTGATCCAACATACAAACAAATCTCTGATCCAACAATTTTAAGCGACGCGGATCTAATTGAAGTAGCTATCGATAACAACAATAGAACCAAAGCCATTGATGCTGTTGCCAGCATTGACGGGTCCTTCTCAATCAGGATGACAGACTTTCTTACCAGAATGGCTGACATACTTTTTCGCAATCGAAATCTGCAACTGGCAGACGAGATGGCTGGAAAGGCGGTAGAAAGTGCAAGGCGCCTTTGTTCTGATAATAATTCTCCACCGAACGCTTTCGCATTATCTCGCGCTCTCCTTCAGCATGCTGACATTAGCAAAAACCTATCTGGGATCGCAATATCACGTGAGTTATACCAGGAAGCTGTAAATATTATTGAAGATCTTCTCGCGCTTGATTCAGAGAATAGATCGTATAATCTTAAGTTGCTGGAGCTTTACGATCGACTTGGAAGTTCTTCATGGGAACTTTATCTACTAGGCAGGAGCGGGGCAGATGGAGGGGGTAAGTCATTGCTCAACCAAGCATTTTTTGCTTTTGAGAACGCAATCACTATAGGAGAGAAGCTACTTGCAGACAACATGAATCATATACAAGTCAAGAACAATCTCTGTGCCAGCCTGAGCGCTTGTGGGGACATTCTTGCTGAACATAGTCATCTGGATGAAGCCTTAGGCTTCTACAACAAAGCACATAGATTGAGAGATGATCTACTTACAGAAGATCCAGAAAACGAAGTTTACATTACCGAATCTTCAACTACACTAGAAAAGATTGGGGACCTATTTTTCAAGAAAAACAAATATGAAGAAGCAAGTCTTAATTATGACCAGGCAATCAAGCAGCTTTATTCATACTTACGCATTTCAGAGAGCAGCGATTATCATCGCAGATTGGGTTCTGTTTTGAGCAAAGTTGCGAATTTGCATTATTCAAGCAGAGATTTTCCAATGGCAATCAAGATTTACAGCAAGGCCATTGCAATGCTAAAAGCAGCTCCAAAGGCTGGCATGACGGAGCCACAAGCAGACAAGGAGCTTACTTCACTTATGGAAGAATATGAGAGTGTCCTGCGCGAATATGGGAGATTGCAGCAAAGCAAGGGAATAGCAGGTGCATCAAGGGTACCTATGCAGTATCGCGCTCAAGTAACAGGTCGTTGCCAGCGTCAGTATATTAAGAAGCCGCGCAATGCGCCACCAGGATGGCGCTCAGATCTACAACGCTGGATCGATGAGTGGGTGGAACGCGTGGATCGCTCCTCACCCTTCTCCAGCAGAAGGTTGCGAATCGTGGAGGCCCAAATCGACTGGCGGCTCATCAGCAACAGCGGCGTCGATGAGGGGATCATCAGGCCCGTGATTGGTGCTGGGGGGTGGCCGATGATCCCCGGCAGCGGCATCAAGGGTCTGTTTCGGCGTGCCTGTGACCCCCACCGTTTGGAGCGGTGGTGCGGCAGCTCCAGTGATTCCGCTGCCTCTACGGGTCTTCAGCCGGGCATCCTGCGATTCCATGGGGCTTGGCCCGCCGATCCATCCTGGGCCCATGGTCTGCTGGATGTGGCCCATCCGCAACAGAACTGGCAGGTGGGTTTTACCAATGGCGGCGAGAGCCATTCGGCGTTTGGAGTCGTCAGCCTGTTCCAACCCAAGTTGCAGATTGGCCTGAGCTGCAGCGATCCAGACCTAACCCCTGAGGAGTGGGATGAAGTCGTCAAGACCCTGAAACGAGCCCTGGGCGCCGGTCTTGGTGGTCGCACCTGCGTGGGTTATGGCAGCAGTGGCCGACTTCGAGGCGATGTCCTGTTCCAATGCAGCCTGGAAGGCCAAGGCCCAGCCGCAAAACTACTGAATGACAGCGCTGAATTCCGACCCACCATGTTTCGGGCCGCCATCCGAGGGATGGCCCTGCGCCTCTTTGGTGGATTGACCGATTCAGAGGCAGCGCTGAGGATTGTTGGCAAGCTCTTTGGCTCGCTGGGCAAAGAGCAGAGTCAAAATGTCGGCCTTCTCGCCACGGCCTACACCGATGCCGTCACCAATCTGGGCTCCTACGGCCGAGGCAGCTGGGAACAGCCGATCTACGCCACCTCGGGTGTGTTGCAGTGGCGGCTGACGCACTCACCAGGGCCAGACACCACAACGGCATTGCTCGCCGATCTGTTGGCCGCGCTACACGGATTGACGATGAGCCTGGCTGGCTTCGGCAAGGGCTGGAGACGACCAGACCATCGCATCTTCTACCACCATCGCTACGACAAAACACCCATTGGCTGCCACTGGCAATGGCGTGAGCCCCAAGACCTTCCCGCCTGGATCCATGTGCAATCCCCCCGCGATCTTGCCCGATTGCTGCAGCGGGCTCGACAACTGGCCAGCCAATGGCTGGAGCTGAATCAAGTCCGCCACGGGGAACCTGCCCCTTGGCGTGAGGTCATGCACCCCCAATGCATGCGCATCTGGATCCGCCAAGCCAGCGGTCCCGACGATGCCGTGGCTGTGGCCTGGTTCCACCATTCACCAGCCGAAGGGGAACACTCCAGCGACCCCACGGACCCTAGAGATCTCAAACGCACCCGCCTGGCCGGTCAAATGAATCAGGTCGGCTTGATCTGGAACAGGCTCCTGCCTCTGATGGAAAAGCGCCAGACGTCCAAAAGTGCTGCAGCCGCAAGGCCGGCCAGCCCCATGGCCCGACCAACCGCCGCAGCCCTCGCCCGTCCCGGGTCCCCTCGTCAACAGCAAGCCCAGCCCCCACGACCGCGCGGCGAGGTCTCCATCCCAGCCCATCAGGGGGCCTATCTGGAATCCTTGGTTCTGCATTCGCTACCTGGAAACGCCCGGCCAGAGGAAAGCCTGCATTACCAGCGATTCATCGACGAAATGAACCGTGGCGCCGGTGCGGATTTTGAGGCGCTGGACTGGTCGTGACCATGGAACCGAGCCAGAGCAGCACCTCGCTCCAGGCCATCTTTGATGGTCTCCAGGCTCAGATGGAAGGGGCCCTCAAGGGGAACCGTCTTGCTGTCGGGCATCCCCCAGGCCGTGGCGAGGCAGCCGAGGAAGAGTGGATCAAGCTCTTGCAAGATCACTTGCCCCACCGCTACCAGGCCGATCGCGCAGTTGTCATTGACGCCCATGGCGGCTGTAGTGATCAGATTGATGTCGTCATCTATGATCGCCAGTTTTCTCCTTTACTTTACAATAGAAGCCAGCAACGAATCATCCCTGCAGAAAGTGTCTATGCGGTGTTGGAGGTGAAGCAGAATCTCAACAAGGAGCACATTCAGTATGCCGCCGCAAAAGCCGCCTCCGTACGCAGGCTTCAACGCTCCAGAGGGCAGATTGGCATCTGAATGGCAAGGATGATTCACGCGAACTCAAGCCAATCCTGGCCGGCATACTCTGCTTTGAAAGCGATTGGTCACCACCATTTGGCCAGGCCTTCCGGAAAAGCCTCACAGGCCTCAGCGGCCTGCACCAGTTGAACATCGGCTGCTCTCTGCGTCACGGTTCCTTCGAGATCCCTTACCCAGCGGAGGCCACAGGATATCCATCTCTCCCTGACGATCCCATCATCCTGGAAGACAGCCGACCCCTCCTGCAGTTTCTGCTTCGGCTACTTAAACAACTTCAGCCCCTTGCCTCTGCCCCCGCGATCGATTATGAAGCCTATCTGGCATGCCTTGATCTAGAATCCTTAGATTTCAGCCCTGCTGATGACGCCTAACTCCCTAGAATATTGATCGCCCTGGCAGCCACAGCCGCCAGATTCACCAACGAAATAGCACTTTCCGCCATCATCAGCAATTTGGCCCGTGCCGTGAGGGGCAGGGTGTCGGTGGGGCTGAAGGCCGTGGCGGTGGTGAAGGCCAGGAACAGGTAGTCGACAAAGGTGGGATGCCAACCCGGCACCATCTCCTGTGGCAGTCCCGCATGGGGGAAGAGCCAGTCGGGATGGGTGACGCGATGGTGCAAGCGGGCTTCCGGGCCCCCCAAATCGATCTGCCAGTAGAGCAGGGAAAAGATGAGCACATTCCCCACCCAGAGCACAATGCTCGACGTCAACAGATACACGCCGTCGATGGCGCTCGAGTTGGAGACGATCGCCCGGATCAAGCCGGCCAAGCCCCCCAGGGTGGCGATGGTCATGATCACGCACAACAGCAACACCATGGCCCGTTCCACCCGCAGCCAACGGCGCACGCCACCGGTGCAGCGCACCGCCACCATGGAGGCCATAACAGCCATCACGGGCAGATACAACGCCAAACCGGGCACCAGGCGGATGCGATCGGGCAGTGCCCTGGCCAACACCAGGGCCACGCCGATCGTCAGGGCCACGGGCCAGCGGGCTTCGATCGACCGGGTGGGAACGGGGGCCTGCATCAGCGCATCCAAGGGGCGGTCCACTGATTCAACAGGGCTGGGCCTGGCCGTGGCAGCCCGCCGAAGTCGCCCCACCCATGGGGCCCCGGCGGCCCAGAATGGGTTGGCACGCACCATTCTCCCCTCCTGGACATCACCGGCCCGGATCAACAGGCCCTGCCGGAGGGCCATGGGCCCCTGCTGAGCGCCATCGCCGAAGGGGCGGCCGAGAGTGATCAACACGGCGTGGCCCGCGCCACCATCGATGCCCTCGCCGCCCGAGGGCTGGTGGGCACGCCGCTGGAGCCCGTCTCCCTGCAGCGGGAACTGGTGGAGCGACTTTTCATGGCCGACGGCTCCCTCGCCTTCTGCCTGCAGCAACATCAACTGCCCCTGCGGCGGCTGCGCGGGGCCACCGCCACGGCAGAGGCCCCGGCCGCCGACACCCTGCGGCAGCGCTGGCTGGCCCCCGTGGCCAGCGGTCAGGCCCTGGCGGCAGTGGCCTTTGCCCATCTCCGCCGTCCAGGCCCCCCGAACCCCTCGGCAACCCGGATCCCAGACGGTTGGCGTCTCGACGGACACCTCGATTGGATCACCTCCTGGGACATCGCCGATCTGGTGCTCCTCTGCGCCCGCTGCGTCGACGACAGCGGAGATTGGGTCGTGGGCTTGCTGCTGGGCGCCGGCGCCTCGGGGGAGCCCCCACCGGCCGGTCTGCGGCTGGGCGATCCCCTGCGCCTGCTGGCGATGGGCGGCACCC
This sequence comes from Cyanobacteriota bacterium, assembly GCA_046340755.1. Lineage (GTDB taxonomy): Bacteria > Cyanobacteriota > Cyanobacteriia > PCC-6307 > Cyanobiaceae > Cyanobium. The sequence continues at coordinate 8,062 of JBKDSY010000065.1, forward strand.
ACACCCGTCCCGCCGAGCTGAGCGGTGTCGAGATCCCCGAGAGTCAGGTGCTCTTTGTGGAGGCGTTCAGCCGCTGGAGCCAGGCGGATGCGGTCCAGGTCTGCCGGGTCAGCCCGATGGTGTTTGGGTGCATCCGTGGAGCCATCGCTGATCTCGCTGACGTCGGCCGCCGCCAGGGAAATGGCGACGCCCTCACCCTGGCCGAAACCCTGGCCACCCGCTGTCGCCAGCTGCGCCGCAACGCCTACCAATGCATCGACGATCCCGCCTTCAACGCTCCAGAGGCGCAAGGGCGCCATCGCCTGCTCCGCGCCCAGGCCCTGGAGCTGGCCATGCGCAGCGCCCAGGCCGCGGTGGTCGCCCAGGCCGGAGCCGCGATGCGCCGCGGCTCCGGGGCGGAACGTCGCCTGCGGGAGGCGGGCTTTCTCCTGGTGCAGGCCCAGACGGCCGCCTCCCGCCAGGAATCGCTGCGGTTGTTGAACGGAATCCTGGAGACCTGAGCGGGGCGAGGGAAAAGGGACCCGCCCCGGTGGTGGCCTTCGCCTCAGTGCAAGCCCAGGGATTGGCGCATGCCGCCGACGACTTTTTTCATGTCTTCGTCACTGATGTGGCCCGCCTCCAGGAGCTGTTGGGCCAGGGCGAGCTTGGCGCGATTCAGCTGCATTTGCAGCAATCCGGAGCAGGTGTTCTTGAAGCCGGTGCCGCCAAGCGGCACCAACAGCGCCAAGCCGCCACCCATCCCGAGCGACTTGTTGAGTGTCTCCGGAAACGTGAGGGCCGTCCCGGCCGCCTCCTCCCCTTCCCGCCAGCGGCCATAGACCACCAGGGACGGGGGAGAACGGTCGGTCACGGAACAGGTGCTGCCATCATCCAGATCAACCTGCAGCCTCGGTTGGGGGGCGTAGGTTGAATCATTGTTGACGCTGATTCCCTCCGCGGCCCTCACGGGATGAGCCAGAAGCGCGAGCAGGATTCCGTGGCCAACAGCGCGGACCCACTGGTTGCCCCTCCTCCTTGCCCTTCCTTGCGTTCGACAGGGGGGATGTAGAGAGCACATAGGAAGAAAGGAGTCTTTTGGGTGACATTTGCCGTGAGCGTCAGCATCAGCTTCTTCATCTTGTTGGGGGCAAGCTTGAAGCTGGATGGAGAGAGCACAACCCCTTCCGTCAACACCTCACCGGCCTTGGTGGGATCACTGCTAGGTCCTTTCACCCGCACCGTGAGATTGACCGGTTCTGATCGGGAGTGGGAGACTTGCAGCTTGATCCGGGCCGTTTGGTTGCGGAGAGGAAACTCTTTCTTGTCGAGATAAACAGTCTGGGCAGAAACCTGCCCAGACCACAGAACTGCTAGCAGCAGAAAACAACACTTCACGGATCAGAGGGCCGTGCAGGTGGCGGTGGCAGCAACGGAGTAGTCACCCGCCGAGAGCAAAGCATCCGCGTTGTTCTGAAGGATCTCGGTGGTGATAGCCCCGGTCAGTTTATTGATGCCCAGTTTGGGATCACCCGTCACAGCTGCCGTTGTGGAGGTGCTGGACACCAGGTTGGCCAGGCTCACCGAAGGGGTGTAGGCAGCCGCACCCTGAGGCGCGGTTGGTGAGAGGAGGCTGAGGGTGACAGTGGTGTCACCATTGGCCACAAACTGGTAGGTGCCGGTGCCACTGAGTTTGTCTTTCTCTGCAGAGATCGACATGGCAATCGGACCGCCCGTGTTGGAAATGTCGCAGAAGCTGGGGGTGGAACCTGAGGCATTGATGTCGGCGGAGTTTCCCGCAATGCCTGCGACTGGCGCACAGACCAGGGAGAGGACTGTGGCGAATGCAAGTCGTTTTTTCATGGGAAGGAAAGAAGGTGAACGCTGCCCTGCGAGGGCCTCCTCGTCATAGGCGGATGCAATCAACAGGGTCAAGGCGTGATTGAAGTGCCCCCATCTTTTCAGACCAGTGCGATCGTTAATGGCAGTTGCCTCACATACTCTCGCCAGGTCTCCCTCCAGACCCATGAGCAAACGTCGCAGTCATTCACCTGAGTTCAAAGCCCAGGTCGTGCTGGAAGCTCTGCGCGGCGAAGCCACCCTGGCCGCCGTCGCAGCCAACCACAGACTTCATCCAGTTCAAGTTTGTCAATGGAAGCAACAAGCCACCAAACAACTACCTGAAACTTTCCGACAAGCAAAAGGTGAAGCCACCAGCAAGAATCACGAAGAACTCACCGTAAAGCTGGCCAGGCTTGAGCAGACCAACACCAATCTTGCAACGGAGATTGATTGGCTGAAAAAAAAATTCTGCAGCTACGATCAAGCGATTTTACGCTCTCTCCTGGAACCCGATCATCCTCTTATCTCGTTACGGCGGCAATGTGAGCTACTGGGAGTCACGCGATCAAGTTACTACTACCAACCAACAAGATTTACCCAGAAAAACAGAGGAATCGTCCATAGAATTGACGCTTTCTGCGCCGAGAACCCGGCCATCAGCAGTCGAAAGCTGCTCACGCAGCTGCAGGCCACAGGCATGTCCATTTGCGTGAATCATCTGCATCGCCTCCTGTGCCGCCTTGGTTTTGCCCCCTTTGAACGAAGATTGATCAAGATGTCTGCAGGCAGATTGGAAACAACTCCACCCCTTCCCTTCCGCATGGAATCCACTACCAACTACGGCGAGCAGTGGATCTTGGACATCGCCTATTGGCCGTCCTCTAAGACCGATCTATTTGCAGCCCTATTGGTGGATGGCCACAGCAACTCGTGCCTGGCCTGGGGCCTTTCCGACCACCCCTCCTCCGCCTTGACAACAGGAGTGTTGACTGTGGCTCTGGACAACCATCCAGCACCCTTCATCCTGCACAGCGAAACGTTCTTGACCTTCCTTAGCCCGCCTCTGCTGCGTCGACTGCGACAGGAGGGCATCTGTCTTGTGGGTCCCCTATGGCTCAACTCCCTGGAGGGAGCAGGGCGCAACACTCCATTGGCTCAGATCTGGATGGAGATCAAGCAACAGGCGCGTGTTCTACGCTCCAAGCATCCCCAGGCTCAAGAAGATTGGATTCTGCCAACAGCGATCATCCAGCGCACGACTCCCGGGGCAAAAAACTCAATTTGTGGTAAGGCTTTGTCCTGGTCGGGAGGGGATTTAGCTCTGGTGCCAGGAGCAAGCATTAACGATCCAGCGACAGGCCCTCAGCACAATTGCGGAGAGACAAGAAGATTCCCAACGTCGTCGACTTCTCCATCCACAGAGAAGTCGCATGGCTCGAAGATTTTGCGAATCACCTGCCAAGGCACGGCGCAAATGCCCCCTGCAGCTGATCCTCAGATGAAATACATCACCTGGGACTGGGAGATGGCATTGCGCTGATCGAGCAAGTCTTGAAGCGTCGTCTCCTGAAGCAATTGCTGACGTGCCCTCAAAAGCTGCCCTTCCAGGTTGGCCAACACCTGAAATTCGGGGGACTGGCGCCCATTGCCGTTGCTGTCGGGTTCCCCTTCCAGGCAGGCCACGATCTCGGCCAGCTTCACCTGGGATGGGGATCGGGCCAGCTGGTAGCCGCCCTTGGGGCCCCGCAGGCTGCGGAGGATGTGGCTGCGGCGCAGGGTGGTGAGCATCTGCTCCAGATAGCGATCGGGAATCGACTGGCGCTGGGCAATTTCACCCACCTGCAACACCCCCCCCTGGCCATGGATCGCGGCCAACTCAATCAGCGACACCAGGGCGTACTGCGTCTTGGCGCTGAAGGTCACGGCAATCCCCACCACACTGGTGGGGATTGTGCCAGTTGGCCGCCCTCGCTGGGGCCTCTCCTCAGCGCACGCTCACCTCGGTGACCCGGGCACCCAGCCGGTTGACCCGCTGCAGAGCCTGGTTCAGGCGGCTGTAGGGCACCCGCACCACGTAGGCGCCGCTGCGCACCACCCCGTTGCGGGCCACCCCCGTGGCCGCCAAGGCAGCCAGCCGTCCGGCGTTGTCGCCGCTGTCGCGGCTGCCGGCACCCACGCCCAGCAGCTCCCGGCGATGCTCACGGCCGGGCGAGAGGCGCTGGCCCGTGGCCTCCTCCCCGCTGGGCAGGCCGGTCTCCTCGCTGATCCGCGCCCGGAAGGGCCCTTCCGTGGACACGATCAACACCCGGCCCACACCGCCGCTGACGGGCAGGGGCCGCTCCTGATGCAAGGCCCGCCCAAGCCGGGCGCGGCGCACATCCCCATCCCCCTTGGCGGAGGCCGCCACCCCCCGAGCCAGTCGGGTGAGCCAGGAAAACTGGAGCCCGCACTGGCCGGCGGAGTAGGACCAGCCATGGAGCCAGGGCACCCGATCGCTGCCGAAACGCTCCTGGTATTCAGCGCTGTAGATGTAGGAATCAATTTCCGCCCCGAAACCCTGCTGCTGAAGGATGGTGAAGTGGGCAAGCATTTCGGCCTTGCTTTGCGGTGCCCGCCCGAGCAGATGCTTGTGGTTGAGCTCAATGAAGCGATAGGGATTGCAGGTATCGAAAAAACGGGCGCGGTAAAGATCGCTCTGGGCCAGCCCACGCACCAACTCGCGAACAGACAACTCACCATTGCGGAACAGGGATTCCAGCCCCGTCAAGCGCTCCCGTTCCATCACATACTGCTGGCCCAACACCTGCTGATAGGCCGCCCGCAGGATGGCCTCACATTCAGAGGAAGACCAGCCCTGTCGTCGCTCGTTGGAACGTTCGGACGCCAAGCGTTGAATCCCCAGGGTTGGGGCAGCCAGAAGGGTCATGAATAGGGGGGCAAAAGGGAGAAAAAAGCCGCCCCCACAACGATGGAAGGAGGCAACCTTCAGGAGGGTAGGGGAAATTTTGGCCTCGGCCTTTGCGGGCCGACGTCATCACAACGTTCTTTACTTGCGCCTCATGTTTCTTTACGCCACGGCCGGCGCGGCCAGCCCCATCAGGGCGCTGGCGATGGCGGGGGGGGGACCGGGCGGCGCTCATCCACGGCCGTGTTGCCGCAGAGATCGAGCACGATCTGTTGGCCCACCGAGCGGGGGGCCGGCACCGTCCAGGCCTCCCAGGCTTCCTTCACCCGCCAGGTGTGGCGCAGGGTGGAGCAATCCACGGCAATGGCGGTGGCCTGGGCCCGCTCAGGCCCCACGTCTTTGGCCGCCGCCTGCACCAGGGTGAAGCGCACCCCATCCTGCAGCCGCTTCCAGCTGCCCCAATCCACCACCGTGTCGCCGTAATAGCGCCAGCGCCCACGGGTGGTGGCTTCGGGGGGGGCGGAGGTCACCGGGGGCGCGGGGGTCACCGGGGGCACCGAGGGGCGCAAGGGAGGCGCGTCCGGCACGACCGTTGGCGTGGCGGGAGGGGGAGAGGCCGTCTTGGCTGGGGGGGAGGCCGGAGCGGGGGCTGGGGCGGCCTTCGGCTGGGAGGGCGCGGGCTGGGGCGCGGAGGAGGGAAGCCGCAGGGTGCTGCCCACCTTGAGTTTCTCCGGTTGCACCCCCGGATTGGCCTTTTGCAACGCCGCCACCGTGGTGTTGTGGGCCTTGGCGATGGTGTCCAGTGTGTCGCCGCTCTTGATCACCACCGTGCCACTCTTGCGGGGCGGGGTAGACAGGCGCAGGGTCTGGCCCACCTGCAGCAGGTCGGCATCCTTGAGGCCGTTGAGCCGTTTGAGATCGGCCACGGAAACGCCCGTGCGCTGGCTGATGCCCTCCAGGGTGTCGCCGCTGCGCACGGTGACCGTGCGGCTTCCGGAGGTGGTCTGGGCGCTGGCGGGAGGAGGAGTGGTGGCGGCGGTGAGGAGCACGGCGAGGAGGACGGGCCAAGACATCCGCCGCCAGCGCGGGAGGAGCCGCGAGAGGAACCGCGAGTCGTTGGTCCAATCCGCACCCATGGGCAACCATCACCTTCGCTCTGAAGTGGACCTTACCGCCGATTGGGCGCTCCAACACCCCGTCCCTTGAGGATCAACCAACGCCCTCGGCACCAAAGCTGTCGGTGCTTCGAAGGCCCATGGGTCCAGGCCCCCCAAAGTCCATCAGGTTGCAGATCCGGCGCGCCACCATGGCGGGGCGATGGAACGGAACCCGCCGTGAGCCAGCCCCCCGCCGCGGCCACCGCCAAGCCTTCCCCACCGTGGATCGAGCGGGAGTCGTTGCTGCGGGCCGCCCAGGAGAGCCCCGAAGCCCTCCTGGCCCGGCTGAACACCAGCGCCGACGGGCTCAGCGGCCTTCAGTCGCGCCTGCGGCTGGCGCGGGTGGGGCCCAACGCCATCGCCCACGAGCAACCCCAGGCCTGGCCGTGGCAACTGCTGCGCACCTTCCGCAACCCCCTCGTGATGCTGCTGGGGGCCCTGGCCGCCCTCTCCCTCCTGAGCGGTGACACCAAGGCCGCCCTGATCATCACCACGATGATCCTCTTCAGCGTGGCCCTGCGGTTCTCCCAGGAGTCACGCTCCCTGCGGGCCGCCGAGGCCCTGCGGCGGCTGGTGCACACCACCGCCACCGTGAAGCGCCATGACGCCCACAACGACATCACGCCCAGCCTGGCCGCCGATTTGGGCCTGGAGCTGGAGGCGGAGGCCCCCGGCCTGCGGGAGGTGCCCCTGGAGGGCATCGTGCCGGGAGATGTGGTGCTCCTCTCGGCGGGCGACATGGTGCCGGCCGATGTGCGGCTCCTGCGCTCGAAAGACCTCTTCGTTTCCCAGGGGACCCTCAGCGCCGAATCCCTCCCGGTGGAAAAGCACGCCACCCTCTCTCCCCGGCAGCAGGCCCTCAATGACCCCCTGGAGCTGGAAACGCTGTGCTTTCTGGGCACCACCGTGGTGAGTGGCACCGCCACCGCCGTGGTGCTCGCCACGGGCGATCGCACTTGCCTGGGCTCCATCGCCAATGCGGTGACGGGGGTGCGCAAGACCACCAGCTTCGAGCGGGGCATCAACCAGGTGAGCCTGCTGTTGCTGCGCTTCATGGCGGTGATGGCACCAGCGGTGTTCGTGATCAACGGGGTGAGCAAGGGCGACTGGGGGGAAGCCTTCTTTTTTGCCCTGTCCGTGGCCGTCGGGCTGACGCCGGAAATGCTGCCGATGATCGTCACCGCCAATCTCTCGCGGGGGGCGATTGCGATGGCAGCGGAAAAAGTGATTGTGAAAAATCTGGACGCCATTCAAAACTTTGGCGCCATGGATGTGCTTTGCACAGATAAAACCGGCACCCTCACCCAAGACCGCATCGTCTTAATGAAACACCTCGATTAGCGGGGGGAAGACAGTGAAGAGGTGCTAGCACTTGCCTTTCTAAACAGCTATTACCAAACGGGCCTCAAGAGCCTGCTGGATGTGGCTGTATTGGAACATGTAGAGGTGAAGGAAGCCCTACAACTGGAGCAGAGTTTCAGCAAGATCGATGAGATTCCCTTCGATTTCCAACGGCGGCGCCTCTCGGTGGTGGTGGAGGAAGCCAACCATCACCACGAGTTGATCTGCAAAGGGGCCGTGGAGGAGACCCTGGCCATCTGCACCTTGTTGCGGGATGGCCCCAACGTGCGGCCCCTGGAGGAGGAGAGCCGCCAGGCGATTCTGGATCTGAATGGCGGTCTCAACAACGACGGCCTGCGGGTGATCGCCGTCGCCTACAAGGAGGTGCCGTTGCAGCCCGGGCCCTATTCCCTGGCCGATGAAGTCGATTTGATCCTGGTGGGCCTGATCGCGTTCCTCGATCCACCCAAGGAGTCGGCCGCGGAAGCCCTGCGGCAACTCCGGGAGAGTCAGGTGGCCGTGAAGGTGCTCACGGGAGACAACCCGGTGATCGCGCGGAAAACCTGCCGCGACGTGGGCCTGGCGGTGGAGGGGGTGCTGTTGGGCCCGGAGGTGGAGGCGCTGGATGACACGGCCCTGGGCGAGAGGGTAGACACCACCACGATCTTCGCCAAACTTTCACCCCTCGACAAGGCGCGCATCATTCGCCTGCTGCGCCATCAAGGCCACGTGGTGGGCTTCCTCGGCGATGGCATCAATGACGCCGCCGCCCTGCGCGAAGCCGACATTGGCCTCTCCGTTGACACGGCGGTGGACATCGCCAAGGAGTCGGCCGACATCGTGCTGCTGGAGAAAAGCCTGTTGGTGCTTCTGGCGGGCGTGCGCGAGGGACGCCGCACCTTCGGCAACATCAGCCGATACATCAAAATGGGCACAAGTTCTGCCTTTGGCAACATGTTCAGCATGCTTGGCGCAAGCCTTGTTTTGCCCTTTCTGCCCATGTTGCCCCTGCAGATTCTGCTCAACAACCTCCTCTACGATGTTTCACAAACCGGCATCCCCTTCGACCGGGTTGATGCCGACTACCTGGCCAAGCCACGCCAATGGAAACTGCCCAATCTGCGACGTTTCATGCTCATCATCGGCCCAGTGAGCTCCATGTTTGATTACGTCACATTTACGGTGTTGTGGTTTGTCTTCGCCGCCAACACACCCGAGCGGCAAAGCCTGTTTCAAACCGGCTGGTTTGTGGAAAGCCTTCTCACCCAAACCTCAATCGTCTACATCATCCGCATCAGCCACATTCCCTTTTTCCAGAGCAATCCCGCGCCCCTGATGGCCCTGATCAGCCTGGCGGTGATGGCCGTCGGTCTCACCATCCCCTTCACGCCCATTGGCCCGGGGCTGGGGCTGGTGCCCCTGCCAGCGGCCTACTTCGGCTTGCTGGCGCTGATTCTCCTGGCCTATGCCTGCCTCACCCAGCAGGTGAAGCGCTGGTTCGTGCATCGCTACGGCGACGATTGACCATCGGACGAGGGCAGCCGATCCAGGGCCAACCGGGCCGCACCCAGGCGACCGGCCCCATTCCCCAGGGCGCAACGCTCGATCACCAATCCCTCCCGACTGGGACGCACCACCCGCGTCTCGATCTCCCGCCATACCGCCGGCAAGAAGTAAGGAAAGGCCCCGCTGAGGCCGCCACCGATCAACACCCGCTCTGGCGTGAGCACATAGAGCAGCGAGCTCAAGCCAATGCCCAGCCAACGGCCATAGCGCTCCCACACCGCCAGCGCCTCCGCCTCTCCTGCCTCCGCCCGCTGGCTGAGCTCCCGGGGATCCAAAGGGCTGAGGCGGGCCAGGGCGCCGATGCTGCAATGTTGTTCGAGGGAGCCCCGGTTGCCGCTGCGGCAAGGAGGACCCTCCGGATCCACGCCGATCAGACCCAGCTCCCCGGCGGCGCCGCCATGGCCCGTGAACAGGGCGCCATTGAGCCAGATCCCGCCCCCCACCCCCGTGCCGAGGGTGAGCAGGATGGCGTTGTCACATCCCCGTGCCGCCCCCAACCAGGCCTCTCCCACCATGGCGCAGTTGGCGTCGTTGGCCAGGGTCACGGTTCGCTCCAGCTCCGGCTCCAGCCAGTCGGCCAGGGGCACCTCCCGCCAACCCTCCAGGTTGATCGCCAGACGGGCCACCCGCCCGGCCGCGTCCGTGGGGCCAGGCAGCCCGATGCCCACCCGGCCGGCCCTGCCCTGCGGATCCAGGGCCGCAATGGCATCGGCGATGGCCACGGCCACCGCACCGGGCACCGATGGCCGGGGGGTGGCCACCTCCCGTTCGCCCAGCAGGGTGCCCGACCCATCAAACAGGCCCAGCTTGATCGCCGTTCCCCCCAGATCCACCCCGATCAGGTCGGGGCCCATCGCCTTGGGGGAAACCGCTGCTGTCATTCCAGGCCCCGGGGTGTGGCTGGCACCTGGAGCCATGCTCCCACGGCAGGGGAGGGGACCTCAGAAGCGGAAGAGCAGGCGCAGCTGGGTGCCCCAGGCCCCCAGGGTGTCGATGAAGGTTTCCACGTTGATGGCTTCCGACGCCTTGTAGTTGAGCGTGACCTGGGGAGCCACGTCGGAGCGGTTCGGGGCGGCCAGGGCCGAGAGATTCACCCTGTCGGTGATGTCGAAGCCCACCTCCGCCCCCAGCACCAGCTGGGGAGGCACCCGCCGGGAGCGGCGGGCCTGCGCGCTGGCGATCTCGGGATTCACGTAGGTGGGGTAAAGGGCAAGGCTCACCCGCTGACCCAGGGCATCGCTCAGGCCACTGAGCAAGGGCGACAGCAGCGACTGCCCCACCACCGTGGCCAGGGCGGTGCCGGCCCCTCCCTGGCTGAGACCCGCCAGGGTGTTGCCACCGATCAGGGCCACCAGCCGCTCCTGGGGGAGGGGGGGATTGCTGCTCAGACGGATGGAGTTGGTGATCTGATCCGCCCGCCCGCTCACGCTGAGGGTCACCAGGATCAAATTGAGTTGGCGCAGGGAGGAGAAGCCGTTCTCCGGCGCCCCCGCCGTCAACCCCGTGGCCAGGCTTCCAGCCCCTTGTGACTCCCCCAGGCCATTGGGCGCCACCAGACCGATGTTGTCGGCGATGCGGGTGCGCAGGGCGATGTCGAGGTAGGGCATCAGCCCCAGGGAGGGGGTGAAGACGGCCACGTTGGGGGCGTCGGGATCCAGGCTGAAACTGGTGGTGAACAGCGTCAGCCGACCGGAGAGCAGCCGCACCACCCCGCTGGCCCGCAGGCTGGGATCGAGACGCCCCGTGATGCGCACCGATCCGCCGGTGTCGAAGCTGGCCACATTGGGCACCACCACCCGCAGTTCGGGGCCAAAGCGCAGCTGCAGGCCCTGAAAACTCAACCAGGGGAGGCGGGGAATCGCCTCCTCCATGCCGGGGGAATCGAGGGCCTGAATCTGGGGACCCAGCAGCACCAGGGGCTGCTTGAAATCCCACTTCTGCTCGAGCAGCTGGGCCAGGGAGCTTGGGCTGGCGGGCTGGTTGGAGCCGGGCTGGGAGGGGGAGAGCTGGCCCGGCTGGGCGTTGATTTTTCCCCGGCTGATGGTCAACTCCCCGCCGAGCACCGGCGCCGTCAGGCTGCCGCCGAGGGTGAGGCGCCCGTCGCCGCGGGCGTTGAGGCGGCTGACAGCCAGGGGCACCTCCTTCAGCTGCACGGCGAGGGTGGGCTCGGCGCTCAGCTGGCGCCGCAATCCGATGCGACCCTCCCCCTCCAGGCGCCCCCGTTGCCCGGCCCGGGCCCGCAGCTCCTGCACCAAGACCTGCTCGAAATCAAACAACACGGTCGCTTCCACCTCGGAGAGGGTCTGGCCGGCGAGCTGGTATTCCCCCCCCCGCAGGCGGATGAAGCCGTTGGCGATCGGATCCTTCACACTGCCGCGCACCAGCAGCTGCAGGTCCGTGCTGCCCTGTTTCCACACCACCGCGTCCCCGGCCAGTCGCGTCAACACCCGCAAGCCATCCCCCCTGCTCGCCACCCGCAGCTCCAGCCCCTCCCGGGATGGATCGAGAGGAAGGGTGCCGGCCAGCGTCACCAGGTTGGTCGCGCTCCCCCCCCGGGCCGCCAAATCCACCGTCAACCGCCCTTTCTCCAAGGTGAGCTCGCCCCGCTCCAGGGCCAGGGGCGCCGGGCCGATGCCCCCCTCCTCCAGGGCCAGGGCCACCCCCAGCTTGGGCTGGGCCCCCAGGCGGTAACGACCACTCAGCGCCAGCTGGCCCCGCAGGGTTTCCGGAATGGGGGTGAGCAGGGCGAGCAGGCCAAGGGGCAAGCCCCCCAGGGAAAAACTGCCGCTTCCGTCCCGCAGGGGCCCCTCGAGGCGCAGGGAAAACGGCGTGCTGGTGAGGGCCTGATCCCGATCAGGGAGCCCCACCCAGACATGGCCGCCCCCCTCCAGCTCCACTTGCACCCGGCGCCAATCCGGACCCTCCAGGGTGAGGTCGGCGTCGACACGGGTTTGGAGGGAAGCCAGCAGGGGCCCAAGGCCGGCCGGACGGGTCAAGGTCTGGAAGCGCTCCTGGGTCTCCTCCACCGCTTGCTGGAGCGCCCGCAACTGGTCATCCAGGCTCCTGCCGAGGGTGTCGAACACCAGGCTTCCCAGATCCTCCGCCCGACCCCAGGAGCGGGCCTCGAACCCTCCGCCCGGGCCGCGGGCGGCAAGAAGGGTGCGAAAGAGCTGGGCATCCAGGTGGCGCGCCTGGAAGCGCCCGCGGAAAGGCCCCTGCCAACGGCCCTCCAGGCTGACGTCGATGCTGCCGGCACCCAGGGGCTCCACCAGACCGCGCAGCCGGTAAGCCCGGTTGGCGTAGGCCCCCCGGGCCTGCACCCGGCGACCCGGCAGCCCGAACATCCGGGGCTGGTCCAGGGTCACCTCCCCCTGGAAGGCCAGGGGTTGCAAGGCCAGGGTGCCTTCCCCCCCCAACAGGCCCTGGAGGGCTTCCATCCGTCGCCCGAAGGCCAGGGCCAGCCCCTGGAGGGGCAGCTGGCTGGCCCGCCAGCGATAGCTCCGGGGAGAACCGTCCAGGGTGATTCGTCCCCCTTGTCGCTCCAGGGTGACCCGCCGGGGCTGCCAGCGCCGATCCAGCCAGGCCTCCAGCCGGCCCAGGGGCGCGGGAGCCTGGGCCGCCATGCGCAGCAATCCCCCGCCCACCTCCCCCCCCAGGGGGTTGGCGGGATCCAGCTCCGCCTGGAGCCGCCCGCTCCAGGTTTCCTCCAACCGCAGGGGGCCCGCCATGGGTCGTCGCAGCCGCAACTGCAGATCCGGTTTCAGGTGCCGCAAGGGTCCACGCACCACCCCCCGGGCTTCGATGACCCCACCCAACGTGGTGCCGACCACCGGCTGGAGCCGGGCCAGGGGGTAGGGAGCCAGGTCGAAGCGGGCCTCCAGCGGTCCCACCTCCAGCCCCCGCCGGGGCCGGGAGAGCAGGGGCAGGGTGGCGCTGGCCCGCAGATGCTCCGTTTGGAAGCGCCGCAGCACGAGGAGGCCATCGCTCCAGTCCACCTCGGCCTGCCAGGGCCCCAGCAGGCGGTGGCTGCGTTGACCGGTGACCACCGCCAGGCGGGGGGTGCCCAGCCGTCCGCCCAGCCGCAGGTCTCCGGTGAGGGGTGCCTCCAGCAGCCAGTCGGGCAAGGCCGCCGCGCCCGGCAGGTCGGCGGGTGCCAGGCGCCAGGAGCCTTCCAGGTCGAGGGCCGCGGCCACGGAGCCGGCCACCGCCAGGCTGGAACCGCCCCGCTCAGCCCGAAAGCGCACCTCCCTCAGGCCCCCCTGGCCGATCACCCCATCCAGCCGTCCCTCCAGGGGGCGGGAACCGAGGCGGAGGGAGGGCGGCGGCTGGGCCGTGGCGGCCAGTTGCAGCCGCCGGCCCGCCAGAGTCCCGCCCACCCGGCCGCCCCAAGGGCCGAACCGCCAGGGGCTGGGGGCCAGCGCCAGGGCCGTGCCGTCGCAGCGCAGGGAAGCCCGGGGCATCTCCAGGGCCGGTGACGACGGCTGGGGGCGCCAGCGCATCCCCTCCCCCAGCAGCCCGCCGGCGCAGTGAACCCGGCCCTTCTCGATGCCGAGGGTCAGCTGGCCGCTGCCCACGCCCGCCACCTGACCCCGCAGGGGCAGCAGCTGAACCAGGGGGGCCACCGCCCAACGGCTGGCCCACACCTGCGTGCGCCAGCGCTGGCTTTTCCAAGTTCCACCGCCCACCAGCCGCGCCACACCTCCTCCAATCGGCTGTTGGGCCCGGGCACGCCAGTCGACCGTTTGGCGGTGCACCGTCACCCTGGCTTGGCCCAACACATTCAGCCGCAGGGGCCTCGAGGCGGGGCCCAGATTCCAGAGCCGGGCCTGGGCCGGCTCCACCAACTGCACGGTGAGGTGGAGGCGGGGGGGCGTGCGGCCCGGCGCCGCGGCGCCGAAGGCCCAGTACGGGCCCTGACCCTTGCGGCGCAGATCCACCTCCGCGCCCCGCAGATCCATGGCCAGATGAAGGGCTCGATCCTGCCAGCTGGTGAGGGGATCGAGGCGCACCACCAGGCTCCGGGCCGCCGCGGAGGAGCCATCCCGGGCCCCGGGAAGGAAGCGACTGGGGCCGATGCGCACCCCGTCCAGCCCCCAGCCCTGAAACTCCCCCAACCGCAGGGGACGGCCCATGGCCTTGCCCACCTGGCCCTCCAACCAGGGGCGCCAGTGGCCATAGAGCCGGCCCAGCAGCCAATCCGACCGCTGCCAGGCCAGCCATGCTCCCCCCCCCACGGCGGCCACGCCCCCCAACAGCAGCCAGGGCAGCGCGCGCGCCAGCGTCCCCTTCCTCCGTGGGGGAGGGCAGGGCGGAGGCTCGCCCAACGTTCGTGGCAGCTCAGGCAGTGGCTTCATCTGCCTGGGACAACCCCCGTGCGGGCGGGCGCAATATAAGGAGCCTGTCCGTCCTGACCAGTCCCATGGCCGCTGATCCGATTCTCCTGGTGGCCGCCCAATGGTTGGGATGGGCAGCCCTGGCCCTGGTGGCACTGACGATCGGGGGCTTCGCGGGGCGGTGGGGAATTCGCTTCCGTCTGGTGGGCATCACCAGTTTCACGGCGCTGCTGGCCATCTCCTGCGCGGCCTTCGCCGTGAGCTACAGCGCCCGGGTGACGGTGCCCGGCGCCGTGACCGCACCCGTGGTGTTCGACAACGGAGCTGACCTGGTAGTGGTGGCCGCCCCGGTGGATCTGCCCCCCGGGGCGGAAGCTCCCACGGCCGAGCAGGTGGCCCGCAACCTTCGGCCCACCGGCCGCTCGCCCGCCGACGGCGTGGTGCGGGTGCGGCTGCGGCGCCTGGAGCCCGCCGGCGCGGGCGTCGCCCGGCCGGTGGTGCTGGCGGAAGCCCGGCTCGACCTGAGGACGGGGGAGGTGACCGTGGGGCGCCCAGACTCTTGAAGGGGCCCCGGGGCGGCGGAACGGACGACCTCCCGGGCCCGTTCCGCCAGGAGCTGACCGTGCTGCGGGAGGCCGGGGTGACCCCCTGGTCGCGGGTGGCCGACCTGACGGAGGAGCAGCTGCGCACCCTGGCCAGGCCCGGAAAAGCCAGCGAGGCTCGCCTGCTGCGGCTCCGGGCCCAGGCCCGGCTGATGGCCGCCGCGGGGCTGGCGGCCGCGGAAGCCTCCCTGTTGATGCATGCGGGGATTGCGGAGGCCGCCGCCTTGGCGGCGGCCGATCCCCAGGGGTTGCTGGTGCGGGTGAACCGTCTCTGCAGACGGTTGCTCGGCACCGACGCGCCCCCCGTCAGCCTGGCCACCGTGCGGCGGTGGATCCAGGCGGCGGCCGCGAGTCGCTCCGGGAACTGACCCTTGCCGGGCTCCCGCCATGGCCCGGCGTGGATGGAATGGAGTTTCCCCCTGGGGGACATCGATGCTCTCCCGAATGACCCATCCCTGGCGCCCGAGGCGTCCCCTGTTGTCCCTCGCTGGCGGCCTTTCCATGGCGGTGTTGCTGGCCTCTCCCCTGGAGGCCGCTTCCGCCCTACTGGAAACGGTCAAGCAGAACCCCGCTCTGGCCAAGAGCCTCTGCGCCCAGTTCAAACAACTCAACGCCTCCGGCCGTTCCGCCACGGCCCCCGAATCGATCGCCATCGTGGCCAGCAGCCAGGGCCTCAGCCAGGTGGATGCCGAAGTGCTCACCACCTACGTGATCGGCCTCCACTGCCCGGATGTGCGCTGAGTGAGCCGGCCGCGGCAGGGCTGGATGACCTGTGCCGACGGCGTGCGTCTGGCCAGTCGGCTGTGGAGCCCCGAGGGCTCCGGCCCCTGGCCTGCCCTGCTGATGCGCCAACCCTACGGATCGGCCCTGGCCTCCACCGTCACCTACGCCCACCCCCAGTGGTACGCCGACCAGGGCTTTCTTGTGGTGGTGCAGGACGTGCGCGGCCGGGGGGAGTCGGAGGGAACGTTCCGGGGGTTTGGGCAGGAGGCGGCTGACGGGGCGGAGGCGGTGCGTTGGGTGCGGGGCCTGCCCGGCTGCAATGGCCGCCTGGGCACTTACGGGTTCTCATACCAGGGCCTGACCCAGCTTCTCAACGCCGGCGCCGGCGGCACCACCGGCCCCGACCCCATCCCCGATTGCCTGGCCCCGGCCATGTGCGGCGTCGACGAGCGGCTGGACTGGGCCAGCGAGGGGGGCGCCCACTGGTGGGCCCTGGGGCTGGGCTGGGCCCTGCAACTGGCCGCCCAGGGGGCCCGGCGACGGGACGACCTCCAGGGCTGGCGCACGCTGCGCCACAGCCTGGAGAGCGGCGCCTTTCTGGAGGAGGGCCTGGCCCTGCTGGAGCGCCATGACCCGGAGGGGATGGGGTTGGCCTGGCTGCGGGCCGATCCCCTAAACGCCGAGGCTTGGCGCGTGCACCAGCCCCCCGCCGCCCTGCTCCGGCGGCCCATGCTCCTGATCGGCGGCTGGCACGATCCCCACCTGCGCGGCGTGCTCCAGTTGTGGCAAGCGGCCCGGGCCGCCGGGGGGCAGCCGGCGCTGCAGGTGGGGGCCTGGTCACACCTGAATTGGGATGGGGGGATGGACGCCGAGCAGGTGGCCTTTTTTCGTCGCCACCTCGGCGGGAGCCCCGACCGGGGGGAACCCGGGCCCGCCACACGCCCCATCGCGCCAGGGGCCCTCTGGCTGCAGGATGCCACCACCGGCGACTGGTTCCCCTTCAACCCGGCAGCCCCGCACCCCGAGCCGACCTGGGGGCTGGCAAGCGATGGCCGGGCGGCGATCCGCCGCGACGGGGGGCAACTGATCCCCGGGGCGCCACCGCCCGTTGGCGATGGCGCCTCCAGCCGTTCCGTGGTGCTGGTGCACGACCCTTGGCGCCCCGTGCCGGGGCGGGGGGGCCACCTGGGGGGCGAGGCCCGGCTGGTGGAGCGCAACGATCTGGATGGCCGTGGCGACGTGGCCTGCTTCACCACCGCCCCCTTGGCCGCCCCCCTGCGTCTGCTGGGACGGCCGATCCTGCGGCTGCGGGTAGAGGCCGATCAGCCGGGATTTGACCTCTGCGCCGCCCTGGCGGTGGTGAGCGCCGATGGGGCCACGGCGCGCCAGCTCTGCACGGGGGTCGCCCGGGTGGTGGGCGATGGGGCCCTGGTCCCCCTGGAGCGGCGGGTGGAGCTGCAGCCCCTGGCCGCAACCCTGGGGGCCGGGGAGCGGTTGCGCCTCTCCCTTGCTGCGGCGGCCTGGCCCCAGGTGGCCGTCAATGCCGGAGACGGGCGCCAGCCCCAGGGTGGCCCCTCGGCCAGGCATCGCCTGATCACCCTCACCCTGCTGCTGGCGGGGGCCACCCTGGCGATCCATCCCCTGGTTTCGCCGGGTGGCGATGGCGCGGCTTCAGGGGGTGCAGCAAACTGAACCCACTCTTGTTCCTCTGTTCCATGCGCCGTTTGCTGCTTCGCTTTGGAGTGGTGGCCCTCGCCCTGGCGGCCCAGGTCACCCCCTTGACGCAGGGGGTGACCCGGGCCCAGGGGGTGGAGCCGGCGGTGCGGGCGACCAGCGCCGCCATGGTGGAGCAGCGGGCGCGATTGGCCGCGGAGCGGGTGCTGCAGGCCCTGCGGGATGGGGATGCCCAGGCCCGCTACAACCAGTTCGCGCCCGACCTGCAACGCATGACCAGCCCCTATCTGGTGTCGATGAACATGCGCCGGCAGCCCAAGATCCTGCGGTGGCAGATCACCTCCGTGATCCCCGGGATCGATTCCAGCACCGTTGAAGCCCGCCTGCAGACCAGCACTGGCGAGCGCACGCTGTTGATGGTGATTGATGAAAACGGCCGCCTGGCGGGATACCACATCAACATGGCCGACCTACCGGCAGAAAAGGTGGTGGCCGATTTCATGGACGCCCTGGTCGATGGTCGCTTCGTGGCTGCCTCCAGCTTCCTCTCCCCCGAGATGCAGGAGGAGATTTCAGCGGCCAGCCTGCAACGCAAATGGCAAGGTCTGCAGCGACGCACCGGCAACGTGGTGAAGGTGCGCCGCATTGCCCGCTCGGAACACACCTCAGACGTGAAGCTGTTGCTGGTGAACACCCAGTTCACGCGCACAACCGACAACTTATTTGTGATTCTTGACAACAGCAACCAAATTGTCGGTGTCGATTTCCCAACGGATCCGCAGCTGGCCTCCCCATCGGCCCAGCCCTAGCAGGGAACGGGCAAGGGAGCCGTAAGCTCCCGTCGAGTCCCTCGCCACCTTCAGCCCATGACCCGCCTCGAGTGGATGGTCGACGATGCCAGCCGGCTGGCGGAGTGCCGTCACGACCATCCCCTGGCTGTTCTGGGCCCCCAACCCCTGGGGGAGGGGAGGTGGGTGGTGCGGGCCTGGATGCCGGAAGCGGAAACGGTGGAGCTGTTGCGGGATGGAACCGACCCGCTCCCCGTGGGCAACCCCCATCACCCCTGGTTGTTCGAGGCCGAACTCGAGGATGACCCTGGTAGCACCTACCGCTATCGGGTGCGGCGGGCCGGGATCGAGCACATCCAGCACGACCCCTGGGCGTTTCGGCAGGAGTGGATGGGGGAGCTGGATCGGCACCTGTTTGCCGAGGGCAACCACCACCACATCTGGAAGTTCATGGGCGCCCATCCGGGCGAGCGTGATGGGGTGCGGGGGGTGCAGTTCTGCCTGTGGGCGCCCCATGCCCGCAGCTGTGCCGTGCTCGGCGATTTCAACGGCTGGGATGGCCGCCACCATCCGATGCAGCTGCGGCTGGGGGGGGTATGGGAGCTGTTCATCCCCGGCATCCAGCCGGGAACGATCTACAAATACGAAGTGCGGGCGCAAAACGGCCATTGCTACCAAAAGGCCGACCCCTACGGTTTTCGCCATGAGGTGCGCCCCAACCATGGCTCAGTGGTGGCCGACCTCGGCCGTTACCACTGGAACGATGGCCATTGGATCGACCAGCGCGACAGCCGTAATGCCCTCGACCAGCCGATCGCGGTCTACGAGATGCACCTCGGGAGCTGGATCCACGCCGCGGCGGACGCGCCCTACATCGAGCCCGACGGCACCGTGCGGCCACCGGTGCCCGCGGCAGACCTCAAACCGGGAGCCCGGCTGCTCACCTATCCCGAACTGGCGGATCGCCTGATCCCCTATGTGAAGGAGCGGGGATTCACCCACATCGAGTTGCTACCAATTTCCGAACACCCGTTTGATGGGTCCTGGGGATATCAGGTCACGGGGTGGTATGCCCCCACGAGTCGTTACGGCACGCCGGATGAATTCCGTGCGTTTGTGGATCGTTGCCACAGCGAAGGGATCGGCGTGATCCTCGACTGGGTGCCGGGCCACTTTCCAAAAGATGCCCATGGCTTGGCCTTCTTTGACGGCACCCATCTCTACGAGCATGGCGATCCACGCATTGGGGAGCACAAGGAATGGGGAACGCTGATCTTTAATTACAGCCGCAATGAGGTGCGCAATTTTCTCGTTGCCAACCTGGTGTTCTGGTTTGAGGAATATCACATTGACGGCATCCGAGTCGACGCGGTGGCCTCCATGCTCTATCGGGATTATCTGCGTCCCGAAGGTCAGTGGATTCCGAACGAACACGGGGGCCGAGAAAACACGGAGGCGGTGAGATTTCTGCAGCAAGCCAACCACGTGCTCTTTCAACATTTTCCCGGGGCCCTCTCCATCGCCGAGGAATCCACCACCTGGCCCCTGGTCACCCAACCGACGGACATCGGTGGCCTTGGCTTCAACCTCAAGTGGAACATGGGCTGGATGCATGACATGCTCGATTACTTCGAGCTGGATCCATGGTTCCGGCAATTCCACCAGAACAATGTCACCTTCTCCATCTGGTATGCCTTCACCGAAAACTTCATGCTGGCTCTAAGCCACGACGAAGTTGTGCATGGCAAGAGCAACCTGCTTCATAAAATGCCTGGGGATGATTGGCAGAAATTTGCCAATACTCGAGCCCTGTTGGCCTACATGTGGACCCACCCCGGCAAGAAAACCATCTTCATGGGCATGGAGTTTGGCCAGCGGGCGGAATGGAATGTCTGGGGTGACCTACAGTGGGACCTGCTGCAACACGAGCCCCATCAAGGGCTGTTGCGCATGATTGATGATCTCAACGTTTTCTACAAGGAAGAACCAGCCCTCTGGCGAGACGACTTCAATCAATACGGCTTCCAATGGATTGACTGCAACGACAGCAGCAATTCCGTGATCAGCTTCATGCGACGCGAGAGCATCACCGGGCGCTGGCTCGTGGTGGTGGCTAACTTCACACCGCAAACCCATTCCCACTATCGAATCGGTGTGCCTTTGGAGGGCTATTACGCGGAGGTGTTCAACAGCGACAGCGGCCGTTATGGCGGCAGCAACCTGGGGAATCTCGGCGGGAAGTTCACCGATGAGTGGGCGCTGCACAGCTACAACCAATCCCTCGATCTCTGCCTGCCCCCCTTGAGTGTGTTGATCTTCCGCCGCGATGATGTGAAAAGCCTGCAACGGGAGGAGGAGCAGCGCGCCCTGAACGCCTGAACCGCACCTGCAACGAGCCCAGGACCGTGGACCGCTTCCCTCGCCGCCTCCTCTGGCTCTGCCTGCTGGTGTTGGCAACCACGGCCCTGCCTTCCTCCCTGGCTCGGCTCACCTGGCTTGGCTACCCCGCCCTGTGCCTGTTGCTCCTGCATGGGCTGAGTCAACGCCCCCCCTGGAAAAGGCCCTGGAGAAAACGCCTCTACCAGGGCCTGGGACTGGCCAGCGTGGTGGCGCAAGTCGTGTGGGTGTTCAGTCCCCGCAGCCTCCTCACCACGGGGGTGCCCCTGTTGATCCTCTTCCTGGTGTTCATGGGATGGAGCCTGGCCCGCCTGCTGCATCGCCTAGCCCGGGAGTCGCCCCAGGACGGGGACCTGGTGGCGGGGGGCCTGGCGGGCTACCTGCTTCTGGGCATCAGCGGAGGCCTGTTGCTGTTGGTGATCGACAGCCTGGTGCCCGGATCGTTCCGGAACGTGGCCACGGGGGCAACCGTGCAGCTCCCGCCCATGGGGGCCTCCGTCGCGGCCACGTTTACTTGGGACATGAATGCGCGGGTCATCCTCTATTTCGCCTTTGTCAGCCTCACCACCGTCGGCTATGGCGACATCGCCCCGATCCAGCCCCTGGCCCAACTGGCCAGCGTGTCGCTGAGCGTGTTGGGGCCGTTCTACATCGCGGTGGTGCTAGGGGTGGTCGTGAGTCGCCTGGTCAACGCCGCCCAGGGGCCGCGGGTCTGAGGGACCACCCCCTCAACTGGCAGGGGAACTGCTGCCCTCCCCGGAGGGCGGTTGAAGCAGACCTTCCTCGTCAAACCGCCTCCAGATGGCCAATTTCACTTCCGCCGTGATGGCGCCGGCCCGGAGGGGATCGACGATGGAAAAAGAGAGTTTGTAGCTGTGGGAGGTGGGGCTGAAGCTCAGCAGCACGGCCCGGGGGGGAGGCACCTTCAGCACCTGGGGATTGGCCAAGGCCAGCTCCCGCAGGAGGGTGATCATCCGATCGGGCGTCCAACTGCTGGGGGCCGTCACATCAAGGGTGCAGCGGCGGGTTCGGTCGCTGCGGGTGTACGTGGTGGTGGTGGCGGTGAAAAAACTCTGGTTGGGCACCACCAACTCCGCGTTGTCACTGGCCCTCAGGAGGGTGGCGGCCCGCAAATCCAAGCGACGCACCTCACAGGCCTCGCCGTCATGGATCAACACCTCTCCGGGCCGCACCGATCCTTCCATCAGCAGCCAGAGGCCACTGATGAAGTTGGAAAACACCTCCTTCACGCCAAATCCCAATCCCACGGAGAGGCCCCCCGCCACCGCCCACAGGCCGGCCTTGTCGATGCCCAAGCGTTCCACGGCCCAAACCAGGCCGAGGCCGATCACCCCGTAGCGCAGCAGGGTGACCATGGCCCTGCGGCTGCCATCGCCGATGCCCAAGGAGCGCTTGGCCAACCAACCGACGGCCAGGGCTGGAAAGATGGAGCCGGAGACGACGAAGTACAACACGACCACCACCATGGTGATGGTGCCGAGCTGGATCTCGCTGCCAAACCAGGTGCCCAGGGAAAGGGAGGACAGGTCCCGCAGGGAGGCCACGGCATCAAGCAACACGAGCGAAACGGTGAGCACGAAGGCGGGGCGCAGAAACCGACTCACCAGCTTTTGATACGCCTCTGGCGGCAGCCAACGTTTAAGGAGCTGCTGCTCCACCAGCCGCAGGAGCCCAAAGGAGGCCAGGATCTGCCAGAAGAGGAGCAACAGGCCCAGACGGCGCTGCAACAGGGCGGCCACGGCCATGGCGATCAGCAGGGCCAGAAGACAGGCGAAGAGTCGGGAGAATCGCCACGGCCACCAGGCGCGACGCTGGAGCACGCCGATCAAGGCCAGGGCCAGCCCCGCCAAGAGCAACTGCTCCAGCACAAAGGGGCGGTTGAGGAACCCCAACCAACCCAGGCCTTGCAGAAACAGGTTGTTCATCGGCTGTTCTCCCCCAACCGCTGAATCGCCTCCATGCCCTCCCGGGGCGTGAGCACCCCCACCATCACCTGTTGAATCAACTCCTCCAACTGGAGAGCCACCACCGAGAGATGATTGAGGGTGAAGGGCGAGCTCAGGAGGGGGGAGCCTGCCTGAAATTGATTCTGGGCCTCCGCCAGGGCAGCCAACACCCCGGAACTGGCCACGGGTGTCTCCACCGCCAGGTTCACGGGCAACACCTCCCGGCTTTCCAGCACATAACGGCGCTGCAGCAGGGGGTCCACACTGAGCCTGGCCAGGTCGGAGGCGTAGGCCCGCTGGCGAGGGCTGGAATCCAGCCCAAAGGCCCACACCTGGAGGGAATTGAAGGGACTCGGCACGCCTCCGGGGCCCCTGGGCAGGGCGCTGACCCCCAGCCGATTCCCCATCTGCGTTTTCAGCAGATCGAGGGTGATGCTGAAACAGGGAATCCAATCCAAACGGGAGGAGATCAAGCCTTCGCTGAGTTCCTGGGGGCCGCTGGCGATGTCGACATTGCTTTGCTGGGCGATCTGACGCAGCCAGGCCAACCAGGCGGTGATTTTGGCTTCGTTCAGCGCATCGGTGGTGGCTGGACCGGAGGCGAGATTGCCGGTCAGGAGGGGCACAATGGCCTTGTCCGCGTCGCGGGTTCCAGCGGTCCACCAGATGCCGTAGGGATCGATCGACAGGCCGATGGTGCGCCCGGAGGCGGCCAGGGCCATCAAATCCTCGGTGGTGCTGGGGGGACTGGACACCCGCTGGCGGTTGAAACAGGCCAAGGTGACCAGCTCGTGGAGAGGCAAGCCCGCCAGATCGGAACCATGGCGCACCCGGGCCAGGTAGCGCGGCGCAATCTGCTCGATGGTGCGCTCCATCGACGGTGTCAGGGGAACCGGCGCAATCAGTCCCTCCTCCAACAGGGTGTTGGCCAGGGGGGCCCGCACCAGGATCAGATCCGGCCCCAATCCCCGGGAGGTGCGCCGCCGCAGCTCCTGCTCCACCCCATCCTCATTCACCGTGAAGAGGCTCAAGCGCACATTGGGGTGCAGGCGGCGGTATTCCTCCACCAGGGGGTTCCAGAGGCGATCCTCCAGGGCATCCCGGCGGAGCCAATCCAGGGAGGTCTGGGTCACCACCATCACATAGAGGGTCTGGCCGTTGATCCAGTCCAGGGACGAACAGCCCTGGAGGCCTGCCAGACCAAGCAAGATCAGGGGGAGGAGCCACCGTCGCGGACGGATCCATCCGCCAGCGGTAAAACATGACACCAACTGCTGCCTGGACGGGCGATTGGCGGACTTTAGGCAACAATCCAACAAAGCACCACCCGCCCAGGAAGACCGCGGTGACCCCGGCGGTTCGAGGGATCCGCCAGACAGCGGTGGGGGTAAAGCATGAAGAAACACGTCGCGGCCGGGGTGGCGCAGGCCCCGCCTGGGGAACGCTGACGGGTGCTCGGCTAGGTTTCCGATCTCTCTTCTGGCCGTCATCCCGCTTCCATGGCTGAATCGCTACCCCTCCTGCTGCGCGCCGCCCGAGGGGAGCCCGTGGAGCGGCCACCTGTCTGGATGATGCGGCAGGCCGGGCGCTACATGAAGGTGTATCGCGACCTGCGGGATCGCCATCCAGGCTTCCGGGAGCGATCGGAAAACCCCGATCTCTCCTATGAGATTTCGATGCAACCTTTCCACGCCTTCCAGCCGGATGGCGTGATCCTGTTTTCCGACATCCTCACCCCCCTGCCCGGCATGGGGATCGACTTCGACATCATCGAGAGCAAGGGGCCCATCATTGAGCCGGCCATTCGCAGCCAGGCCCAGGTAAACGCCCTGCGCCCCCTCGATCCCGAGGAGGCCCTGCCCTTTGTGGGGGAGGTGCTCGGCAGGCTGCGGCGGGATGTGGGCAATGGGGCCACCGTCCTGGGATTCGTGGGCGCCCCCTGGACCCTGGCGGCCTACGCCGTGGAGGGGAAAAGCAGCAAAACCTACGCCGTGATTAAAGCCATGGCGTTTCGCGAGCCGGAGCTGCTCCACCAGTTGCTGGGCCACCTGGCGGATTCCATCGCCACCTACGTGCGGTATCAGATCGACAGCGGTGCCCAGGTGGTGCAACTCTTTGATTCCTGGGCGGGCCAGCTCAGCCCGATCGATTACGACGTGTTCGCCGCACCCTATCAACAACGGGTGATCGACCAGGTGAAGGCCACCCATCCCGACACCCCATTGATTCTTTACATCTCCGGCAGCGCGGGCGTGCTCGAGCGCATGGCCCGCACCGGCATCGACATCATCTCCCTTGATTGGACCGTCGACATGGCCGATGGCTGCGCCCGACTGCCAGCCCACGTGGGGGTGCAGGGGAATGTGGACCCCGGGCTGCTGTTTGGCACTCCGGAGGCCATTCGCCATCGGATTCTCGACACGGTGCGCAAGGCCCGGGGGCGGCGTCACATTCTTAACCTGGGTCATGGCATCCTGCCGGGCACACCGGAGGAGAACGCCAAGGTGTTCTTTGAAACGGGCAAAGCCATCCCCGAGCTGCTCGGAGCGGCGGCTTGAGCGCCAGCAGCGCCGTAGGCCATGGCCCGATACGGATCCTGATCACCGGCGCCAGCGGCTGCGTCGGCCAATACATTGCCGAAACCCTTTACCACCACAGCGAGGCCCATCTGCTATTGCTGCTGCGGGATCCCGCCAAGCTGACGGCCGTGCCCCGCACTGATCCCCGCATCACCCTTCTGGTGGGCGATCTGCGGGAGCTGGAGCCCCACGCCGAGGCCATCGCCTCCGCCCACCGGGTGATCCACACCGCCACCGCCTGGGGGGATCCGGAGCGGGCCCAGGCCGTGAACGTGGTGGCGGTGAAACGTCTGTTGGCCCTTCTAGACCCGGAGCGCCTCGAGCAGGTGATCTATTTCTCCACCGCCAGCATTCTGAACCGGAACCTCGGGCTCTTGCCCGAAGCCCGGGCCCATGGCACGGAATACATCCAAACCAAAGCCCAGTGTCTGCAAGACCTGGAGGCCCATCCGCTGGCGTCCCGCATTGTGGCGGTCTTTCCAACCCTGGTGTTTGGCGGTCGGCTGATGGGGGCCGATCCCCACCCCACCAGCTACCTGACAGCGGGGGTGGGGGAAGCGGTGGGCTGGTTGTGGCTGGCCCGCTGGCTGCGGGCCGACGCCAGCTTCCACTTCATCCACGCCGCCGACATCGCCACGGTGTGCGCCCACCTCGCCACCACGCCCCACCAGGCCAATCCAGAGCCGGGGCAGGGCCCCGTGCGGCGGTTGGTGCTGGGCCAGGCGCCCCTTCAGGTGAACACGGCGGTGGCCATCCTCTGCCGCTGGCGGGGCCTCTGGCGGCCGCCGGTGGGGCTGGATCTACGGGGCTGGTTGATTGAGGGGCTGATCCGCCTGCTGCGGCTGGATGTGAACGAATGGGACCGGTTCTCCATCCGCCAGCGCCACTTCGTGCACGAGCCCGTCAGTCCGCCGGAGCGGTTTGGCCTGACCAGCCTGGCGCCCACCCTGGAAAAGGTGTTGGAAACCGCAGGGCTTCCCCACCGCGGACCGGTGCCGAGGGCCTGAGGGGGCGATTGTTGCAGATCTGTCAGGGAGGCCTTGGAAAACCCCGACAAATCCTTAATGTGGTCCGGTTGCGTGTGCGATCTGCACCTCCCATGCGTCGTCTTTTTTCCCTTCTCGCTCTCTGTCTGACCCTGGTGCTGGGTGCGGCCCCGAGCTTCGCGGCTGACGCCGCCCATGGCGCCCAGATTTTCTCCGCAAATTGCGCCGCCTGCCACATGGGTGGCGGCAATGTGGTGAACGCCGAGCGCACGCTCAAAGCGGATGCGCTCAAGGCCTACCTGGCCAACTACTCCGATGGCCCTGAGGCCGCGGTGGCGTATCAAGTCACCAACGGCAAAAACGCCATGCCCGCCTTCGGCGGCAAGCTCAGCGATGTTGACATCGCTGATGTAGCGGCCTACGTGATCGAACAATCCGCCAAGGGTTGGGCCTGATCTCTCCCCCTTGAACGAAAGGATCCCCGCCGGAGGCCCCTCCGGCGGGGATTTTTTCTGTCGCCAAACCGATGCTGCCCTGGTCAGCCTTTGCTGTTGGAGGCCTGGCGCCGGCAATCAAGCACCGCCAAATAGAGCGCCTCCGGCACCTCCCGGATGTCATATTCCGAAGGCAACACCCCATGCACATGGCGGTGAACCGCCATCCAGCAGTTGCGTTCCGCGTCCGAACCCGTCTGGTCGAACGCTCGGGAGGCCTCCGCCAGCTGTCGCACCAGGGTCAGGTCTGTGGGATCGGTGGACGGATGGGACATGGCCGGGGCGTTGCGCGCAACGAAGCACTGGGGGCCATCATGGCGAGGGCCCAGGGTCAGCTCCCCTTGCCGTAGGCCACCTGACAGACGGCATTCAACAACTGGGCCTGGGCCGCGGTGGCGGGCACCTGGCCGTTGAGCAGACCCGCCTGGCAATTGGCCGCCCCCATTAGGTTGGCACCATCGCCAAGATTGTAGGCAAAGCTCACGCCATACTGGCCCACCGCTTCCACCGAGCCATAGTTGAGCTGATAGCTGCTCCCGGGCACCACGATCACCGTTTGCTGGCGATCGGCGGCGCTATTCACCAGGCTGGTGATCGCCGCCCCTGTGGCCAATCCGGCCGCTAGCCCCCAGCCCGCGCTATTCCAACCCCACCAACCCCAGGTGGATGGTGTCCAGCCATACCAACCGGCATTCCAAGGACGGTTGTTCCAATATCCTCCCCTCGCCCAGTTGGAATTCCAACCGTTGACATTGCGATTGTAGAAGTTGTTGTTGACATTGACGTTCTTTTCAAAAGTATCGTTATCAAAACTCCGATTCGTGCGCCATTGATCATCGTTCCGGGGTCCCGGCTCCTGCCAGGCCGGGCGGCTGTCGGGCCCGTAATGGGGGTGGTAGCCCTGATAGCCCCGCTGCCAATCCTCCATGGGTCGGCGGCCGTCATAGCCCGCACCACCAAAGTGGTAGCCCCCAAATCCTCCGCCGTCGCCGCCAAGGCGCACGCCTCCGCCTCCAAAGCCGCCCCTGGGAAAGGCCAAGGCCGGGCCGAGGCCTGGGACGAGACCGAGCAGGGTTAGGCAGGCCGCAAGCAGGGGCTTGGCACAGTGTCTTGGCATGGTCAAGCAGGGGGGAGACCGCACCATCCTCCACCGTCCAGCGCTGGGGAATGGAGGGGAGTGCAGCAGATGCACCATCGCGAAACAAGCCTTTCAGCGGCGGCGGCCCCGCCAAACCCTCGCGAAGGACTGCGATCCTCCATGGAAGGTTGACGATCGTGATGTTGGCTAGCTGGCTGGAGAACACCACGACAACGTCTTAACCGCCACACCAGGGAAGGAAAAATTCAAGAATCGTGCTATGAAAAATGCAAAAAATTTTTTATGGGCCACTCATCCTTGCTTGGGTCTCTCCTGGCCGCCTCTGTCCTCACACTTCCACTGGATGCACGAGCACAGATCTCCCAATCCGTGAATGCACCAGCCCCCTCCCAGCTTGTGCCACAAGACCATACCCACCGCACCATCTCTGGACTGTTTTCCGGGATGCCCTGGATCGCCAACAATTTGATTGTTGGCACCACGTCCACTGCCACCCAAGCGGGGGGTGGAAACCCGATTTTCAATCCAACCATGCCCGCCTACTCGGGGGTGGCCACACTCTTGATTACGAAGGGATCCCAAGGCAGCTTCATCTGCTCGGGATCCCTTCTGGATGATCGCCGCTCGATCCTCACCGCAGCCCATTGCATCAGCGACAATCTGGGCAATCTGAATGCCACAGCGGCCTCGGCCTATTTCTATGACGGCAGCCTGGCCCCCCCTTACGACCCAGACACCGTTGTTTGGAGCAGCCCAGCAGCAACAGCCGTCACCGTCTCCAACTATTTCATTGCCCCTGGCTACTCAGGCGCAGTGATTGAAAACGACGATGTTGCCGTCCTTCGCCTGTCGACCGAGGCCCCTTCTTTTGCTACAAGTTATGGGCTTTATCAAAATAACTTAATGTCGACAGATTTCAATGTTGCCGGCTATGGTCAGCGTTCAGATGTGGGTGGAAATGTGGGCGCCAACCTGTCCTCCGGACGCCTGCGCCAAGGGGACAATCGTTATGAATTTCAGTGGAGCGACCCAAATTTTAATGGCGCCTTTACGACCGATCCTGATTTCATTAGTGGCGCCAATACATGGGCGGCCGATTTCGACAACGGCCTGGCCGCCAATGATGCTGGTTGCAAGATTGCTGTGGCTGTCAATCCTTCCCTTGCCAACAATCCCTCCTACTGCAACCTGGGCGTTGGCGCCAAAGAAGCGGCGATCGCCAGCGGAGACTCCGGCAGCCCCGCATTTGTGAACGGTGTTATTGCCTCCGTCAGCTCCTATGCCCTTTCCTTTGGCCCAACCTATGGAGACATCAATAGCAGCCTCAATGTTTCCTTCGGAGAATTTTCCGGCTACGTTCCGGTGTCGTCCCATTTGACCTTCATCGAGTCAGTGAAGGTGCCCGGGCCCCTTCCCATCGCTGGCACCGCCGCGATGCTCGGCTGGAGCCGGAAACTCCGCCAACTCCGCCGGCGCATTGCCGCCACCAACCGTTCCCAGCCCGGCGCCTGAAGCCCGTTCACCATTGCGACGGATGGGACCTGTCTCCACCACTTCAGCGGCGGCCAGCTCTCCTTGGCCGGTCTGCCCTCCCCCGGGGTACGGCCCTTCCCACCCCGGGGGTGCCACCTGGTCGGTCCGGTTCGGTCCTCCCACTGCTCGGCCGATGGCGGTTTGCATACGCTCCCAAGTGACAAGCCACTCCGTCCAAGCCTCCGGAGGCTCCCCACCATGCATCCCACCGCCGAACTGTTCACCGAGAAGGCCTGGGCCGCCGTCGTTGCCGCCCAGCAACTGGCCCAGCAAAAGCGGCAACAGCAAATGGAGAGCGAGCATCTCTTTGCCGCCCTCCTCACCGAGGAGGGCCTGGCCAGCCGCATCCTGGAGAAGGCCGGTGTTGACCTGGGCAGCCTGAACCAGAAAATCAATGCCTACATCGCCAGCCAGCCCAGCCTGAGCACGGCCCCAGACAACGTCTATCTGGGGAAGGGTCTCAACGCCGTGCTCGATCAAGCCGACGCCCTGAAGAAGAGCTTTGACGACAGCTACATCGCCATCGAGCACCTGCTGCTGGCCCTTGCCATCGACGATCGCTGCGGCAAGCAACTCCTCAGCCAGTGCGGTTGCAATGCCGATAAGCTCAAACAGGCCGTGGTCGCCGTGAGAGGCAATCAAAAAGTGACCGATCAAAATCCCGAAGGCACCTACGAATCCCTGGAGAAGTATGGCCGCGACCTCACCGCCGCCGCCCGGGACGGCAAGTTGGATCCGGTGATTGGCCGGGATGAGGAAATCCGCCGCACGATTCAAATCCTGAGCCGTCGCACGAAAAACAACCCCGTGTTGATCGGCGAGCCCGGTGTGGGCAAGACAGCCATTGTCGAGGGGCTGGCCCAGCGGATCGTCAACGGTGACGTGCCCGCCGCCCTGCAAAACCGCCAGCTGATCGCCCTCGACATGGGGGCCCTGATCGCTGGCGCCAAATACCGGGGTGAATTCGAGGAGCGGCTGAAGGCTGTGCTGAAGGAGGTCACCGCCTCGGAAGGGCAAATCGTGCTCTTCATTGATGAGATTCACACCGTGGTGGGAGCTGGCGCCACGGGCGGGGCCATGGATGCCAGCAACCTGCTCAAGCCCATGCTCGCCCGGGGCGAGCTGCGCTGCATTGGGGCCACCACCCTCGACGAACACCGTCAACACATTGAAAAGGATCCCGCCCTGGAGCGCCGCTTCCAGCAGGTGTTTGTCGACCAGCCCACGGTGGAAGACACGATCTCGATCCTGCGCGGCCTGAAGGAGCGCTACGAGGTGCACCATGGCGTGCGCATCGCCGATAACGCGATCGTTGCCTCGGCGGTGCTCTCCAGCCGCTACATCGCCGATCGCTTCCTGCCCGACAAAGCCATCGACCTGATGGACGAAGCAGCGGCGCGGTTGAAGATGGAGATCACCTCCAAGCCAGAGGAGATCGACGAGCTGGATCGGCGCATCCTGCAACTGGAGATGGAAAAACTCTCCTTGGGGCGCGAATCCGATGTGGCCAGCAAAGACCGACTGGAGCGGTTGGAGAAGGAACTGGCCGAGCTGGGTGAACAGCAGAGTTCCCTCAACGCCCAGTGGCAAAAGGAAAAGGGCGCCATCGACGAGCTGGGCGCGATCAAGGAGGAGATCGAGCAGGTGCAACTGCAGATTGAACAGGCCAAGCGCAGCTACGACCTCAACAAGGCCGCAGAATTGGAATACGGCACCCTGGGCGTCCTCAACCGCAAGCTGGCGGCCAAGGAAGCGGAACTCAACAGCGGTCAGGGAGGCAAAACCCTGCTGCGGGAGGAGGTCACCGAGGATGACATCGCCGAGGTGATCGCCAAGTGGACGGGTATTCCCGTGAGCAAGCTGGTGCAAAGCGAGATGGAGAAACTGCTCCATCTCGAAGATGAACTCCACACCCGCGTGATTGGCCAGCAACAGGCCGTCACGGCCGTAGCCGATGCGATCCAGCGCTCCCGGGCTGGTCTGAGCGATCCCAACCGCCCCATTGCCAGCTTCCTGTTCCTCGGCCCCACAGGTGTGGGCAAGACAGAGTTGAGCAAGGCACTGGCCTCTCAACTCTTCGATTCCGAGGAGGCGATGGTGCGGATCGACATGAGCGAATACATGGAGAAGCACGCCGTCAGTCGTCTGATCGGGGCTCCTCCGGGCTACGTGGGCTACGAAGAAGGCGGCCAGCTGACGGAGGCTGTGCGGCGGCGCCCCTACGCGGTGATCCTCTTTGACGAGGTGGAGAAGGCCCACCCCGATGTGTTCAACGTCATGCTCCAGATCCTCGATGACGGCCGCGTCACCGATGGCCAGGGCCGCACGGTGGATTTCACCAACACGGTGCTCATCCTCACCAGCAACATCGGCAGTGCATCCATTCTGGATCTGGCCGGTGATCCAGGCCGCCACGCCGAGATGGAGAAGAGGGTGAACGAGGCCCTCCGTGCCCACTTCCGGCCGGAATTCCTCAACCGCCTCGATGAATCGATCATCTTCCACAGCCTCAAGGCCGAGGAGCTGCGCCAGATCGTGGAGCTCCAAGTGAAGCGGTTGACCAAGCGGCTGGAAGACCGGAAGCTGGGCCTGCAGCTCAATGGCGAAGCCCTCGACTGGCTGGCTGGAGTGGGCTACGACCCGGTCTACGGCGCCCGCCCCCTCAAGCGGGCCATCCAACGGGAGCTGGAAACACCCATCGCCAAGGCGATCCTCTCGGGCACCTTCCCACCCGGCGCAACGATCGCGGTGGACGTTGAACACGAGCGGCTGCGCTTCCAACAGGCCCCTGTCGCCAACCTGACCGGTCCCCTGCCGGTGACGGTGTAACGCTCTGCGTGCAGTGGAGGGGAGGAGCTTCCCCTCCCCATCAGCATGAAGACAGTTGCTGTGGAAGGAGAAAAGTCGATGAATGCTCCAAAGGCAAGCCCTCGGGCGGTGATGGCCCCCTGGTGGGCTGCGACCGCCGCTGCCCTGCTGCTCTGCCCCGTGGCTCCGGCCTCCGCTGGCGTCGCCGACCTTGCGCAAGGCAGCGGTCCCCCCATGGGCATGGGGTATGGCCCGGGGGCCAGGGGCCAGCGCTCCGCCGATGCTCACTTGATCGTGATGATGATTCCCCATCACGACGGCGCCATTGCCATGGCGGAGCTGGCCCTGACCCGAGCCCGCCATGGCGAGATCAAGGCCCTGGCG
Organism: Cyanobacteriota bacterium; assembly: GCA_046340755.1. Classification (GTDB taxonomy): domain Bacteria; phylum Cyanobacteriota; class Cyanobacteriia; order PCC-6307; family Cyanobiaceae; genus Cyanobium. The sequence goes on from JBKDSY010000065.1 coordinate 40,216, forward strand.
GAGCGGATCAAGACGAGCCAGTCGCAGGAGAATGCCCTGATGCGCCGGTGGTATAGCGAATGGTTTGGCGGCTCGGTGCCGCCATGGCCGGGGGGCGACCATGGCATGGGCAGGATGGGCATGCTCGGCATGGGCACAAGCCTGCAGGCCCTGAGGGAGGCGCCGGATTTTGATCGGGCCTTCCTCGAGCAGATGATCGCCCACCACCGCATGGGCGTGATGATGGCCTCCCACGCCCAGTGGGGCACGGTGCATGCCGAGTTGCAGGAGCTGGAGGCGGCGATGGTGCGGGTGCAGAGCCAGGAGATCGGGCAGATGGAGCGCTGGTATCAGCAGTGGTATGGCGGCCGAGCCAGCTGAAGGGAAGGAGGTGACAGGGGAGGGAGCGGAACGGGCGGCCAGCCATCGAGGGGATTCGTGCTAGTACATGTGAACCCCATCCCCGGCCCATGGCTCCCCCCACTCCCCGCGGCGCGTCACCCAGCGCCAGCCCCCTCGAGGCGATCGAGGAATGGCCCTATCTCGATCAAGAGGTGCTGCGGGCCAGCCGCAGCCGGCAGGTGTGCCTCACCTGCCACTGGTTTCGCCACCACGCCGGCCCCAACTGCGTGCCCCTGCTCACCTGCCAGCTCCACCAGGGCCTGATCGCCCATGGGGAGCACATCACCCATCGCTGCGGCCACTGGACGGAAGACCAGATCCGCCAGCGGGGCTGGGCGCCGGAGGTGGCCTGAAGGAGCCCGGGGCCAGGAGAGGGCTTCGCCCCACACCGCCGCGGGAGGCCTGGATCAGTGATGGCCGCCTGGTGATGCACTTCCGCCCCGCCCGCTGGGACCAATGGAGTCAAATGCTGGAGGTGACGAGCGGCGAGTGGCTGCCCGACCAGGCGGAACCGCTGCTCAAGCACCGCCGGCAACTCAGCCGGGAACAAGCCCTCGAGCTCTGGCTTGGTTTGCGGCAGGACGGTTGGGCAGCCTGTCCGCCCCAATGGCGGCCGCCACCAGCCCCTGGCAGGTGAGTCAAGGAGTGAACCTTTCACCACATCTGAGACCAGAGCTCAGACGGCCGGGGGACAGATCGTTGCAAACGACCCTTCCGCACTCGGATGGCGACTAGGGCGGGCCAGAAGCTTTGCCGCATGCTGGGGCCTCTCACTCAAATCAGCGGCTCTGATTCCAAGAACACGACACGCGGATCGAACGATGAGAATGCGAAAGCCGGAGCCATCCGCCTGAGACCAGGCCTGCTGAAACCCATCAACAAACAGGCCCCGCTTGGACACGCAGATGGTGCGGCACTGATTCGAGGCAGGGCCCTACACAGAACCTCCAACCACCACCTGATTCGGAGCCTGAAATAGGATCTGAGTTATGTCGGCGCAGCTGCCCGCTGAATCGTTCGGTTGGCACCTGGCAACAGCCGTAAGCCTAGCTCTTCACACTGCAACGGGAATGAGGTCATCGCGGGATTCGATTGGCCGAGGCAGAGCCTTCCAGGGGATAAGCACCTCCACCTTAGTGAAGTCACACCCAGGACGAGCATACCCATGCCCCTGGACTGCCCGTGATCACCAGCCCAAGACTTTTGGAGGCCCTGGAAGACCAAAATCACCAACGATAACCACATCATTCCTGCGTGAATTGACCAAGTCTTCCAGAATTCAGCTAGCGCAGAACCAATCATTCATGCCAGCAAATCCCAGAAATCCCCGCAATCCAAGCGAAGAAAGAGACAAGGTTCTGCAGCAAGCAAGTGTCGATCACAACAGCATGTAACACAAGCCCACAGGCATTCCCATTGTCCGTGACAGCTGGATAAGATGGATTTAAAGTTAAACTACCCCAACCAATGCAGCTTTTTGACACCATCAATGGTGAGCCCTTTCTCTGGGAAAGCGACGTATTTTTGCCTGCAACTACTCCGACAACCTATCGCCTACAGCTCCTCCACTATTCCGATTCAGAGGCTGGATTTCTGGCCCCCCAGACCGCTCCATACTTGGCAGCACTTGTTGATGGCTTTGATGACACATTTTCTAATACCATTATTCTAGCGGGTGGAGACAACTACATTGCCAGCCCCTTTCTCAACGGTGGAACTGACCTCAGCGTGCGTGATGAGCTGAATGCCGTCACGGGATCCAGCATCAATCTCGATGTCAGCACGAATCATCCAATTGCGGCTGTCGATATTGCCATCCACAGCGTAATTGGCGTTGAAGCGTCAACGATTGGCAACCATGAGTTTGACCTGGGCACCAGAATCTTCCGGGATGCGTTTACTCCTGGTTCAGTGACGGGCTGGGTTGGCGCTCAATTCCCCTACCTGTCAGCCAATCTCGATTTCAGCGGTGATGTCGACTTGAAGACACGATTCAACGATACCACAGCCATGCCAGGGCTGGAAGAAGCGTCGACATTGAAGGGAAAGATCGTGCCCTCCGCTGTGGTCACCGAAGGTGGAGAAAAGATCGGCCTTGTGGGAGCCACCACCCAACTCTTGGAGCAGATCGGCTCCACCGGAGGTGTGGAAGTGAAGGGCTTCGAGGGTGATGGTGCGGAACGTGACGACATGGCGCTGCTGGCCAGCCAACTGCAGCCCGTGATCGACGATCTGATCAGCCAGGGGGTGAACAAGGTGATCCTGATGGCTCACCTTCAGCTCATCACCAACGAAATCGCTCTGGCCTCCTTGTTGCGTGGGGTGGACATCATCCTTTCCGCAGGCTCCCATACCCGTCTGGGAGATGAAAACGATCAAGCCGTCGCCTTTCCCAGCCATGCCGCCGACTTTGCCGACACCTATCCCCTATTGACCACCGGCGCTGATGGTGGTACCACCTTGATCGTAAACACGGACAACGAATACACCTACCTGGGTCGCCTGGTGGTGGATTTCGATGATCAGGGTCGAATCATTACGGAACTCCTTGATCCCAACCTGAATGGCGCTTATGCGGCCACGGCTGCGACCGTGGCGCAGGTGTGGAATGTCAGCGAGTCAGACTTATCCACCACCGCCTTTGCAGAAGGCAGCAAAGGCGACAACGTCCAAACCCTCACCGAAGCGGTGCAGGCAGTGGTCAACAGCAAGGACGGTCAGATATGGGGTTATGGAAGCGTTTATCTGGAGGGGGAAAGGTCGATCATGCGTAGCCAGGAAACCAACCTCGGTAACCTGACGGCTGATGCCAATCTCGCCTACGCAAAAAGCATTGACCCGACTGTGGTTCTGTCGCTGAAAAATGGTGGAGGCATCCGTTCCCAGATCGGGTCCATTGATCCCTTGACAGGAGAAAAGAAACCGACAGCTGCCAATCCCTCCGCAGATAAACCCGAAGGCGGGATCTCCACCCTCGATATCGAATACTCCCTGCGCTTCAACAACAGCCTCTCTCTGGTCACAGTGACCGCCAGTCAGTTGAAAGCGATGCTGGAACATGGAGTCTCCAGCTATCCCAATCAGGGCCGCTTTCCGCAGGTGTCCGGGATGGCGTTCAGCTTTGATCCCAGCCGCCCGGAAGGAAGTCGAATTGTCAATCTGACAATTGAAGACGCGAGCGGCAAGGATCTCGATGTGATCGTGCGCAATGGAGACCTTTACGGCGATCCAAACCGCACCTTCCGCATGGTGACCCTGTACTTCATCGCCGGTGGAGGGGATGGTTATCCAACGCCAACCGATCCCGCCGCCAACCGAGTCGATCTCTACAACCCTGATGCGCCCCGCACTGGTGCGGCCACCTTCTCAGGAGATGGCACCGAGCAGGACGTGCTTGCGGAATACCTGGCCGCCACCCATGGCACCCTGGAAACGGCCTACGGCGAAGCCGACACACCGTCTAGCCATGATCAGCGCATGCAAAATCTTGGAGTACGCAGCGATAGCGTGGTTGATGGGGCAAGCCTGTCGCTGAGCCCGCTGGCGGCCGACAAGACGGAAGGCAACATCGGTTCCACCCCGTTCACCTTCACCATCCATCGCGCAGGCGATCCCACCGTTCCTGTCAGCGTCTCCTGGGCCGTCAGTCCCGTTGGCAGCAACCCTGTCAACGCTCTCGACTTCGCCGGTGGAACCTTGCCCACGGGAACCGTGATCCTCGCGGCAGGGCAGACCAGCCAACAGATCACGGTGGATGTGGTTGGTGACAACACTCTGGAGAACGACGAAACATTTTCCGTTTCTCTATCCGACCCCATCGGCGCTGTTCTGGAGATTGGAGCCTCCAGCGCCATTGGTCACATCCTGAACGATGATGTCAGCGCTCCACCCTCCTATACCTTCAACACAAGCGCGACCACTGTGGAGGAAGGTGGCGTCCTGATCATCGGTGCCGCCACGAATGCGACTCCAGGATCTGAGATCTTCTGGCAGTTCAGCGGGGCAGGGATCATGTCATCTGATTTCAGCAATAGCCTCCTCAGCGGCTCAAGCCTGATCGGGCTCGATGGCCGTGCAAGCTTTGGCACCACCATCGCGGCGGATGGTGTCATTGATCCCAATGAAACCCTTGAGCTGCGGTTTTACACCGATGCCGCCCGCACCCAGCAAGTGGGGAGCACCCTCACGGTGACCATCAAAGAACCCAGCGTGGGAATTGTCACCGACGGAAGTGACATCATCACCGGCACCAACACTGCGGAAGTCCTGATTGGCGTGCCAACGGGCTCCACCCTTCGTGGCAGTGGCTCTCTCGATCAACTCACCGGCGGAGGCGGCGATGATCTCTTCGTCCTGGGCGATGCCCTGGGACGCTTCTACGACGATGGCACGTCAGGTCTGGGCACCACGGATTTGGCACTCATCACCGATTTTACGGCCGGGGACAGGATCCAACTGCATGGCAGCAGTGCCGATTACGTTCTGGTCAGCGCGCGTCACAACCGAATTCCGGGTGTGCGCATTGATGCGGTGACACTTGGCTCACCAGAAACGATTGGCTTTGTTCATGGGGCAACTCTGTCCAGCTTGAATCTGGCCAATGCTGCTCAATTCACTTTTATCTGATTGATTCATCATGTCTTCGTCCCTTCGTGTTGCAACTCTTGCAATTCTGAGCACTGCTGCTCTGCCTTTTCTGTCTCCTACACCCGCATCCGCTGTGGTGGTCAACGTCGGTGGACAGTCCTATGACGTCACCGTATTGAACACCTCCTATGCGAACAGCACCGGCATGTTCCAGCTTCCTCCAGCCGGTGCCATGCCCTGGTGGGGGGATGACATGTTGGCGTCTGAGTTTGCCGCTGAGGTATACAACTCGCTTGGCGCAGGCTGGGATGCAAATTATGGTCCCGTCTTTGCCCATGGTGAATCGCTTGGACAGGTGTTGGGATTGACCCAATCGATCTCCAATCCCCTGGATCAAATCGATGTGACACTCACCACAAACACCACCATGACCTATGCGATTGCCACCACCCCGGTGCCGGGTCCGCTGCCGTTGTTTGGGGCTGCTGCAGCCTTTGGCTGGTCGCGTCGACTGAGAAAGCGGCTGGTGATTCGCTGACCGCCATCTGGTTGCATTCAGGCCACGGCCGGTGTGCTGGTAAAGGCATCACCGGCCTCCCTAGACACATGCTCCCAGCATTGAGGCGGGTGCGGATATCAGCCAGCTCGGTGCTCGACCGGGAGAGCTGTGCGGAGAGTTGGTGCAGCTCTCCAACCACAACCAGCCAAAACTGATCACCTGCAGGGGCACCAGCAGGGCAAACACCACCCCCCAGCGGCTGGCGAGCTTAAGGGTCTGGGGAATGAGGGTGGCCCCCTGCTCGTCGTTGGGGCTGTGAAAAAGGCTGGAGAAACGCAGCAGGATCACGGCCAGCAGCACCAGAATCTCCAACACAACGGCCAGCCGGCGGGCATGGGCAGGCACGGCGTTGCGACGATCGGCGTTGGCCGCTGGTTGGGGTGGTGGCCTCATCACGCGCACACGTTGCTCGCGGCCTGGCGCAGGCGCTGGGTCTGGCTGCGCAGGCGGCGGCTGTAGCCCAAGGCGAACGCGGAACCCAGGATCGGCAGGGGGGCGGGCACGGGCTGGGTTTCAGACGCCATGCTCAGGCCGCCATCAGTGGCCACGTAGATGGTGCTACCGCTGGCGTAAACGCCACTTCCAAAGTCTCCGCCCAAGCCTTTGTAGGTGGTTTTGTTGGTGAAAGTGAGTCCATTTGCCTGGGAAGGCGGTGCGGCAGCCAGGATGCCTGCAATGGCAGCAGCTCAAACGTTTGGGACAACAAACCACATGGGAATATCTTCGTCGAATCCAAGCCTCCCCCCCTAAAAAAAGGTCAACCATCTGTGCGCATGTGCTGACAGCAAATGTGCGACGCTCTGCGGGTGGGTTTCAAGCGGCTGATGGCGGCCCATCCTTGCGTTGTTGGGCAGTGGTCAACCAATGATATGAGGTCATAATGGTAGCAATCGACCCAGTTCTTAAGCAGTTCAGCGCCGCCCTTGATGAGATATATGGCGTTCGTCTAGAGCGCGTCGTGCTATTCGTATATTTGCAGCGAGCCTACCGGCCGTGATCGCCACTTGGCGCTGCAAGCGCTTTAATCCGTTGCGGAGCGGAGGTCTGTATGCACGAAATCATCGCCTTTGAACAACAGAGCTTCGTCAAGAAAGCGTGCCAGGGCATAGGAGAAGCAATCACCAAGATTGAGTCCAGCGCGATGACGTCCCTTGCCGTAGCGTGCAAAGGCTGTACGGGCGAGTTCCGCCTGCTCCGGATTAAAGTTCACGATCTCCACCTGTGCTGTGCGGAGAAAGAGTTCAAGATCGGCCTGACCCTCGGCACCAAAACGTGCCAGAACCACGATCGAGAGTTCCACGAGCGTGGCGGCAGAGAGTGAGCATCTCTTGGCAGCCACGATCAAGGCATTGAATGTTCTACGCTCAGGCTCATCTTGGAGAATGGCGAGAACAGCGGAGGAATCGATCACCATCAGCAGGGCAAGCCAGTGGCGTCGTATCCGCAGATCTCCTCGGCGCTGCGCGTATCAAGAATTGGCCTGGCAGCACAGCGCAAGGCAATCCGATCGAGCCGATCAAGCCGGCTGTCCTGCTGCTCGTCCTGCGCCTGCCGTTGGTGCTGCAGGCGATGCAGCCGCTCCTTGAGGGCCTGAATCACCGCAGTGGTCTTGGTTTCCCCCGTGAGGATCGCCACCTCCGCGGCCAGCTGATTGGCCTCCTCACTGCGGATGTTGAGCGGCATGATCCCAGCCGTGTAGACAGTCTATGGCCAGTGTAGACGGCGAATGCTCCTGTTGATCCATGGGCTCGTGCACTGAACCAACCTGGCTGAGGCAATTTCGCAGGCGCAGCGTCCGCGCCTGCCCCTGGAGCAACTGGAAGCCCTGGCAGAAGCCCTCCTCGATTTCCTCAGTCCGGCGGATCTGGAGCGCTGGCTGAAAGCCGCAGGCTGATCCTCGACTGCTGGGCTCGCGACTTGCCTCGTCCAGCCACCAGGAGCTGTTGATCCAGCGGATCTTCCGGGTCGCATCACCCAGCCTCTCGCCCTCACCGGCAGGCCGCGCCTTGCCCCAGCATTTGCCGAGGTGTGCGAAGCCCATCCAGACGCGGGGCTGGAGTTGTCCGCCGCTGGCGCGCTGATGGCGATGACTCCAGTGTCAGGGAAACAGGCTCCCGCTATACCTTGAGCAGTCCCAGCAGCCCCCCATGGCACCCTCCGCACCCCCGATCGACATCGGCATCCCCGACGCCCAACGGCAACAGATCGCCGAAGGGCTGGGTCGGGTGTTGGCGGACAGCACCGTGCTTTACAGCAAAACCCACGGCTTCCACTGGAACGTGACCGGGCCGATGTTCAACACGCTCCATCTGATGTTCATGGAGCACTACACCGAGCTCTGGACGGCCCTGGATGGCATCGCCGAGCGGATCCGCGCCCTCGGCTTCCCCGCCCCCTACGGAAGCAGCGCCATCGCCCGCCTCGCCTCCATCCCTGAAACCGAGGGCAATCCGGCCGCCCTGGCGATGGTGCGGGAGCTGGTGATCGGCCACGAGGCCGTGGCACGCACCATCCGGGAGGTGTTTGGGCTGGCGGAGGCAGCCAGTGACCAACCCACCGCCGACTTGCTCACCCAGCGGCTGCAGGTGCACGAAAAAACGGCCTGGATGCTGCGCAGCCTCCTGGAAGACTGAGTCAGCCCGCGCCCGAGCGTCGCTGAGAGGGTGGCCCGGGAAGACCTCACTACCGCCAGCCGTTGGAGCGCATCAAGGTGACGGCCTCTCGATTGCGCGCCCCCATGGCCTGGGCGCTCACCCCATCCGCCTGGAAACTCCCCCAGCGATTGAGGATGGGATGGCCGCCCATGCCCTTAAGGGGATATTCGTTGTTGGCAGCGGCGTAGCCCTTGCCGCCGCTGGCGGAGGCCAGAAACTCAATCAACTTGGTGGCGGCCGCCGCCTTCTTTGACGCCCGAGTCACCCCCGCCCCAGTGACATTCACGTGGGCGGGGGTGGGGAAGACCACCTGGATCTGGCTGGCCAGGGCTTTGTCACCCGCGCCGCTCTCTCCGGAGAGCATCCGGGCCACGTAGTAGGAATTCACCAGGCCAACGGCACAATCGCCCTTGGCCACAGCCCGGGCCAGGGGGACGTCGGCGGTGAAGAAGGCTTGTCGGGGGTTGCGATTGGCCACCATCCCCCGGATCCAGTCGCGAGTGGCATTGACACCACGAAGAATTAATTGATCCGCCACCAGCGACTGGTTGTAAACGCTGCGACTGTCCCGCAGGCACAGCTTGCCCTTGAGGGCAGGCTTGGCGAGATCGGCGTAGGTGCGGATGGTCGCGGGATTGACCTGTTTCGGATTGACGATCACCACCCGCACCCGGCGGGTGAGGGCATACCACCGATCCTGGCCGTCTCGCAACGGCGCCGGCACGTCACGGCGCAGGGCAGCGGATCGAATCGGCTGAAACAGTCCCATCTGCGCGGCCTTGTCCAGTCGGGCCGCGTCCACGAGCACCAGCACATCGGCCGGGCTGTTGGCACCCTCCTGCCGCAGGCGCTCGATGAGGGCATCGTCCTTGCCCTCCAGCAACTTGATGCGAATGCCGGTGCGGGCGGTGAAGGCCTTGTAGAGGGCCTGATCGCTGTTGTAGTGGCGGCCGGAGTACACCCCCAGCTCAATCTGGGCCAGGGCGGCGGGGGAAACCAGGGCCCCCAGGGCAAGGGTGCAAGGTAGGGCCAGACCGGCCATCAGGCGGGTGGCCAGCGGGGAGCGTGTGGGGCGATTCAGAAGGGGTGTCACCGGAAAACCTCTTGAAGTCGCCATCCCCCCCTCGGCCCGTGCCCTTGGCCAGCCCGCTGCGGAAGGCTGGAGAGCTCGCATTGGTTGACCCAGGGGGAGGGACGGCAAGGCGATGGAGCGAGGCTAGAAATCCCCAGGAAGGCAGCCCCTGGCAAATGCTGCCAAGTGAAGTGACTTTTGCTACCAGCGCCCCACCACCCTCCTGCAATTGAGAATCGCTTGCAAAAAGGTGGGTGGGTCCCCTAGGTTGCGGCCATTCGTCACGCCAGCTTCCTTGGCTCCGATGGCCCAACGCTCCGAGTCCCCTCCCCCGGGGCTTCCCATCCAGCTCCCCCCTGGCCAAACCGTGCTCCTCGATCCGGGCTTTCGGCCCTCAGGGGCCTGCCTGCAGGTGCTCAGTGGCATCGCCCGGGTGTATTGCCCCTGTGAGGAAACCGAGGGGATGACCATCGCCTTCCTGCAGGCTGGCGACCAGCTCCGCACCGATCGGCTCTGCAGCGAGGGCGTCTGCGTCGAAGCCCTGACGGCCTTGAGCTTCTGCCGCCATGACCCGGCCGGGGAGGGCTTGGGCTTTGACCCCGTGAATGAATGGACCCTCCAGCTCCTGCGCATCCGCCACCTCGGCAACGCAGAAAAGCGCCTGCACGCCTTGCTCGCCCTGCTGGTGCGGCGCCTGGGTCGCCGTTGTGGCGCTTGGTGTGATCTCCCCTTCCGCCTCACCCATGAGCGGATCGCCGAGCTGATCGGCACCACCCGGGTCACCACCACCCGCCTGCTCTCCCGCATCCGCAACGCCGACCTGCTGCTCGTGCCCGCCGGAGAGCCGGGTCTGCGCCTGGCTCCCTCCCTGGTGGAAACCGCTCCCCTGGCCGAGGGCTGACGTCAGCGCCGCGCCGCCCGCAGGGCCAGGCCGGCGGCCACCATCCCCAGCAGGGGTCTCTCTCCTCCACGGAGGTAGGGGGTGAAGCCGAAGCTGGCGGGCACGCGAAACCATCCGCTGGTGGTGCGTCCACTGGGCAGGGAAGCCTCCACCTGGCCCGAGGGGTTCACCAGCACACTCGGGCCGGTGTTGGCCGCGCTCACGAGCCAGCGGCCACTTTCCATCGCCCGAAGCCGCGCCAAGGCCTCGAATTGGCTCTGCAGGGAGAGGGGATAGGGGTCGAGATTGGCGCTGGCAAGCAGCCAGCGAGCGCCCTCGCGACTGGCCCGGGCCAAGGCGCGGCCATCGGCGATCTCGTAGCAGATCGCCACCCCGATGGGCCCCGACGGACGCCACAGCAACCGTGAGGCGTCGCCCGGCTCCACGCCTCCCACGGCGGAGAGGCCACTCCAGCGCAGCAGCGGGGCCAGGGGCACCCATTCCCCCAGGGGCACCACCCGGTGCTTGTCCACCCAGCCGCCGGCGGTGGTGCTGTGTGGCGCGAAACGCAGCAGGGCACTGCGCAGGGAGACGTCATCACGGCGAAAGCCACCACTGAGCACCTCCACCGACACCCTCTCGGGAAGGGGTTGCCCCTCGAGCAACGCCCCCTCCGGCAACACCACCGTCGCCCCGCTGGGCTGGGCCTCCCGCAGGGCCGCGGCCAGCAGGCCCACCAGCCGCTTCTGCTGGGCGGGCAGGAATTTCTGGCGGGTGGGAATCGCCGGTTGCACCACCAAGACGGTCTCCGCGGGGGACGCTGCCCCGACCGCTGGCTCGGCCTCCGCCCGGGGAACCAGGGCCGCGGCCCCCACCCCGTGGGCCACCACCAGGCCCATGGTCAGCAGCACCCCCCAGGCGCCCGATGTCAGGCCGACAAGGGGCCGCTCCCCGCTCCACCGCCTGGCCAGGGCCCGAGCCCAACGCCACAGCCCCCAGCCCAGGAGCATCTGCAGCGCCGCGATCCCGCCAGCCCCCACCACGGCGGCCAGGCCCGCCAGCCAGGGGTCGCCAGGCAGGGGGGAAGCCCCCAACCCAATCCAGAACAGGGGGCCCTTGGCCAACCCCACCTCTGCAAGGCCCCACAGCCCCGCCCCCAGCAGGGCCGAGCTGGCCCGTGCGGGATCCAGGCGCCGCGCCAGGGCCATCCAGGCCCCCACCAACAGGCCACCGAGCGATGCGCAGAAGCCCCAAAGGACAAGGCAGATGGGCAGGCTCAGGGGGGCGGGCACCCCAATCCAATCCAGGGGATGGAGCGCCGGCAGCCACCGATGGCTGACCAACACGGCGGCGGTTCCCCACACCCAACCGGCCCTCCAGCCCGGCGGTCCGCTGGTCTGGGCCCACAGCACCGCCAAGCAGGGCCACAGCAACCAGGGCCAGCCCAGGGGGGGAAGCGAGAGACCCGCCAAGGCTCCGGCCGTCCCCGCCAGGAGCAGCCGCGGGAGCCGGTCATTTCCCATGGTCAAGACCTCTCCACGTTGCCATTCTCCCTTTGGCTCCCCCGCACACCATTGCCACCATGGACCAGGGCAACCTTCTCCAGATGCTCCTTCTGAGGGGCCTCGGCACCACCACCCTGGTGGCCGAACGCTTGCGCTACGTCACCCAGGAATGGGTGCAAAGCGGCAAGTTGGATCCCTCCCACGCCCCCGCCCTCGTGGAAGACGTGCTGAAAGCCCTGCGGGGCGAGACCCCGGAGGTGGAACAGCAGGCGGAGCGCCAGTTGGAGCGCAACCGCGACCAGCTGCTCCATGACCTGGGCCTGGCCCGCCAGCGGGAACTCGACGAGCTGCGCGGCCGCATTGATCGCCTTGAAAGTCAATTGCGCCAAAGCCAGGGTCAGGGCCAGGGCTAGGGCCAGGCTTCAGGCCCCCCCTGCCAGAATCCCCCCAACCCCTCCTCCCGTCCCGACCTCCATGCGAGACATTCTCATCAGCGCTGGCGTCTGCCTGGCCTGTCTGATGGTGGCGCTGATCAGCCAACTGGTCACTCCCACGGTGGTGGAGGCGGCCCCCCCCGAGCCCACCACCACGGTGGCCGCCGCCCTGGCCACCCCCGGGGCAGCGGGCGACCCCGTCGCCGCCGTGCTGCGCTCGCCGCTTGAACTCGATCCCGACGACTCCAACCCTGCCCTGTTTGCCATGGCCCCCTCGGATGACGCGCCCACCCTTGCCCAGGCCAATGCCCTTGGGGGAGAGATGAGCGCTCCCAAGCCGCGCACCACGGCCAGTGGGCTGCAGATCACCGATCTGGTGGTGGGAGAGGGCGAGGAGGCCACGGCTGGCCGAACCGTCTCCGTGAACTACCGCGGCACGTTGCAAAACGGCAAGGAGTTTGATAGCAGCTACGGCCGAGGCCCCTTCAGCTTTCCGCTCGGCGCCAGCCGGGTGATCAAAGGCTGGGATGAGGGGGTGGCGGGCATGAAGGTGGGTGGCAAGCGGCAGCTGGTGATCCCCCCCGATCTGGCCTATGGCTCCCGCGGCGCCGGCGGCGTGATTCCTCCGGATGCCACGCTCCTGTTTGATGTGGAGCTGCTGGAGGTGGGTCGCTGAGGGTCGGGCAGCCGCCCCGTCTGACCACGGATCCGGCCGGTAGGATGCCGCCGCCAACCGGTTTCATCCGGCCCTTACCCGCACGCTTTCCCTATCCATGGCGCACCAGCTGCCCGCCCTTCCTTACAGCCTCGATGCGCTCGAGCCCCACATCTCCCGCAACACGCTGGAGTTTCACCACGGCAAACACCACGCGGCCTACGTCACCAACCTGAACAATCTGGTGGCCGGCACGGATCTCGAGGGCACGTCCCTCGACGACACCATCCTGGCCGTGGCTGGCGACGCCAGCAAGGCCGGCGTGTTCAACAACGCCGCCCAGGTGTGGAATCACACGTTCTACTGGCAGGGGATGAAGCCTGGCGGCGGCGGTGCCCCCAGCGGCGAGCTGGCCGCCAAGATCGATGAGGCCTTCGGCAGCTTCGAGGCCTTCAAGGAGCAGTTCAAGGCCGCTGGTGCCACCCAGTTTGGCAGTGGCTGGGCCTGGCTGGTGCTCGACAACGGCGCCCTGAAGATCACCAAGACAGGCAACGCCGATCTGCCCTTGGCCCATGGCCAGAAGGCCCTGCTCACCATGGATGTGTGGGAGCACGCCTATTACCTCGACTACCAGAATCGCCGCCCCGACTACATCACCACCTTCCTCGACAAGCTGGTGAATTGGGACTTTGTTGCCGCCAACCTGGCCGCCGCCTGACCTCCGTGGCTTTCTGGAGGCTTCCAACTCCCTAGGGGTTCGGTACCGAGAAATTGAGGATCGACAAGACGCTCCGCCCCCAGTGGCCGGAGCGTCTTTTTTGTGGTTGGTTGGTCCACTCCCTGCCGCGGGTCGCTCCAGATGTTTGTGCTCAGCAAGCTGCTCCCTCTCCTGGTGTTGCCGTTGGGGGTGGCCCTGCTGCTGCTGGCCTGGGGCATCGGTCGCCGGCGCTGGACGCCGGTGCGAGGGGCCTTCGCCCTGCTCTGGGTGCTGGGGACACCCCTGACAGCCCAGGGACTCTGGCGCTGGATGGAGCGCCCCTGGCAACCCCTGCGTCCCCAAACCATGCCCACGGCCGCCGCGATCGTGGTGCTGGGAGGCGGCCGCCACCCCGCCCCGGGCCCCTTGCGCCGCACGGAATGGGTGGATGCCGATCGCTTCTTCGGCGGCCTGGACCTCTATCGCGCCGGCAGGGCCCCCCTGCTGCTCTTCACCGGCGGTGCCATCGCCCTCCAGAGCGGGCTGCCCACCGAAGGTGACGTACATCGCGAACAGGCCGAGGCCCTCGGCCTGCCCCCCCAGGCCCTGGCCGTCACCCCCTACGTGCGCAACACGGCCGAGGAAGCGCGGGCCGTGGCGGCCCAACTGCCCAAGGGCAGCCGGGTGCTGCTGGTGACCTCCGCCTTCCACATGGCGCGAGCCCGGGCCCTGTTTGAACGCCAGGGCCTGGCGGTGGTGCCCTACCCGGTCGACTTTCAATCCCGCGGCGCCTGGGCGGGCCCCGTGTGGAGGGATTTTCGCTATTGGTTCCCCAGTGCCGATGGGCTGGACAGCAGCAGCCGCGCCCTGCGGGAGGCGCTGGGGCGACTGTTGTATCGAAGTTGAGCCCCCGCCGGCTGGCGAAAGCGCCAGGGCAGGGTGCTCGCCGCAACAGTGAACTAGACTAAGACTAGGTTCAGACTGATTCGTGATGGAAGTGGTGAACATCCATCAAGCCAAAACCCACCTCTCCCAGCTTCTGCAGGAGGTGGAACAAGGGCAGGAGGTGGTGATCGCGCGCTCAGGGGTGCCGATTGCCCGGTTGGTGGCCTGGCAGGCTCCCGCCCAGCCCGTGGCCGCGCCCGGGGCCATGCGCGGCCAGATCCAGCTGACAGACGATTTCGATGCCCCGCTTGAGGAGCTGTTTGAGGTGCTGCGGTGACGCGGCTGCTGCTCGACACCCATGTGCTGCTGTGGTGGCTGAACGACGATCCACGTCTGCCGGAGACCGTGGTGCAGCGGGTGCGGGCGCCGGAGGCGGAGGTATTTGTGAGCCAGGCCTCGCTGTGGGAGATGGCGATCAAGGTGTCGATCGGCCGGCTGGTGGTGGATCTGCAGGACCTGGAGCGCCAAGTGCCGCGGCAGGGGTTCCGTTGGCTGCAAGTCAGCAACGCCCACCTGCTGGCCGTGGCGAACCTGGAAACCGCTGGCCTTCACCGGGATCCCTTTGATCGCCTGCTGGTGTGCCAGAGCCGGGTGGAGCCGATGCTGTTGCTGAGTGTGGATCGCCAACTGCGGAGCTACGGCAACACGGTGATTGTTGTGGCGTAAGGAGAAACCCAAGGACGTTGGTTGAACCGCAGGCTGAAACGCAATGAGACGTGCCTGGATTGGCAGACGGACCGGCGGCCGCGAGCGAATTTCCACGACCACTCCGTTGCCATTCGACAACCCGATCAACCGTTCCAGCAGGTGTGATGTCTTGCCAAGGCTCCAGGGAACCGGCCTGCCCAACAATCCAACTGGCGACTGGGGCTGGGGCCATCTCCCTTAACGGATACCATCATCTCTTGCCCAGCTCCCGCGTCCACTCGTTCCGCCGCATCGGCTCAGTGACCATCCAGCCAACGTCAGCAGGGGAGACAGAGACCACCACGTTGCCCGGGGTACCGGGCCAGCCGCTTCACCCACCGCTGGCGCTGGAGGGGCCGCCGCCGCCGCCGCCACTCGGCGACACTCCCGCGGCGTTGCCCAAGGCCACTTCTGAGGCTCTTCCCGGAATCGTGGAGGAACTGCAGACCTGCCTGGCCACCCCCAGCCCCCTGTTCCTCGGCCAGGCGATCGAAGCAGAGTTGGTGCAGACTCTGGCCGCCCATGAGTTCGACACCCTGTTCCTGTTCAGCGAGCCGCGGGTGTTCGCCGTCCATGGCCAGCCTCTGCTAGATCGCCTGCGGCACGGCCAGCGCTGTGTGCTTCAACTGGTGGGAACGGGGGAGAGCTGCAAGCGCTTTGCCAGCCTGGAGGGGGTGCTGGAAGGATTGATCGCCGCGGGAGCCAGCAAGCGCTCGCTCCTGATCGCCTTTGGCGGTGGCGCGGTGGGCAATCTGGTGGGACTGGCGGCGGCCCTGCTGTTTCGCGGCGTGCGCTACATCGAGATCCCCACCACCATGACGGGGCAGACCGACAGCGTGTTGAGCAACAAGCAGGCGATCAACGGCCGATACGGCAAAAACCTGTTTGGTCTTTATCACGCGCCACTGTTCATCTGGGTCGACACCCACTACCTGCTGAGTGAACCGCTGGCCTCCTGCCGGAGCGGCATCGTGGAGGGCATAAAGAATGGCTTCATCGCCGATCCGCCCTTTCTTGCCTACCTGGAGAGCGTTCTGGAACCCGAGCATCGCTACAGCGCCAACCAGCGCCATGGGCTGGTGAGGCGCCTGATCCTCTCCAAGCTGCCGATTCTGCGCCGCGATCCATCCGAAAAGGGCTACGGCATCATCTTGGAATACGGCCACACCTTCGGCCATGGGCTGGAGTTTCTGCTGGGTGGCCGGATGCAGCATGGTGAAGCAGTGGCTTACGGCATGCGCATCGCCGCGCGGCTGGCCCATCGCCTCGGGCTGATCAACGCTGCGCTGGTGGACCGGCACGATCAGCTCATTGTTCAGCGGCTGGGCTTCGCAGCACCATGGCCTGAGTCGGTGCGGGCCAACGATTTGCTCAACGCCATGGCGTCGGACAACAAGAAAACGGGGCGGGAGTTGCGCTATGTGTTGCTGGAAGGGCTCGGCCACTGCGCCAATCCGGAGGGCGATTGGATGATGAAGGTTGAGGATGGCTTGGTGCTGGAGGTGTTGGAAGCGTTCATTGCCGAGATTGGCGTCAGGGAGGCGACGACTCCATGCTGAGCGGCGCCCTGGGCCTGGTTCTGGCCGCCGCACCGCCCGCACTGCCGGTGCCGCCCAGAGTGCCCGCACCCGCGGCTTCGCTGCCGGAGACGATTCGCAGTTTCACGATCACCTGCCTGGCCAAGGCGCGTGCGGGGCTGAACGCCTTCGGGGGCATCGGCGGGGTGACCTACGAACGGAGCCATGATCGCTGGTGGATGGCCTCAGAAGGCCTGCCCTTGCTCTTTCCGGTGACCGTTGATCCGCGCTCCCCCGATCCTCGGCCGCGCATCGGCACACCACTCACCCTCCATGGCGATCCCCGCGGGGAAACGTTCAAAAAGGTGGAAGCCCTCGCCCTCTGCCACGATCGTTTCTTCATCGGCACGGAAGCCGTGATGGCCAGCGATCTCCCCAGTGGCAGGGAGCAGGATCTGAGGGTGGTCATCGCTGACCGGCTGGCGCGTGTCACGGGGGAGTTGGCTCTGCCCGCCCATGTGCAGCGGCTCCGCCCGGGGATTGGATCCCATCTCTACCGCGGCATCCAGGGCCTCTCCTGCAGCCCCGATGGCCATCAGCTCCTGGTGAGCCTGCAGCGGCCCCTGCAACAAGATGGCGCCGTGTCTATGAGCCGCCAGCTGCTCTACCGCTTGCACCCAGACCGCCAGACCTTCGTGCTCGAGCGGGAGTTTCTGTTGCCCCTCACCCACCAGCTCGGTCTGATGGACAGCGTGTTGCTGGGGAACGGCGACGGGTTGATGCTGCAGAACGAGGTCAAGCCGCGCCAGCGCAACACCCTCTCCCACTTTCGTCTTGACGGGGGCGAAGACAGCGGCGGCTGCGTCTCCCTGCTGGATTGCCCAGCCCGCCCAGCGGCCGCCACCGTGGTGCTGGATCACATCGAGCGCCAGGCCGGTGTGGATCTGGCTGCCAACGAGGTGCAATACGACGCCGCCGCCCTGGGCCCCACCCTGGCGGATGGCCGCCGTGTCGTGCTCCTCGTCAATGACGACGACCATTGCGGCACCCTCACCAGCCCCAACGCCACCATCGCGCCCGGCTTCGCGGGCACCACCTTCACCCGTGTTCTTCTCCCCCCCGCGCCCCCCGAGGGAGGTGGGCCATGACCCAGCCGGTCCAGTCCCCAACACCCGATCCACCCTTCCCCCTTTATCAGGATTTGCGCGGGCGCGGGGTGGTGATCACCGGGGGCGCCGCGGGCATCGGCGCGGCCCTCTGTGAGGCGTTTGTGGGTCAGGGCGCGCGGGTGATCAGCCTGGATCGGGACACGGAGGGCCATCGGCGCCTGATGGAGCGTTGCGCCGAGGGGCCCGGTGCGCTGGAGGGGCTGGAGGTGGATCTCTGTGATGGCACCGCCCTGGTGCGCACGTTGGCTCAGGTGCGCGAACGATTGCCGGAGCTGCGCGTGGTGATCGCCAATGCCGGCTACGACCCTCGCCACGACGGCCTGGCGATGGAGGAGCGCCAATGGAACGAACTCTTTCAGCTCAACGTCACCCACGCCTTTCTCACCTGCCGCGAACTCCTGCCCCAACTGGTCGCCAATGGCGGCGGCAGTGTGATCCTCACCACCAGCCACACCGCCTGGATCGCCAAGCCCGAACTGATCGCCTACAACAGCACCAAGGCGGCGCTGGTGGGTCTCACCCGTGGCCTGGCGGAGGCCTATGGAGGCCAGGGCATTCGGGTGAATGCCGTCGCGCCGGGCTGGACGATGACCGAACGACAGTTGCGCCAATGGGTGACGCCGGAGGCTCTCGATGAGACCGTGCATCGCCTGCAGGCCATGCCCCTCACCCTCACCCCCGAGCTGATCGCCCAACCGTTTCTGTTCCTCGCCAGCGATGCCTCCCTGGCCCTCACGCGCCAGGTGTTGATCGCCGACGCGGGTCAAACCAAGATCTGAGGCGCCATGGCGGATGACATCGGCCTCTGCACCTGGATCTTCGGCCACCAACGCCACCCGGAGATCGCGGCGGTGGCGGCTGACCTGGGCTGCGCGGGGGTGGAGCTGCACGTGCCGCTGGACGTCTGGCCCGCCGCCGAGTGGCGACACCTCTACCGCTCCTTCGGATTGCGCATCCTCTCGCTGACGCCGGAGAATGTCGATTTGGCCCATCCCCATCCGCGCGAACGGGAGCGGGCGGCGCACTACTACAGCCGTCTGATCGCTTTTGCCGCGGAGCTGGAGGCGCCAGCGATCACGATCCACGAGTATGTGGGACGCGGCGCGGCGCCTGATGGCCAGCAGCCGGAATGGGAGCGGTTGCTGGTGGCTTGCCGGCGGCTGGTGCCCTTGGCGGAGGAGCGGCGGGTGGATCTGCTGTTGGAGCCCCTCCGGCCGCCCCTGGTGAGTCAGATCCAGCGGGCCGCCGATGCCGTGCGGCTCTCTGAGGCGGTGGGGTCGGAGCGGTTGCGCATCGTGCTCGACACCTTCCACATGGAAGCCGCCGAGGCGAATCCAGGCGGCGC
The DNA here is from genome assembly GCA_046340755.1 of Cyanobacteriota bacterium. Classification (GTDB taxonomy): domain Bacteria; phylum Cyanobacteriota; class Cyanobacteriia; order PCC-6307; family Cyanobiaceae; genus Cyanobium. The sequence goes on from JBKDSY010000065.1 coordinate 59,303, forward strand.
GATTCGCCTCTGCGCGGACCGGCTGGGGGCGGTGCAACTGGCAGACCGCCAGCGGCGGGGGCTGGGGCTTGGCGGCATGGAGCTCCAGCCTTATTGGGACGCCTTTGCCGCCATCGGCTTTCGCGGCCCCTGGATCCTGGAATGCGCCGCGGGCCTGAGCGGCCCCTCCCTGCAACACCGTGACGTCGACCTGACCCTGTTGCGGGGGGAGCTGGAGAGCAGTCTGGTTGTGCTGCGCCGCCATCTGGTGTTGCCACCGCCGGTTTCGGATGGACCGGTCTGAGGGGCGAGACGGAGGAGGGGCTGGAATCAACCAGGCCGCAGCTGACCCTGCCACCCCTGCCAGAGCAGGAGCGCCCCGCTGAGCAGCAGGGCGCCGCTGAACACCGCGTACACCCCCTCCTTGGAGGTGTTGCGCAAGAAGCGCTGTCCGAGCACGATCCCGATCGGCGTGAGCGGCAGGAACAGCAGGGAGAGTCGTAGTGCGGGCAGATCCAGCTGCCCCGTGGCCACGAAGGGCAGCACCTTGCTGGTGTTCAGGCAGGCAAACAACCAGGCCTGGGTGCCGGCCAGCAGTCGTGGCTCCAGCCGCTGCCCCATCAGGTGCACCATCACGGGCGGTCCGCCGGCGTGAACGAGCATGCTGGTGAAGCCCGCCAGCGCCCCCCACAGCCTGCCGATGCCATCTCCTGATCTCCGCGGCAGCGGCTGTGGCGAGGGGGGATTGGCGACCATGGGCCGACGCAGCCAGCGCAGCAGCACGAACCCCAGGCAGATCACGCCAATCAGAATGCGCAGCCCGTCGTCCGAGAGCCAGCGGCCGACAAGGGCGGCCGCCACCATGCCCAGCAGGGCTGGGGGCAGCAGCAGTCGCAGCTGATGGCGATCGAAACAGCCGCGGAAGCTGACCAGGGCCAGCGCATCCAGCACGAGCAGCAGCGGCAGCAGGATCGCCGCCGCCTGAAAGGGCGGCAGCACCAGGCTCATCAACGGCACGCAGATGGCGCTCAGCGGTGCCCCGGCGCCCCCCTTGGCAAAGCCATACACCAACACGGCGAGGCTGATGACAAGGATCTGGGCCGGGCTGAGCGCCGTTAGGGCAGAGGGGAGCAAACCAGCAGCGTGGTGGGCCTGCTGATCCTGCATGATCGAGGGGCAGGCGGGGATCGCGGCGGATCAGGCGCGTCTCCACGGCTGCCGGGTTTAGGAAGGACTGCCAGACCCCGCCTTGGTCGCAGAGCCTTGACGTTGCGCCCTGGAGCGGATAGGCCGAGATGGAGCCGGCAGCGTGGTTCGTAGCGCCGGTCGCTCGCTGGCGCCAGGATCTTCAGGCTGAGCTTGGCTGCGGCAGGACGGACTGCAGGAGGCCCTGTTGGATCAGGCGTTCGAAATGATCCCAGACATCATCGGCATGGGCGGGGCTGCTGAGATGGAGGCCCAGCTCGAAGTTGGAGAGCTGAGCGGCATCCGTCAGGTTGGCGCTGGTGACGAGCAACTCTTGATCGGCTACCACCGCCTTGACGTGACAAACAGCTTTCTCCCGTTCAAGCGATAGGGAACGGGGGTCGAAGAACACCGCAGGAGCAGGCGGTTCAGGCCAAAGGCGTGACCAGGTTTGATGTTGAAACTTACGGATCAAGGCCTCAGGGCTTGAGGTGTCGCCACGATCCCGGTGGATGTTGCAGACCATCCGCACGTGCAACGTCGGGTGCGCCACCATGCGCTCCCGGATCAGCTGAAACAACTCTTGGATGAAGGGCCCGTTGTAGAAGGCGTAGGTGGTGAGCAGCAGGCGCTGCTCGGCCCGCTCCACCAACTGACGAATCAGCACCGACTGATCGCGGGTGACCGACCCTGCTCCTGCATCCGGGCCTGACCACACCAGTTCGATCGACCGTGCTGCCATGTCACTGCGTCGCTGATCCAAGAGGGCCTGAAGGGACAGGAGCAGGGCCTCTCTGCTGCCGCCTGAGGCACGCCAGTGCACCAGCCAGGCATCCAGGGAACCGGGGCCGGTCGCCAGACCGATTCGGGCCAGGAAGGCTGGAGGATCAGCCAGGTCGGCCGCGAGAGAACCGGAATCGCCGCGGTGGGAATCCAGCGCCGCCAACAGGGTTTCCAGCTCAGCGGTGCTCAGATTGGGGAAGGCCGCAGCCATCAGGGGGCGTCCGTGAAGAAGGCTGCGTCCTGCTGGATCAGGGTGGGAACGACAAGAGCGCGATCGAGAAACTCATTGCGGCGTTCACAGCTGGTTTCAGCGATCAGCAGACAGCCATGGCAGGCGGCGCCGTGGGAGTAACGCTTCTCCAGTTCGCTGTTGGGGTCGTGGCTGGCGCAGAAGGGGTCGTTGGAGCAGAGGGAGGCTCGCTCCAGCGCCATCGCCAGCAGTTCATCAATGCGATCAGCCATGCCCACCAGGCCACCGAGCGAGCCCTCCGAACCGCTGCCTCCGGTATAGAGAAGGATACCGTAACCAATGTCATCGAAGGCGTAAATGCGCTCCTTGATCGCCGAGGCGCCATAGCCGCAATCAAGTGCAGCCTCGGTGATCAGCAGGTGGGCGAGGCTATGGAGCATCAGGTAGGCGCCCCCAGGCCACTGAAACTTCTCCTCAGTGAGACCATGTTCCTTATTCCAGATCTTGAAAGCCTCACGGTGTTTGGAGAGGTGCTGAGCAGCTCCGTCACTCTTGAGCCAGCTGCGGATGGCCTCTGGATCGAAGCCAAGGAAGAGGCCTTCACCGAGATTTTCCACGGCCGGCAGCCAGGTTTCTTCTTTCACATCGATCTTCGCTCGCTTCACCCCAAGATCGAGGGGATCACCATCGATCTGGCTCACCACAGGCTCCAGGCGGGTGAAGCCCAGGAGGGCCATCACTTCCCGCAACTGGTGCACCTTTAACACTCGGTTGACGCGCTGCCGGAACCAGGCTGGTTTGGCTGCCAGATCAAGCTGTTCTGCTTCAAAGCGGCTGTTGCCTGTGCCGCGCGGCAGCCCATCGATGGGGCCGACCAAGGCGCGCAGTTCCTGTCGCTTGAGGGCCTCGGTCTTCTCCGGCGCAGCTTCACCCCCACGGATGGCTTCGAGAGCTGCGAAGATCTCAGCGGGGGCTGCACCAGCGAGAGGATCCTTGATGTGGTCGGGCGCGAAGTCCTCGAGCCAGACTTCGAGTTTGGCAGCACTGGTGATCTTCTCGAACGCCTTGAGGTGCTTGCTGATCACCTCCCGCACCGCATCGATCGGTTGGGGAATGGAGATCGCCGAGATTAGCTCGGGGAAGTAGGCATTGCTGGCGGACCTCACCAGCAGGCGATTGGCGTAGCTGCCGCCCTTGCCCTTGCCGTTGTCGCAGGCCTCCTGGCCGAACGGACCCAGCCAGGGCCGATGCCCCTGGCAGAAACCCAGGGCTGGTCTTTCGTCTTCCTCGCCTCTGAGTTTCTGCTTGGCCTCAGAGAGCTGTCTGCGTCCCTTCTCTTCCATGCACTTTGGGTTGGAGCAGCGCACAAAGATCTCGGTGAAGTCGTTGCCAGCCCCGGCCTCATCCAGCCAGAGGGTGGCCCGGCAGGTGGTTTTGCCGCGGTGCACGAACTCCCGCCAGTCGATGTCGCTGAGATGGCCATTGGGGCAGGTCTGCACAAAGCGCACCGGCACGACGCGATGGGCCTTGCGATCGGCATCAACGAACTTGCGTTTGTCGAGGCGAGCGCCCTCCACCAGGGGGCGGCTGCGGTAGGTCTTGCCATCGAAGATCTCCGTTTTGTCCAGCTGGGCCACAAACCAGTTGGGGAACTCGGGGCTGCGGATGCCGCCGGGGCGGCTCAGGCCGCCCGGGCCAACATCGTGGATGGGCGGTTTGCGGAGGCGCAAGGAGCCCACATTGAGGCTCTGGCGAAGCTTGGCGATCAGCCGTGGTTCGTCGATCTCCTCGGGAGGCTGATCAGGGCCGTACATCCAGAGGTTGAGGCCCCCGATCACCACCGAGCAATCGGGCAGATCCACCATGGCGCCCGGGCCATGGGTGGTGATCAGCTGGCTATGGCGCACTTCCCCCTGGGGGCGCATGGACGGTTGAGGGGCCATCAGGTCATCTCCTCATCGCGATCAGGGCGTTGTCGGATCAGAGCAGCGCTGGGTTCCACATCGCGCAGGCTCCAGTTGGCCAGGAATTCCTGCTCCATCGCTTTGAGCTCCTTGAGATCGGGGTCAAGCGGGGTGTGGAGCAGGGGAGCCACTTCACCTGCTTCACGGCCGTACTGGAGCAGGCCGTCCTTGTCACGGGCAATGCGGATCCACTTGTCGAGAAGGTTCATCACCCGCTGACGGACCTCAGCCTCGGTGTGTTCGCTGAGGGCCTTGCTCGGCGCGGAGCGGCGGGCCCGGTCCCCGATCCGCTGGGCCACCTCCGCCTGGCCGGCATTCTTGGCCCTGCTGAGCTCTGGGCTGAGGTGACGGGCGAGCGCCACGGTGATGGCTGGCAGCCCTCGCTGCAGGGCTCTGGACGACCAGGGTGTGACGCTGGTGGCTTCCACATCGCGATAAAAGACCGAGTGCCAGAAGCTGAAGCGCTCGGAGTGGGAGCGGTCGCGCGGTCGGTTGGGGTTGAGCAACACCACCACCAGGCCAGGGCGCTGGTCGTCGCGGCCGACGCGGCTGCTGGCCTGGATGTATTCGGCCGTGGTCTTGGGTTGGCCCAGCATCACCATCAAACCGAGGCGGCTGATGTCGAGACCCACCGAGATCATGTTGGTGGCCAGCGCCGTATCGACGCGCTGCTTCTCATTGTCGAAACTGAGCTCGAGGCGGGCCTTGGTGGTGCTCACTTCCGAGGTGGGCACCCGTGAGGTGAGCTCCAGGGGTTCATTGGCGATCTTGCGGCGGGCGTAGCGCGCGCTGGTTTCGTTGAGGCGACGGCGCTGGTCGTAGGTGGTGAGCAGGGAGGTGACTTCTTCTTCCAGCAGGCGGCGGGTGATGCCGAGCTCCTTGATGGTGTTGAAGTAGCCCAGGAAGGTCATGTAGGGGTCAACGGGGTTGGGCCCCTTGGCTTCGCCTCGTTTCTCGCGGGCCTTGCGTTCCTTTTCGGCCTGGGTATAGAGCTTTTGGGCCGTGCTCATCAAGGCCAGGCCCACCCGCAGCAGCAAGGCCTTGATGTTGCGCCCAGGAGCAGAGATCCCGAGATAGATCCGTCCTTCTGCCTCGGTGACCGAGGCGGTGTAGGAGAAGAAGGAATCACGGCGATCGGGGCCCGGGGCTGGGAAGACCGCCGGTGGGCTGCTGCGGCCGAACAGAGCCTGCATCTGCTGGCTGGCCCGGCGCACGGTGGCGGTGGAGGCCACGATCTTGGGCCTCACGATCTTGGCTCCATTGGCTGTCTCCACCTGGCGTGCACAGAGTTCATCGATCACCGCCTCATAGAGGCCGCCCATCGATCCCAGGGGGCCGGAGATGAGGTGGAGTTCGTCTTGAATGATCAGATCGGGGGGCTCCAGCCCCCGGGGCAGCAGCCCTCCAGCCTGATCACTGCCATCGCTGGGGCCAAAGAAGCCCTTGCCTGGCTGGGCATGGGTCACGCGGCCGAAGAGCTTCCCGGTCGCTCCCACCCAGGGCAGGGCAGCGAACTTGTCGACCGTGGCGATCACGAAGGCCGGCAGGCGTTGATAAAGCATCTCGTCGACGGCCACCAGCGGCAGGGTGTTGTCGCCCGAGAAGCGGCACTGGCGGTTGCGGCAGCAGACCCTCAGCTCCTTCGGCTGATCGGCATTGGGGAGGAGGCGAAACACCCCGCGGGCCACCGCCGGACGCTCATCGCCCGGGGAAGCCTTGCCAAGCTCGGCGCCACACCATGGGCAGTTGTCGATCGGAATCGGCTTGTTGTCACCCCCGCTCCAGGCCAGCACGCGGGAGCGGGCACTGTTGTCGTCGTTATCGCCTTTGTGGCCCAGCTTGTTGGGGGTGCCGCTCTGCCCCACCCACAGGCCGATCTCGAAGGGCCACTGGCCGAGCCGCTTGGGATCCTTGCGGCGTTCCAGCTCCAGGGCGCAGATCAAGGTGGAGGCCCGGCCGAGCTGATCGAGGGTGAGCAGGCGGAGTGTGTAGCGCATCAGCACGCTCATGCCGGCCGACGCGATCGATCCCCCGTGGCGCAGCCGGCGCAGCACCAGGGTGTAGGCCGCCAGCCCCAGGTAAGCCTCGGTCTTGCCGCCGCCGGTGGGAAAGAACAGCAGGTCGATGGTGTCGCGATCGCCATCGGTGGGCTCCGCCATCCCAACGAGGTTCATCAGCACAAAGGCGAGCTGGAACGGCCGCCATTGGGGTTTCACGGCATCGGGGTTTTGGTTCCGCATCACCCCGAATCGCTGACGGGCAGCGGCGGCCATCACGCGGTTGGCGATCGCAAAGGCCAGCCGCACCTGTTCGTTCTCCAGGGCTTCGATGCCACGCTCGATCCGCCGGGCCTGCTTGCTGGCCTCGTGCAGAAGCTCTGCGGCTGTGGCCTGTTGCTGCGTGCTCGCCGTATCTGTCGTTGTGCGCTGCTGCTCGATCCAGTCCGTGTAGGCCGTCACGAGAGGGCGTAAGGCCGTCTGCACAGGGTCGGCCCCTTCGCTCGCCAGGCGATCCAGCTCCGGCATCGACAGCACCAGGCCGGCGGCTTCCAGTTCCCCCACCCTGGGCAGCACCCTCTCCACAGTGGCCTGGGGCAGCCAGGTGGTGCTGATCTGGAGGCAGCGGCCGTTGGCCTCGAGGCGGGGTGCCACGGAGATGTTGTGCCCCACGGCGAACTCGTGGTCGCCCCGGTAGTGGAGGTTGTTGACGCGGTGGTCCCAGTCGTTGGCGTTGATGGCCAGATCAGCGGCGCGGGGGTCGCGGCGCTCCAGGAAGCCGGCGCCGCAGATCACATCCAGCTGCACTTGGTAGGCACTGGCACGATCGCGGTCTTCCGCACTGCGGCCTTCAAAGCGGCGTTCGTTGGTGAGGAACAGGCTCACGGCCACGGCGCCGGGCGGGTAGCCCTGAGCCACAGGCGCGGGCCGCAGGTGCCATCGCAGCATCAGGCCCTCGCTGCCGGGCACCGGCTTGGCCTGGGCCGATCGGCCCCTGGGCGCCAGCCATTCGGCCGGGATGCTGATCTGCTCGGTGTGGGGTTCACGCAACCAGGCTTCGTCGGCCTTGCTGCCTTCTGGCGGGGCGGTGGGCTTGTAGCTGGCCCAGTGCACCGTGACCTCCAGCCCGGTGGCTGCCGGGATGAGCAGGCTCAAGCCAACGGAGCAGGTGAAGAACACTCGCCGCGCTGGCCCGGCTTCACTGGCGCCGGTGTCATCGCCTCGGGCGTTGCTCTTGCGTTTGGGGGAGAGGTTCTGGCCATCGAGGCCGGCGAATTCGTCGTCGGCCGCATCATCGGCGCGCTCGCCCAGGCTGGTTTCACTGGGGATCAGGAAACCGGTCTGGTACCAGCGGTTCGGGGGGCGATCGAGCACCTCTTCGCGCAGCTCGGTTGCCTCCTGGCTCTGGCCTTCGGCCTCCAGCTGCGCAAGAAGGCAAGGGGTGGGCCCCACGAGATCGAGCTCCAGGGCCTGGATCAGCTGTTCTCGCACCGCTGCGCTGGTGGAGTTGGACGTCACGGCTCAGCTCTCCTCGCGTTGCAAGCTGTCAATCAATGCAGAACAGGTGGTGCGCATTGGCGAGAGCGATGTTTGAATCACACCCCAAACAAGTGCATCATCCACCCTGTCGTATTCATGGGTGAGCTTGTTGCGGAAGCTGATGATCCGCACAGCCTGATCAATGCGGGCAAACACGCCACTGTCGACCCGCGAAAGGTTGTTGAGAGCTTCACCAATGGTGATGAACTCCCTCTCAATGGCAGCACGGATCAGGCGGCTGTTGCAGTAGTCACCGAAACTGACGCCCTTGACCGCATCGGCAATGGCGTCTGCCGATTCGACGACAGCCATGAGCAGCACCCTGGAATCACGCCGCATAGAGCAACCGCTTGGTGGCGTCGATGTCGGCCTGCACGATGGGGTTGCGCCTGGCGGTTGCCATGACCAAATCCACCGGAGTGCCAAGGCGGTCGACGAGCTGTTCCTCGAGCCCGAAGTAGGCATCCACAAGCTCGGTGGGTTCCAGCGGCTGGAACTCCACCAGCAGGTCGATGTCGCTCTGACCTGGGCGGTAATCGGGGCGCAGCAGCGAACCAAACACATAGAGCCGTGAAACGTGGTGTTGGCTGCAGGCTGCCGTGATGACCGCAAGTTGGGGCTTGGTGAGCGGGAGCGCTCCCATGTCGTGATCGTGCTGGCTCATCACCCCAACCCCATCTGGTCGACCTTGCTAGCCACAGTCTCGCCCGCCTGAGCACTTTTCGGTAGCCGCCCCCGCCGCGCCCCCGCTGCGCCGCATGGAGTAGGCCCGATCAGATCCAGCTCCAGGGCCTGAATCAGCTGGTTGCGAATCTGGGCGGAGGTGGTCATCCCTTCACCAGAGCACGCGACAGGGGAAGGCGGCCAGCGCAGGGTCGAGGCTCACCAGTTGCAGGCCTTCCAACTCAGCCTGGGCGGCCAGCAGCCGATCGAAGGGATCCCGATGAGCCTGCTGGTAGGAACCGGCGTGCACACCATGATGCAGCTGCACGGCCAACGGCTGGAATCCCTGGTGTTGCAACAGGGAAGGCAGATCCTGCAGCAGCTGTTCAGCGCCGGGCAGATTGCCCAGGCGCACCTTGGTGGCGAGCTCCCAGCCGGTGGCGGCGCTCACAAAGATCGAAGCCCCCGGGTCGTTGATGGCCGCGTGGGCGAGGGCTGAGAGTTTCTCGGGTTCCACCAACCACCAGAGCAGGGCATGGGTGTCGAGCAGGAGGGATGGGGCCATCAAGAGGGCAACGGGGCTTCGAGGGCATCGAGCTCCTCGGGGGGCAGAGGGGCGAGCAGCTCTTCGATGGGGGGAAGCTGCAGCTGACCCCGCAGCAACCCGGGTTGCCGCCGGGGTTGATCGGTTTCCAGCGGCACCAGCCGCGCCCAGGGCTTGCCATCCTTGGCCACCAGGATCGTTTCGCCGGCATGGGCGGCGTCAATCAGCCGGGAGAACTGGGTTTTGGCCTCGTGAACGTTAACGGTGCGCATGAAGAAAGCTTAGTCCAGATGTGGACCCAGGGCCCTGAAGCCGCTTCCTGGCAAAACAGGCCCGATCCACCAGCGGCCGATCGATGTGGCATGCATGCATCGATCTGCCACATGGGGATACTGTGAACCACTCCGCTAGCGATTAGCCAAATGTTGACCTCCGTTGAAGTGTGCGTGGGTCGACAGGGGCGGATGGTGATCCCCGCGCCGCTGCGGCGCTCGCTGGGGCTGAAGGAGGGTGATCGGCTGGTGGCGCGCCAGGACGCGGGCCGCCTGGTGTTGGAGAAGCCGGATCTGATCAAGCAACGCCTCAAGGCGCGCTTGGCTCAGATCCCGGCAGAACGCGGACTCGTGGACGAATTGATCGCCGAACGCCGCGAAGAGAGCCGGGGGGAGGGTTTGCGATGACGGTGGTGCTGGATGCCTCCGCCCTGCTGGCTTATCTGCGCCAGGAGCCCGGCGCCGAAGTCGTCGATGGGGTGTTGGCCGACGCGCGGATGGCCAGTGTGAACTGGGCTGAGGTGGTGCGGAAGTCGATCTCGGCGGGGGTGGACGTGGAGGGAATGCGGGACGATCTGCAGGCTCTGGGAGTGCGCGTGGAGCCCTTTCTGCCAGAGGATGGTGAGCAGGCTGGTCGGTTGTGGTCGCTCACGCGGCAGCAGGGCTTGTCGCTTGGAGATCGCGCTTGCCTGAGCCTGGGGTTGCGGCTGGGCCTCGCGGTGCTGACCTGCGATCGGGCCTGGGCCCAGTTGCCACTCGAGCTGGAGGTTCGGATCCTGCGCTGACCTGTGGAGGAGCCGTAGGCTGATGCGATGACATCAGGTGCGCACCACGCTGCAGCTTGACGATGACGTGCTGATCACGGCAGGGGCTGGTGGTTCCGGCGCCGGGGTCCAGCTCAGAAGCCCACGGGGTTGACCATCGCAATGGCCTCCCGCTGCTGCCCTGGATGGACAAGGGAGCACCCGTGGATCTGGAGCTGGTGAACCAGCTGCGCGACGACCTGGCATGAGCGTGGCTCTGCTGGATGTGAACGTGCTGATCGTCCTGCTGGATCGGCGCCACGTGCACCTTACAGAACGCGGTGCTGCGCATCCTGGGTCAGCCGCGCCACCCGAACAGTACGGGGCCACCGGCAGTGGTGGCGCCTCTGGTCGCCGAATTCATTCACCACCCGCGGCATCAGTTCTGGCCGGATTCGCTCAGCCTGGTGGATCACAGCGGGGTGAACGCCTCACGACTGCTCGAGGCCAGCCAGCTGACCGACACCTATCTGCTGGCGCTGGCAGCGGCGCGGGGCGGCCGGTTGGCGAGCTTGGATCGCCGCCTCAGCTGCGCGGGCGTGGCTGGCGGCCGCGAGGCCCTATGGCTGATCGAAGGGTGAGGGGGGCCTGCGGACCCATTCAGCGGCGGTGGCTTCGGCTTTGGCCATGGATTCAGCTTGGATTCCGATTGAGTTGATTCAGCTCATGCAGGCAGTGGTCGGTCAGCAGGGGAAGGTCTGTCTGGATGCAGCCCCAGACAATGGGGTCACTGATATTCGGATATTCATGGGTGAGCAGATTGCGGAAGTCAATCATCTGGCGTGCCTCGGGGATGCGCTTGAACAAGTCGGGTGCTTGCTGGGAGATCGCCCTTAGCGCTTCGCCGATGATGATGAATTCTCGCTCCACCGAAGAACGAATGAGGCGGGTGTTGCTGTAGGTTTCAGCTGTCACATCAATGATTGCTTCCTGAATAGCAGCTGCGGCATCGAGGATGTCGTTGAGGTAGGCACGGGAATCACGCTGCATAGATTTCCCGCTTGCTCGCCTCGATTGAGGATTTGACGTAGGGATTGCGGATGGCATCTGCCATCACCAGGTCGATGCGGGTCGCCAGAGACTGTCTGAGCTCGTTGAGGAGGCTGAAGTAGGTTTTGTACAGGGCCTCTGGCGCATCGGGCTGAAATTCCACCAGCAGATCGATGTCGCTCTCGCCCGGACGGTAGTCAGGTCTCAGCACCGATCCGAAAGCATGCAGCCTCGCCACGCGGTGCCGCCGGCAGGCGTTGATGATGGCTTCGAGCTGGTTGGGTGCGAGAGCAGAGGTCATAGTCCCAATCCCATCTGTTCGGTGTGGGTGGGCCCAGTCTCGCCCGCCTGGCTGGCTTTGGGCGGCCGCCCTCGCGCATGTTTCGCCCCCTTGCTGTGCAGCCCCAGATTCAGCTCCTCCTCATACCGCTCCGCGTTCAGCGCCAGCAGCCGGGCGAGAACGTCGTCGCGCACAGCATCGGGACAGCGGTAACGCCAGGGCAGCTTGCGGCGGCCGGTGATGGCCCCGCAGGCCTGGAGTTGGCCCTGGAAATCAAGGGCGTCGCCGGGCTCCCAGAAGAACAGCAGGCCGCTGTCGTTGCCCTCTTGCAGCTCACCGTAATCGATCGTTCTGACCAGTTCTTCTACTGAGGCTGTCGCCGCTCACGCGCTGACACCCTCCCGCAGGATGGCCTGGCGCAGGGCAGGATTCATGCGCTCGCGCAGGCGCACCAGACCCACGGGCCGCTGCAGCAGCGCCTCCAGCTCCTGCTTGAGGTGCACCGTGGCGAAGGCCGCGGTGGCCTCGTTGCGGGCGGTGGAGCCGAAGAGGCCGATGCGCCGCAGATGGAAACGTTTCTCCCAGCTCTCCTGGTGAGACCGCAACAGTGACAGGAGGTCTTCGGGCGTCGGATTCATAGTCCCAACCCCGTTTGTTGGCTCCGGATGGTCCTAGTCTCGCCCGCCTGGCTGGCTTTGGGCGGCCGCCCACGCCGCTTTCCTCCTGCAGTGGTGTACGCCTTGGCCGCCCTCGCCGCCTGCTTCGTCCCCTCGCTGTGCAGGCCCAGATTCACTTCCTCCTCATAGCGTTCGGC
>JBKDSY010000066.1:0-6074 GCA_046340755.1 Cyanobacteriota bacterium
CATCTGGAACCAAGCCGGGTTGAAAGAAGCGTCGCTCGGCCCCCCCAAAGCGCCACCATCTCAGCGGGGCTGAAAGGTCCAGGGGGGCCTCGCCAGATGTTTTCGCCCAACCCGCAATGGCGCAACCGTCCGATGGACGCCAGGCGTTGAGCGCATGGGCCGGGGCACGTCAAAGAAGCAGTCGTAGTCGTGGGGGTGGGAGCGGAAGCGAAACCAGTTCACCGCCGGATCGCCTGGATCGGCCTGGGCGGCGCTCACCAGGGCCTCCCAATCCTCGACGGTGCCGAGGCGGGGCTCGATGGCCCCGGGCGTTGGGGGTCACCAACAAAAACGGCGGAACTCCCGGCGCATGCGCGAGGGCCTGGACCCAGACCAATCGGCGTTGGCTCCAGCCGGACAGGCGATGAGCAGGGCCAGCACCATGGTGGGAGCAGGATTGACCTGGTGGTGGGTGCGTTCTTCCTGGCGGAATGGCGACTCATCGGCCTGGGGCAGCGGAGCCTTTCAGTAGGGGGCTTTGTGCAAAGGTTTTGAGAAACTCCGCATATCTGGCTTTGTCCACTGATGCGGATGCTCCGTAGCCAAAGGCGGAAGCAAAGAAAAACGCGCGATCGGTTCCGAACAGCTGGGCAACGCGGTTGTAGATCCCGAGCACTAGCAACTCGCCTTGCTTTTGCTTGGACTTGTCCATGCAACTCAGGGCAACGCCGGCGCCGTAGCCAAAGTCGCGTAACTTTTGATCGAAGGTTTCCTCTTCATCCGCTGCTGCCGGACTTCCCTGGACGGAGGACAGCCCTACCGATCCACTGGGCGTGAGGGCGAACCCGGCTGCTGGGAGGGAGGCGGCCCAGGCCATCAGCAGACTGATCATCAGCCGAGGGGAGGCTTTGCAGCGACGTCCTCTCACAGGGCGATTCTCTCGGTTTGAGGCTGGTCTGGATTGACCTTACTCCTGGCATCTTGCTCTGCCTGCAGAGCCAAAAAAGTCGGTGCAAGTCATTGTCAAGTCTTAGCCACCGAAATGTGCAAACTGCTACTTCAATGCATCCATGCCTGTCTCCTCCCCGCGGCCTTTCGATCCTTGAATGGGTAAGTTGGTGTCCACCCTTCCACCGTCCTCACTGGCGGTGCGGACCCCACCCTTCAGCGCCTCTGCATAGCTGCCAAGTTGGCTTGGAAGGGGCCAGTTTTGGGCGAGGAGAACCGCGTGCAGCCGCTCGGAGGCCAGGGGGAGGCGGGAGGTCGTAATGGCGGGGAAGGCGTGGTGGGTGCTGTGGTGTGGCAGGCCTCCCATCAGCGCATTCCACCAGGCACCACTGACCACATCGCGGCTTGTGGCCAGTTGTCGCAACCGCTGGGGGAGGACGGCACCACCGGCCAGGGTGTCGGCCCGGTGCCAGAGGCCATGGTGCTCGACGAGGCCCCTGTATTGCACGATGACGCCAATCACCCGCTCCAGGACGAACCAAAACAGCAGGTACCGTGGCACCACCCCCTGGTGGCTGGCGATGCACAACAGTGCGGCGTGCAACAGGATCACGCCGACGGCATCCAAACGCTGGGCCCCGTTGAGCTTGGGATCCGCCGTGCGCAGCTGCCATCCCTTGCGCGTGGTGTCGAGGATCAACCCCACACCGCCCAGGAGCAGACAGCGGCTTGCCCAGGGATGGTGGTGCAACCAGTGGCTCAAGGGATTGGCGGAGTGGGAATCGCTCGGCAGGATTTCGGTGCGCTCTGGATCCCTCGGGTCTCGGCCGTTCCAGCGGTGGTGAAGGCGATGGAGCCGGGCGTAGGTGGCAAAGGGCCAGGCCATGGGCCAACCGAGCAGGCAACCCAGCCCAAACTCCAGCGATCCCAGGCCCCAAACCGTGCCATGCACCATCTCGTGGGTGGCGATGAGCAGCAGGGCGTACGCCACTCCAGCCAAGGGGAGGACAGCCAGCCCCCAGAGGCCATTAAGCACCGTCCAATACAGGAGGGTCCCCCCAATGAGCAACCCACCGAGGACCACAATCCGCCCCGTGGCCAGCCACCGCTCTGCCCAGGTAGGCGGACGCTGCAGATCAGCCACGGCTTGCACCAGCAACCGATCCAGGTGTTTCAGCTGATTTTGGCGGTGGTCTGCCGTGGAGGAATCAGGTAGGGCCATCGGCTCACATTCCATGGTGAAACTGAAAATGTCCACGTCCCAGCATGGGAAGATAAAGCACACTCTCTTGCCTCGGCATCATGGAGTGTATCTGCAAACGACTTGAGCCCTGGCTGTAGATGGTGTGAAGGTTCAAGAAATATAAGTTGTGCCGAAGCAAGGAGCCTGGAGGTGTCCCTAGCCTAAACTCCATGATTGGCTCCTAAATCGTAGTTTAGTTTCGGATTATATCCCCAGAGAGATACGGATTGAAAAAATTTGGCAAGACAATGATCAAGGGTCGGGGCGCCAGGCGTTGGCTCGGTTCAGTGGATGGGGCACTGAGGCCGAGGTCCCCAGACGTCAGCGCCTGAGCCCCTCTCGACCTTAGATCCTGGCGGCCCCCACGCAGCGGGGCGACGGAGTGGCCCACGCCCTCCCACTGGCCAGCGGGCCAGACAGGAGCCTGCACCAGTGCTCAGCCCAGGTCGCCCAGGTCAGGAGCGGTCTTCCGGCGGCGGTCGTTCTCCACCAGCCGGTGAAGCAACAGGGTTCGGTCTTCCGTGGAGAGTTCCCCATCCGGAGTCCATTTCAAGCAGGTGGTGACCAGGGAAGGCATCTCCCTGGAGAGGGTGGTGCAGGGCATGACGCACCATGGAGAGGGTTGAATCCATCCTCTGCCGTTTGGGCCATCGGATCAGCCCCCATTTGGGGGCAGTGAGGCCGGAGCAGTTGATTCACCATGGGCTTCGTGCTCACCTGCGTCGCCATTCCCACCTCGGATTGCACGATCGAAACCCATGCCGAGGAAGCCTTGTATTGAGGCCTGGCATCCCTGCGCCTGCTCGATCCCAGGGCTTCAGCCCGGGGCGTACACCGCCAGGGCGCTCCGCAACCACTCCTGGTGCTCCTGGCGAAGCTCTAGCGGCGATTCGATGCGGATGCCGGCGCCAAAGCCAAACAACCAGGTGCGCAGATCAATGTCCGCCGCCAGGGTCCAGCTGGGAAGGTCCAGCTCCAGGGGGTAGGGGTGGCTGTCGGCGGGAGATCCAGGCTCGAGCACGTGCGGCGCCTTGGGGTGAAACCACCAGCTATCGCCCGGCAGGGGCCGCGACAGGCGGGTGTGTTCGATGGGATAGCGCTGCAAACCCTCCCTCAGGAAGGCGAAGCACCAGCCTTGGCAACAGATGCGCAGGGTGTGCAACTCCCGCTCGCGGCTGTGGCCGCGGGGCTGGCACAGCCGGAGCTGGGCGGTCAGATCGTTGCCGAAGTAGAGGCCGCCGCTGTGGTGCAACAGGGTCTGCAGACGATCCAGGGCCTCCAGGTGGCTGTCATCGCCGCGGCGGGTGCCCCGTTCGCTGCGGCGCAGGGCCAGGCGATCCAGCCGCTCGCAGCGGATCAATCCCTGCTCCTGCCCAGGGCTGTCCTCCTCGAAGACCAGATACCAGCCGATGGTGTGGAAGAGCAGCTGCAGGGGCCACACCCGGAAGGTGCCGAGGGGGCTGCCCGGGAAGGCGGCCACTGAGACGTAGCGCTCCAAAACAAGGCGTCGCCGCTCCACAATGGCCCTTTCCAGCGCCTCGGCCTGCCGCTCGGCGGCCAGGGAATCGGGCCGCGTCAAGACACTGCTGACGATCGAGCGGTTGGCAAAGGCCCGCACTGGGGGGGGGCCAGCCACCGCAATGCCCCCCCAGGCGAGCCGTTGCTCCAGTTCCCGCAGCAGATCCTGGGCGGTGGGATCGGCGAGCCGCCCGGCCGCCTGACTCACCACCCCATGGATCTCCCGCAGCCGCTGGGCCGAGAGCAGGGCGGTGCCAAGGGCATAGCCGTGGCGCACGTTGTCGCGCGGGGGCCGAAAGCCGTAGGGGGTGAGCAGCTTTTCGAGGTCCTTGCGCAGGGTGGCGGCTTCTGATGGCAGGTAGGCGCCGGGGATGGTCTCGGTGCGTGCGATCAGGTGCTCTGGAAGGGGTACACCCTCGGCCTGATCAAAGGGTTGTTGGAGCAGATGGCGCAGCAGGGTGAACACCCGCACGAACACGGGGCTGTCGCCCATCGGCGGAACGCCGCCATTCACCCCGCCACGCCAGGAGAGATCCTCGCCCTCGCTTTCTGGGTTGGCCTGGAGCGCACCCTGACCCTTGGTTTGGCCCAGGGAGCAGGGGGCGGGCTGGATCGGCACCAGGCAGGGTTCGGCGCTGCAGAAGCCATTGGCCTCCAGCCAGGCCAGATCACCCCGGATGGCAGCCGCATCGCCGTAGCACTCGCCATGGAGCCGGCGCAGATAGGCCGCTGCCCGATCCGCCAGATCGCCCTCCGGCAGCGGGGAGACGATGGCCTCCAGTTCGGCGCGGGTGGCGGGATCGGCGGCGGAGAGCTCCGGGTAGGTGATCAGCAGGCGCAGCAGGTAGAGGAGCCGTTCCAGATCCAACAGGCGCGAGTAGCCGTGGAGTTGACGATGCCGCTCGCGGTTGCGGGCGGAACGAATGCGGTGATCGAGGCGGGTCAGCTCGTCGCGGAGCAAGGCCTCCAGCTCCCGGCCGTGGGTGGGCACCACCGCCACCAGGGCCGCAAAGCCCTCGGCCCGGCTGGGGCCAAAGGCCGGATCGGCCAGGGCGGCGGCCATTTCGCGGATCACGGGTTCGGGCACCAGACGTTGGCGGGTCTGGTTCCACTGCAGGCAGGTGGACAGCGGCGTGTAAAGCCACCAGCCGATCCACTCCACCGGCGTGGGGAGGCTCAGGGCCTGGGTGATCGCCAGGCGCCAGGGGCGGCGGGCATGGGTGGCATCGAGGATCACCGGGGTTCCGGCGGCCACGGCTTCCCGCAGGCGTTGGTGCAACAGGCCCTCGATGTCGCGCCAGGGACCTTGCACCGCCGCATCCCCGAAGAGCTCGCCCCGCACTGCATCGGTGGAGAGCACCACGGCCCCGGTGAGCCCAGCCAACACCTTGGCCAGGGTGGTTTTTCCGCTGGCGGGCGGGCCGATCAAGAGGTGGCAGCGCAAGGGTGCCGCTGGGGAGTGGGGAGGCAAGGGATGGGGGGCAGCGGGTGGGGAGAGATCGCCTCCCTCCGTTTCAGTCTACGAGCGAATAACCAAATCAAAACCACTGCGGTAGCAGGGATCTTTCTTTGGAGCTTGCTTTTTCGCAGAAAAAAGGAATCCAATCCAGCTGCGCTGCCGAGGCTGCTCCCAGCGCCGCAATCACCCATGGACTCCCCGCGCCTTCCCTCCCCCACCCAGGCTCCCTCCTACCGCCTGCCGGAGTTGTTTCAGGACATCCGCCTGTTGGATCTCCTCGAGCTCTGTGGCACCACCGTGCAGACCAGTCGCCTGCTGCGCCTCAGTCAGCCCACCATCAGTCGCCGGTATCGCAGCCTGGCGGAGGATTTCGGCCTGGTGCGGGATCGCTACCAGCTGCGGGGTTGCGGCTACGGCACTTCGGCCCCCATGCAACTGCTCCGCCTGGCGTGTCGGGTCCATCGCCTGGCCGCTGGTGTGGCTCGCCTCGGCTGCGACATGCTCCACCACCCCCTGCTCGGGGTTTGCCCTTGGTTGTTGCCCACCCCCCAACGGTTCCGGTCGGCGGCCACCTGGCTGGAGCTGGTGCGCCAGGGTGTGCTCGATGGTGCCCTGCTTTCAGGTTTGGAGCTGGAGGTGGCGGAAAGGGTCAACCTTCACGGTCTGGCGTTGTTGCCCTTGGGGGGGCTGCCTTTGGCCCTGGCGGTCTGTCCAGGGGCGCCGTTGCCAGAGGGGCTCTCTGGGGAGGCTCCCAGGCCGCCAGTGCTGGTGCCGGATCGGGGCGTGGCGCCGGGCCTGCGCCAGGTGCTTCAGGATCTGGGCCTGACCCTGCGATGCGGCGGCAACAGCCTGCGCAGCCCCTCCGACTGGATCCGTCGGATTCAGGCCAGCTCCCTGGCCCTGGTGGTGGCGGATCGGGATGGGGAC
>JBKDSY010000067.1:0-12120 GCA_046340755.1 Cyanobacteriota bacterium
TCATGCAGCCATCCGGCAGGCCATCGCTTCCGCCGATCCCGCCCTCGCCATGCCTGCCCTGGTGAGCCTGCGGGAGTGGAGCAACGAGGAGGCCACCCCATTGTTGCTCCTGGGGCTGGAACAGACGCCATTTGTGATTCGTTCCATGAGCTGCGCGGGCTTGGGCGTGAAGCGCAGTGCGGAGGGACAACGGGCTCTGGAGCGGGTCCTCCGGGAGGATGGGGATGCGAACGTGCGGGCGGAGGCGGCCAATGCCCTGGCCAGCTATGGAGTGGAGTCGTCTTGGCCGGTGTTGAGGGCGCTGTTCGAGGCGGATGGCCATTGGCTGGTGCGCTGCAGCATCCTCGCGGCCCTTGCGGAACAGCCGGAGATGACTCCTCCCCGACTCCTGGAGTTGGCCCGCCTGGCCCTGGCGGATGCCGATGGCACGGTCAGGGTGGGGGGCGCGGAGCTGCTGGGCCGCATTCTCCACGAAGCCAATGAACCTGGAGATGCCACCACCTTGGAAGCACGGGAGGCCATGGCGGCGCTCCAGCGGGATGCCGATCATCGGGTGGTGGCGGTGGCCCTCAACGCCTTGCCTGGACTGGTGTAAGGCATGGGTGTTGGTCGCGGGACGGCCAAAAATTTGAGATAGAGGACTTTTTTAACCGCCAGCGAGTTCCAATTCTGAATTAAAATCAGTGCCGATTATGCATAAAGCCCCGCGACCATCAGGGCCTTCCTTGGGCCATGCTTACCTATGCAGACAGCGTTCGCAATCGTCTCCGTAATTGTCATGATCTTCAAATGCCTGTTGAAGAGAAAACAGAAGCCATCCCAGATCGTGCTTGGCATATTTGGCAAAGTTGTAGGCATGAGAAGTACCTCTGAAACTTGTTTTTAGAGTGCCCAATAGGATGTCGACTCAGCGAAACTGGGACAGCTCATTTGGATGACTCCCATCGGCGACCACTGCAGTGTGGCTGCAGCCTGCTTCGACAACCGAGCGGAAGCAGGCGAGACCATCCGAGCGCACAGAGCAGCAACTCAACAGGTTCTGCCGTGCCCAGTCAGCAAGTGCCTCAGATGTGAACCCAGAGACTGGAGAAATCTTGGCATGAATTAGATGCCCTGCTGCGTGCAAAGAGATGGCAGCGACGATCGGCACCTTGTTTTTCGAAGCACGACCTGCCATGCCTCTTGGGCGTTCACCGCCAAATAGGCATCATCCATCTGGAGCTTTCCCTGCAGAACATCACACGCATTCCACTCGCACATCCCCAGCAGAATCTTGCCGTGGAACATCCATGCCGCGTTGTACGCCACGCCAAGTTGCCGGCTGAGTTGTAATGAGAAAATGCTGATTCTTGCTTGGCCAATCAGATTCAATTCAAGGAATCAGATGATCAGCGGTAGTTTGCTTGCCTCCATGATCGTGCCTGCTGTTACGGTCGCTTGGTGGCCGTGACGGCACTCATAGCGCTTGAGCCTGCCTCCGTAAACGAGCCCGTGAGGGGCCAAGGCTTCTTCACACTGGGCTTCAGTCCCTTAGAGCATCTGGAAGTCGGCTACGGAGAGCCCTTCTTCCCGAAGAAAGGTATACATCAAGCGAGGCATGTCACGTCCCCAGCCGCAACGTAGATGTCATTCCATAAAGGTGCTAGGATTTGTGCATTTTACATGATGACTAATCTTCAGCTCTTGACCATGGCTTTTGTGAGCAGTGCCTACAACGAGGCCGAGAATCTGGAAGAGCTGCATCGTCGTTGTCGGGAAGCCTTCACAATTTTGCAACATGAGGTTGCCCATCAGACGCAGCTGAAGTTTCGGTTGATCGTCGCAGACAACAGTAGTACTGATCAAACGTTAGCTGTATTGAACGCAATTAGACACCAGGACATGGATGTTGTTGCGCTGGCGAATCAATCAAATTACGGTCCGGAAGCTTCCATAGCAAATGCTTTGGAGCAGGCCTCTGATTGTGATCTTATTGTGATGCTCTGCTCCGATCTACAGGATCCTCCTGAGATGGCTGTGGCCATGGGGCGCACCTTATTGCAACAACCTGAGCTGGATGCGGTACTGGCAGTCAAGTCTGTTTCGGCCGGTGGCCCCGCCCTTCGACTCGCCAGACGAAGCTATTATAAAGTTCTAGACTCATTTACTCGCCTGCAGTTGGTACCGAGCGGATTCCATGGATTCGGTTGTTATCGAAGGGCTGCATTGAAGGATGCACTGCGGTATTGGAATACTACTGATTTGAATCTTCGCCAATGCTTGGCCAACGCATGCCAATCTCCTGTTCAGATGGTTTATGTCCAACCGGAGAGATTGCGCGGGGTTTCATCCTATCGGGGCTGGGGTTATTGGCCGGAAGCATTGCGTGCGATTATTTCTGGGGATGCAGCTGCCAGCCGCATGGCGATGATGGTTGGCTGTGGTGGCCTCATCGTAGCGGTCGTTTTGGGGATACTGATTCTCGCAAATTTCTTACGTGGTAATAGCGGGTATGGTGGCGGGGTCCCTACGCTGATGGGGTTGGTCTTGATTAGCTTTGCTCTTCAAATGTTTATGTTTGCCGTTCTTTCTCGTCAGATTGAGGCATTACGGATGGGAGGATTACGACCGAGAGTTCGCTTTCGTCGTCTGATCGCAGAAACAAGTGACGAAAGCTGACATTGATATGAATCATGATCACTGGTTTCAGATCGACTCGACTCTCAGTGCTATTTTGATCTGCTAAAGCTTTAAAGAGCACTGGTTTTGAAGCCCTCCGTGGCGTAATTCTTACCCTTGTTCTGAGGGCACAAGTCAAGACAATCTCCAATTCAGACAACCTCCCTTTTGGTTATGCTGCAGATCAAGTTGGTGGATTTAATCAAAGACAAATTGAAGCAATTTAATCATGCAATAGAAGCCTTTTTGCGATTCGGCCTCTCTGGTGTGGTTTTTACTATCTTAGGGCCATTATTGTTTTGGTTCGCTTATCCTTTGGGCCCTCTGATTGCCATCGTTATGGCGGAAATAATCGTTCATAGCGTGCGTTACTTCACATTTCGCCTGTTGGTTTTTCCTGCCAGCAAGGGTTATAATGTCAATATACAGCGTTACGTGATTTCAGCGCTGCCCGTTTCATTGACGGCATTTTTTACAGTCGTCTTGTTGAGAAACCGATTAGATCGCACATCCTTAACAGCTATTGGGGCAATAATCTCAGTAGGAGTTGGCTTTGCTTGGAGCCGCTATGTATATACAAAGCCACATTAAAGAATTCAGGCCAGCCTGGGCATTTGTTAACGCAACCGATTTAGGCGGTCCGTTTTTCCTGTTCTTAACCAGCCAAAGACTTTCCCGAATAGCTTATCAAAAACTATCTGCAGAAAATAAAGAGGATGATAAATCTGCAGTGGAATGGTAAAAATATAGATAGCTCTTTTCAGGGAAACCTTAAGGCGAGATGAAGACAGTAAATGGAATGAAAATGAACATGCAACACTGAACCATTCGACCATGGTAATTTCCCCAGATTTGAGTTGCTCGTGAGCGGCTGAAAGAAGAGCCCATCTGCACTGGGGCCAAAGCAGCTCGGTGATTTTTGACTTGGTAGTTCTCAAACTTATCGATGGATGCATAAAAATAGTAGTGATCCGCTGAAGATAGTCTAGTCGGGACCAGCGTACGACATACTCATAGTGAACCAAGGGACTATTTTCTATAAGTATGCTCGATGTTCCCTCGACTTGAGAGACAAGAAGGATGAGAGCGTGAGAGGCACGAGAATAGGAATAATCAATGAATGTGGCCACATTCTTCTGGAAGAAAGAAAGACGCCAAACAAAACTTGTTACAAATAGAATATCAGAAAAGCTCGTTGCTGCTAAGAACGTGTCCAATGAGCGGCTTAGAATTCGACCGCCAGGGTTGTCTGTTGGCCATTGATTGAATAAAATGCCCGCAGCTTGATTTGCCTCTGCAAACTCGATTCCAGCATCTAGATGCAATTTTGCATCGTTACGGATTTTATCATCATCGCCTAGAATCCAGAGCCATTCTGTATCTACGTCTGAAATACCATGGATGATGTTGGCAACCATGCCTAAGTTACTGTAGTTCTGTCGCAATAGCACCCTGCCGCGGCAGAGGCTTGGATCAATCTGGCCAGCGTCAAAACGCCCAGGATTTACCTGAATAATTACTGTTGAGGATCCTTTCCATAGGGAATCGATTTCTTGAAGTCTGCAATTGACCTCATCAGGTCTGTCCCAAGTGGGTATAAGAATAGTTAGTGAAGTCATCGTTGTTGCCTAACTAGATTGAGTTACGAGGTAGCCTGTCTGATCAGAATGAGATCACGTTGATTTCTGGGCTATCAAGAGGACCCTAACAAGTCTTAAATTGTAGGAATTCTGACATCTCATTTGGTGATGGAGGAAATTGATCCTAATGATGCTCTTCCAAGGAGGGCATCCCCGATGCTGAATGGTATTTGCGAAATTACAGGGATGAACGAGAGCTCTCTAAGCTGCTTAAGAGACCTGTGCTAGAAAAAGCCTAGACTCATGATTTTTGATGAGCAAGCGCCGTATATTCAATAGCTTTAATCAAGGGGATTGTGATCTTCAGCCCATGAAGCCGTCGCGCCTTCTCGATGCTAGGGATGTAACGGTTCCGGCTCGATAAAACTTGTGATTCGCCAAGTATGTTTACTGGTAGCTGAGGTGCAATAATCTCACGTACGAGGTAAGCAAGCTCCTGAATAGTGACAGCTTCATCGGATCCCACGTTGTAGAGATTTCCGGATTTTCCCTCAAGAAGTAGCTTCAATAACCATTGGGCCATGTCTCTCTGGTCCATGTAGGAGCGTAGTGGAGTTCCGTTCCCAGCCACGGTGATCGGCTTCCCGTTGAGAGCGTCACGGATAAAGTTTCCAATAGCGTAGTGTGCATTTAATGGCAAATCTGGTCCCACGAATGCAAAACAGCGGCAGACCACGGTTTCCAGTCCGTGGGCATCTTGATAAAGGGCGCAGAGGTGTTCCGCAGCCCGCTTTCCTAAGCCATAAGCATGTTGGGGTTGCTCAAGGGATGGACTTCCCAACCAATCTTCGCAGAGATTGGTGACCTCGGCTGGCTGAGGTCCATAGGCCGCGCCAGAGCTAGTGAGCAAAAAACGCTGCGCACCTGTTTCAACAGCAAGATCTAGCATGTTTCGAGCCCCTTCGACAATCTGGATAAATTGCTCCTTGTACCCTATGCAGCTGGAGATAGTGGCTTCCGTTGCGGCATGAATGATATGGGTAAACTTTTTTTGGAAAGGCAGTGTCTTTGGTGCCAATACATCAGCCTCTATGAAATTAATCCAATCATATTTGGAAAATCGTTTGAATTCACCAAGGAATTTAGCGGGATTTCTTGATAAGACCGTTAATTGAAATGGCTTTGTTTGGAAGTCGACTAATGTTGCCAAGTGGTCCATAAAGGATCGACCCACAAAACCTGTCCCTCCTGAAATAAGTATATTCATGCCTGGAGGTCAAGTAATTGAGGACTGAGTAACAATATCTTCCTCACAGATGTGATGAGAAATGTTATCATGCACAAAGTTGAATATGCATTGGCTTCTTGTGGGGAGTGTTTGGTTGAGATTGACAAGTTTCGTTTGGAAATCATCAGTATATTGCGTCACCGGTTGCTTCTTCAATGCCTCGATCTAAAGTGACAGAGTTGGGGTGAACAGATGTCAAAAGAAATGTCTGCAATTTCTGCATTGGAATCAAGGGACTGAGATCCTCCAATGGCGGTGAAACAAGTCTTCCTTCCGAAGTAATGCTTACAGACAATTTGGGAACCAATAATTGGTCTGGATCCATGAAGACCTCAAGAACAACTGGTTTGATGCAGGCAAGAAAGTTGCGGATCACATCAGAAGAATCATCTTCCTTTCTCAAACTCAGATAATCAAAGCCGAATGCTTTGACAAGTGGTGCGTAATCAGGACAGCTTAATCCGCTTGAAGCATCAGTTCCCGCACGGCGGCCGCCTACAATTGCATTTTGAGTGTGTTTTATCATCAGATAACCATCATTGTTGAAGATCACAATCTTCATTGGTATTGAATGGCTAATTACAGAATGCATCTCTTGGAGATTCATCATTAGACCACCATCGCAATTCAAGCAAATAATATGTCTTTTTGGATCGCCAAACCAGGCTCCAATTGCACCAGGTAAGCCATAACCCATTTCCCCAAGTCCCTGACTGGTGAAGAGTCGTTGTTCACCGTGAGGAGTTAAGACTTGAAAGCCACTAATCAGGGCCGTTCCCATGTCTGTAACATAGGTTGTATTAGAGGGGGCAATTTCTCCAAGCTCAGCCATGAAGGAGTAAGAATTAATCCAGGTATCATTTTGGTGGCAAGCTTCTACGAGGGGGAGAGATTGTCGCACTGTGCTTAGGTGGTTCAACCATGATTGAAGATTAAGATCTCCTTTCAACTGCAGTAGTTGATGCAATTGGTTTAGAACTGTAGGGGCATCTGCGCAGTGTTTGTACTGAAAGCGTGGGCCTAACTTATCCAATTCAATCAAGTCACAATCCACGACAAAAACTTTGGCACGCCGAGCCAGTTCGTCGTCAACATACCCTTTTTGTGGAATTGCGAGTCGTGTACCAAGCGTAATCAACACATCACAGGATTGGAGAATGAGATTGCCGGCGCGACTTCCATAGGTACCGGCGTGGCCGGCATAGAGATGATCAATAGGATCAATGAGATCAGTCGCCGTCCAAGATGTTAAGTACGGAATCCCCAAATCATTAATCATCTTTCTTAGCGTATCCCTAGGCGCATTACGAAGGCCATTCCCCAACCAGAGAAGAGGTGCCTCGGCGACTTGCAAAGCATTGACCAAGGTATCCAAAGAATCTTGATCTAACCCTAAAGATGGCGATTCCGAATGCTGCTGAATCGAACGAGTGACAAGTTGCTCAAGTTTATGGATATCAATTCGGCCACCTTGAAGATCAATTGGGATATCTACGATGCATGGTCCAAACCGTGCTGTTGTTGATTTAATCAGAGCGGCCACCACTTCTGAGATTACTTGATCAGCATCCTGACAAGTTACTACACTCTTTGTACAAGTGCTAAAAATGGAATCGGTGTAAACACCTTGGATGCCAATCATACGGGCCAGATTGTTGCCCTTAAATTGTTTGGTGGCTTCTTGGCCACTCAGAATCAGGACAGGAACACTATCTGCCCAAGCGCCTACAACCCCAGTGAGTGCGTTTGTCGTCCCTGCGCCTGCAGTGACAAGTACAGCAGCCATCCGTCCGGTCTGCATATAGTATCCATGAGCCGCCATGACACAGGCTTGCTCGTGATGCAAACAGACCAACTGAAGGTCTGGATGATGATAAATTGCATCAAAGAGATGCGCATTGGCAGAACCAATAATTCCAAATACGTGTGAGATATTGTGTTGAGCAAGAAGATTTGCAATAGCTTCGGAGACTTTAATCTCAGCCATGAAGTAATAAGTCCTCAATTGATGATTGTAAAAGTTGGAGATGAACTGATGGGTCGTCAGCTGGGAAAACGTGGTCATGGATCAGTTTTATGTCAGCTTCTTCTGCATCTCTGGGAGAACCACCATGGCGTGATTTTCGGACCAGACAAGCAAGGGTTTCGACAGACATCTGCAGCATGGGAGGTCGTAAATACCGAACTGTAGAATTGACTGCTTCTGTATTACAACCGCCGATTAAGAAGCGAAGATAGCTGATCAGAGGTTTCTTATGAGTAAGATAAACTAGTCTTTCAGGGTTGCGTGGTTTTACATCGTTAAATTTGCGCAACTGTCGGCACAAGGAATTTAGAACCCAAGGGCTTTTTCTGTCGTCAGAAAAGCCATAGACGGCTGGTAATCTAAGAAAACTTGTTGGAATGCTATGTTGAAAAGCATGGGCTGACAGCATTGATTCCTGATGCAGTCTGCTAATCATATAAGGGCGTCTATAACTCTCTTGTCCTTCACACATTTCCTCAAGAGAGACGGAACTTTCGATCAAATCACATAGTTGTGAACTGAAGTGAATGATCTCAACTCCGGGATGCATCCAAAGATCGGAATCAATCAGGCAACGACAAGCTTGAAGCTGTATCTCAATAGCCTCCAAAGGTTGATTAAGCCATTGGAGTTTACTATTGACTCCGCGAAGATTGATGACAATGTGACGATCTCTATGCTCTACGTCTTGGGTGTCAAGTATAGGCGTGCGTGAGAATGCTGAATATCCCCTAGATTGAACCACGGGGCCATTGGTCTGTGTCTGGATGTTTTTGATGGAAATCGTTTTGGTGCTATCACAATAGATCCATAAATTCTTCAGCTCATCAAGGGGATCTGTTACAAGAGATTCCACAAGTGCTGAGCCTATCCGTCCAGCTCCCCCCAGAAGATGTAGGTGCATGTTCATGGCTGGTGTTCTGTGTTGGCCAATTGCGAAGCAGTTGCAATGATTTGATCCTCTTGTCCAGCGATGACTTGGGCTTTTCCGAGCGCCGCGATAATATCCATAGGATTCACTGAAAATGCATTGGCAGCGTCAACAATCTTTGGTTTAAATCCTGAAAAGACGCCGTGGAATCCAGTTGCAGTGGAAAGGCTGTCAACCTTGGGCAAGGTAGAGGGATGATTGACTTCAATTAATGCCGCTAGGTCAGTCAGTTTCCTAACATCAAGCCCTGTTGGACGCCCATCTTTCTCCAGTAGAGCGACAAATGCCTCAAGGGAAAGATTCCCAGCCCCAGCCCCATATCCTCTCGCACATGCATCAATAGAATCACAACCAGCTGCGAGAGCTGCAAGAGAATTGGCAACGGCTGCATGTAAATTATTATGGGCATGAAATCCAATGGGAACTTCGACAACACTTTTCAACTCTTCTGTAATGTTACGGACTAGAGACGGCGTAAGTGCTCCCGCTGAATCAAGAAAGACGATACGAGATGCGCCATAACTTTCCATTTTTTTAGCTTCTCTGGCTAAATGGTCAGGTCGAATCATATGAGCCATCATCAAGAGACCCCAGACTTCTTGGCCGCGTTGAGCAGCATATTCAATATAGGTCTCAGTTGTATCTGCCTCAGTGCAGTGACAGGCCATTCGGAAAACCTGGACACCTTTTTCCACAGCAATGTCAAGGTCTGCAAAGGTGGCTAACCCGGGAATCACATGGACTCCAATCCTTAAATCATCGTAAAGACAGGCTTTGTCAGACACGGCCTGCCATAAATCCGGATCCTTCAATCGGCCAATATGCAAACTACTACCGCCAAGACCGTTGCCGTGGCCGATTTCAAGGTAACGAATCCCTGCTGAGTATGCGTTATCAATATAGGTTGAACAAAAATCAGATGTGAAGCCATGCTGATTCGCGTGGGAACCATCGCGAAGAGTGACATCATAAAGAAGAGGCGTGTTCATAGGCGTTGTAAAACCTCAAGGGCCGCGCAATTGATAATATCAAGATTTCCTGCGTAAGCTGGCAGGTAATGGCCGCTTCCAGTGACCTGCACTTGACACATCATTTTGGGGCCAAGACGCTTCAGTTCTACAGATGATACATAACCGGGAGCGTATGACCTTGTAGTGGCTGCCATCATTTCGATTGATTGCCTAGATTCGTTCTCATTACCGATGTCATCAGAATTAACAAGAATAGACGTTTTCATGTGAATGGGTGGTATGGCTGGAGTAATATTAATTATGACTTTGACTGTTTCAATGTCCAACATGGCTCTGATGGATTCTTGGGTCGAGGTGATATATTGAGAAATATTTCTTCGGGTGCCAGGCCCTGCGGACGCCGAAGATATGGTGGAAACGATCTCAATATACTGTAAATGGGGATTGACTCTTTTCAGGGCGAAACAGATCGGCATTGATGCTTGACCACCGCAGGAAATCATATTTATGTTGTCTGCATCAAGACAACTGTCTAGATTAACGACGGGGCAGCAAGTCAGCCCTAATTTCGCTGGTGTCATATCAATCACCCGAATACTGTGCTGGCGACACAACTCGTAATTATGACTGTGATGCGCCGCGCTAGTGCAGTCAATCAATACATCTGGCTTTATTCTGTTATCAAGAACGCCCTCAATGCTGCGATCGGTTATAGGCACGCCACGACGTGCTGCAAACTCCAAGCCCTTGGAACTGGCGTGGCGTCCCGCGAAAGAGACGACCTCGATACCATCTGCCTCTTGGCACTTGACCAATAAATCGCAGCCAATATTTCCAGATCCCAAAATCGCAACGTGTTTCATTGTTCTGGATGATATTGCCTGGAGAAACTGGTAATCACGCTAATTTCCCTGTCTATTTGCTCATTGGTCAACCCTGGATAAGTTCCAAGAAAAAGGGTGTTATTCATGATTTCGTCTGAACCCACCATTTCCCCCGCGATCCTCAGGGAGTCGGCCCGATCTTTCAGGAGTTGGACAAAGGCAGGCTGGCGGAGCAGGTTTCCGCCAAAGAGCATCCGATTGCCGATGTTGTGACGGTCTAATTCACGGGCTAGATCGGTTCGGGTAAAGGAGCAACTGGAACGCACGGCCAACTTGAAGCCAAACCATGAGCAGTCAGAGCGGCATCCGCTTGGATCCCATTGGTATCCCGTGCCAGGGTCCCAAGAGGTTGCGTGGGTGGGCAAAGCAAATTCGAGCATGTCGTCGAGAGCCGCCAAACCCTGACGGAGACGCTCCCAGTTCCGCTTGCGAGCCTCAATGAACTCAGGCAAGCGCCGAAGCTGGACCCTGCCGATGGCGGCTTGGGGATCGAGGGGCTTGAGGTTGAAGCCCAGATGGCTGTAGGTGTACTTGTGGTCGTAACCAGCAGGAAGTTCTCCCAGTTGCCAACCGAATCGTTTGTTGCACGTGTTGTCAACACCGCTGGGGCACCAGCAGTCGCGTCCCCAATCCCGGAAGCTTTCAGCGATGACCTTGAGCTTCGCATCGCGCACAATATTGACAGCCCCTCCTTCTCCCATGGTGAGGTGATGGGGCGGATAGAAACTCTGGGTGCTCAGATCTCCCCAGGTCCCTGTCCAACGGATCACACGGTCGGGGCCCTCGTCGAGACCAGGGCTGTTCTCCGTGAACCCGAGGCTTTCGGCGAGGGGTCGAGGCATGGAGTAACTGCAGCCGAGGGCATCGCAGTTGTCCTCCACCAACCAGAGGTCATGCGCCCGACAAAAGGCCAGGGTGGTGGCCAGGTCAAAGGGATTGCCCAGGGCGTGAGCCATCATCACGGCCTTGGTTTTCCCCGGGCTGTAGGCCGCCTCCAGTTGGTCACAGCGGGCATTGCCGGTGACAGGATCGGCGTCGATGAAGACCGGCACCGCCCCGACCTGCACGATGGGGGCCACGGTGGTGGGGAACCCCGCGGCCACGGTGATCACTTCATCGCCAGGCTTGATGCGCCGAGCCTCTGGGAGCTTCGGAGAGGTCAGAGCTGAAATGGCCACCAGGTTGGCGCTGGAGCCGGAATTGACCAGAAGGCTGTGGCGAACCCCCAGGAAGGCCGCCAGCTCCTGTTCCATGGCCGCACCTTCGGAGCCAAGGGTCAGCCAGAAATCCAGGGTGGAGGAGACCGCCGCTTCCACCTCATCTTCCGTGAACACCCTTCCGGCATAGGGAATGGGTGTACCCTCCTGCCATGGGCTCCGATCAGGATCAGCGGCAGGCCGGAAATTGGCGTGCACGCGTTTGGAGTATTCGCGCGTCAGGGCCAGAATCTCCTGGCGTAATGAGTTGACGTCTTTCATCTTTCAGAGTGTTTAGAGAACATCAGATGGGGTTGGCTCCCGCTGAAAAACGTCAAGATCCCTCAAGCATAGTTCAAGCGCGGAAGCTTTTCCTTCGTGCACCTGTTTGTACCAGTTGACCGTGCGCTCCACCGTGGTGGTGAAGGGCCAGCGGGGCGACCAACCGAGTTCATGGTGAGCCTTGTCAATCACCAGGTGCAGAAGGCTGGCTTCATGGGGGCTGTTGGGATCACTGTGGTCTTCCCATTGGCCAGCCCAATGACGGAGGGCCTCCTCCACCAGGTCACGAACGGTTCGGTTGGCC
>JBKDSY010000068.1:0-2765 GCA_046340755.1 Cyanobacteriota bacterium
CGGCACCCCGGTCCCAACCTTGGCCCCGGCATCTGCCACGTCTCCACCATCAGCCCCATCCTCAAGCTCACCCTCGGCCCCAACCCCTGCTCCGGGCTCGGCTCCAACTCCAACCTCAACCCCACCAGCGGCTGAGCCCGCCCCAGACCTTCCCGCCATCGGTGCCCGCCTAACCAGCTCCGCCATCGCCCGCGCCACAGGCACCAACCCTTCCGGCTGGAGTGCCTGGGCAGCCAGCCATGCCTCGGGCTCCATCCGTCGCTGCGCTGGTGGGTCCTTCCGGTTGGATATGCGCTCTGATCGGGGCCGGCGCCGGATCACCTGGGAGCGGCTCACCTAACCGTTGGTGCGACCTTTGCGTGGGTGGGGGTTGGCTCTGAGGCAGGTTCAGCCATCCCTCCCATCCATCAGCCTCACCACAGGTGCGGCATCGCACGGCCAAGCACCCCAACCTCCCCCGTTCCAACCACCGCTCGGTCCGGTCATCCTCCAGACCACGTCCACCCAAGCCCGGAACCCTCAGGGGTACGCCGCGCTGCTTGCCCCATGGACACCCGACGCCTGGTGGTTTGGCTTTCGGCTGGCCTCCTCGCCTTCCAGGGCGGCACCCTGGTGCTTGATCTCATCCACTGCAGCGTCCTCTCCTGGCTCTACGTGCGCCGCCATGGCCTGGAGCAGGTGGTGCCGGCGACGGGAGTGGAGCAAAGGCCTCCAGAGGGGCTGGCCGGTATGGAGGGGCTTGGGGCTGGACCCCAGGGATCGGTCGCGGGAGGGGTTGAGGGCCAGCCTTTCTCCTTGGCACCGGCCCAACCCGAATCGCTCGCTCCAGCCCCTGCCGCAGGCCCCTCCTCAGCCTCCTCCCGGCCTGCATCGTCAGCCCCCCAGCCGACTCCCCCGCAGCCGTCCCCTCGGTCGGTGCCCCTCGACCCCACCGACGTCTTCTGCAGCCGTCCGCGCCACCGTGTAGACGACTCCGTTCAGCAGGGCCTCACCATCCTCGCGGGGTTGGCCCTTGGGGGGTCGGTGGGCGGTGTTAGCAAACCAGAACCGTGAGCAACTTTGGGTAGCCTTTCCCACCTGTGGATTCCTCGTGTCGAACGGCATCCCGACCCCCTGGCTGGACACCAACGCCATCGGCAGCCACCTCTGCCTTAGCCGCCAAACACTCTGGCGTCTAAGGCGGTTGCGCATCCTGCGGGAAGGGCACCACTGGACCCGCAAAACGCCCGGATGCCCTCGCTCGGATCTCCTCTGGCACCGCAGCAGCTGTGAACTGGCCCTGCGGCGCCTTCCTCCCTAACCCAGCCCTGCAACACGCAGTTTCCGCGCCAATTCGATCAGTTCCGGCGTGACACCCTCCGGCAATCGCGTCACCTCTCGGACCACGGGCGCCAAGGTGACCTCCTCGGGTCGGCGACCCTCGTCAAGGGCCCGGCGCTGGAGCAGGTGCGCCAGCCTGTGCTCCGCTTGGTCCTCTGCCAGGTAGCGGCTGGCCTGCACGGCCTCGCTGTGGCCCATGGAGGCGGCCTTCACCCCGGTGGACCAGGTGGTGGTGGACTTCGCCCGAAGGGCCCAGGCATGCCGCAGGTCATAGAGCTTGCAACGGTCACGCTTGGGCTTTGGCTTTGGTTTGCCAGGTAACGGGCGTGGCTGGTGGTAGCCAAACAGCTTCACGGGGATTTCTCGATCCTCACGTCCTTTGTTCCTCAGCCAGTGGGCAAGAACAATCGCCAGATCGCCGTTGTTGAAAAACTGAACCGTGCCATCTGCCCGTTCCGCCGTCTTGATCGGATGGCGGCGGCGTAGCTCCGCGAGCATCGTGCGGGCGTTCGACAGATCATTCAACTGATACCGCTCCAACCACTCAGCCGGCAAAGGCAGGGCAAACCGATGGCCCGTTTTGGTCTCGCTGCCATCCCCCTGGCTTTGAAAGCTCCCCACCTCGATCACACCCCCATCCGCCTCAACCTCGCCCGGTAGCCGGTCGATGTGCCACACCTCGTGGCCCCGCAGGCCATAGGTGGCAATCATCGCCATCACCCAACCCCGCAACGGATCCATCTCCACAAGCCGATCCAACCAAACCTGCAGGTCCTCAGTGCGGGGTATGTGGCGCGGCGCGGGTGAGCGCAATTTCCCGGCGGCTTTTTTCAGGCGCTCCAGCTTCTGCCGCAACTCCGCCGTGGCGATCGGGATCTCCTGTTGGGCGAGGTAGTTCACCATTTGCACCACCCCATAAAAGCCCCGGCTGTTGTACTCCCTGCGAATCAGTTGCAGCCTGGGATCAGCCCTGTTGGCCAACAAGGACTCCGGGGTGTAAAGACAGAACTCCTCCAGGTGGCGGGTGGTCGCCAGATCCCCATCGGCGAAGGCCTTGCCGAAGTAGCCACCATCGCGGAAGCAGACAAACGGGTTGCGGTCACGGGCCTTGGGGCCTCCCGGCGCAATCCAGGCGCACACCTGGGCCCGCAAGTCGCCCCAACGCACAGTGGGCGAATGCTCCAACCCCAGGGGATGGGCACTGGCAAGCACCTCCCAGTCCAACCCTGGCCTGCCGTTCCGCGAGTGCTCATCCGCCCTCAGCAGCACCTCCACCAGGCTCCAACACGCCGCCTCGTCCTCCGCCCGGTAGCCTCGCGCCGACTGCTGACGACGGGGCGGACAGACCTCATAGACCTGCACGTAAGGGCTCCGGGGAACCCGCTTGATGCGGTAGCGGCAGCCAGCGGCCTGCAGTCTCAACTGAGCCTGGGAGAAGAAATCCT
>JBKDSY010000069.1:0-2459 GCA_046340755.1 Cyanobacteriota bacterium
GGGCCTGGCGTCGCCGCGGGCATGGGAGCCGAACAGCCGCACCTCGGCATTGGGGATCTCCTCGCGGATCTCCGCAGCCATCTGCCGCAGCAGGGCTTCATTGACGGCGGCTGTTGCGGTGGCGCGGGGCGTTGTGGTCATGGCTGCACCTCCATCTCTGAAGATGCATCGGCTTGCTCTGGTAGATCGAACTGAAGCTGCTTAGGTTCCGGCACCTTGTCTTTGAGGTCGAGGCGGCGGAGGTCTTCCAGGGCTTCGAAGTCGGACGCGGAGGGGATGGCGTTCTTCACGGGGTCGTAGCCGCTGTAGCGGGTGGAGATCGGCAGCACCTCCAGGACGGCCTGCAGAGCCATCAGGAATTCGGGACTGTTACCGAGGCCGTTGTCATCGAGGAGCTGCTTGGCGGCGCCGAGGTTGATGGAGCGGGCGCGGTGGGCCAAGTGATGGATGGCATCGATCCAGGATTTGCTGCCATCGGGGGCGCCAAGCTTGCCCTTGGTGGCGCGGGTGGAGCTGTCCCAGAGGATCAGGTCGCTGGCCTTCTTCTCCGCCAACACACCCACCACCTCTTTGTCGAGGTCGAGGCCCACGACGCGGGCGAGGCGCAGGGCTTCATCGAAAGGGAACTGGGGTGCTTCGAAGGCATCCCAGGCGAGCACAAACCAGTCCGTGAGCGGATCGCGCGGGGCGCGGCGGGAGCCGGTGGTGAGCTTTTCCCTGCGCCAGGCCTTCACCTCGCGGCGGGCGGCGTCGAGGGCGTCTTCCGGGGTGACTTGGTAGGGGAGGTCGGCTTTCTCCTGCGCGGTTAGCTCTTGCACCGGCTGGGAGCGCTTGCCTTTTTTGGACTGTTGCTCGATCGGTTTGGGCTGACCGCGCTTGATCGGCCAGTGGAGGGAGAATTCTTCAAGGGCGGGGCCAAAGCAGGAGAGGTAGAGGTCCACGCCGCGAATGCCGCTGGCTTGAAACTGCGCGATGCGCTGACGCACGGCCGCCTTGACGCGGGGTTCGAGGTCTTCCCAGTACTGGATGCCGTCTTCTGGTTTCTGGGGGGGGCGGGGGCGGCAGACGAGGAAGATCGTGCTGTTGGCGGCCGACTTTTCCTTGATGTGCAGCGACCCTTCCGCTTCGGAATTGATCGGCCAGGAGGCGGTGATGGTGAAGCCGGCGTCGATCAGGCCTTTGGTGAGGGCATCCCAGGCGCCGGTGGCCTTGTGGGTGAACATCAGGGTCATCACGCCATCGTCTTTGAGCACGCGGCGGCATTCAGCAAAGATCTCGGCCATTTTTCGCTGATAGTCAAGCCCGGCCAGAGCCTTGGCGCCCTTTTTGCCCTCATGGCGGGCCGGATTGGCGACGGCTTCATTGTCTTTGTCGGTGAGGGGCGCTATGAACAGCTCAGGGTAGAGCAAGCCGGCGGTGCGCTTCAGCCACACGTAGAAGAAGTCGCTCAGTTCCGCATACATCACGTTGTCGTAGTAGGGCGGATCCATCACCACGGCGTCAACGGATGCGTCGTCGAGATGAGCGAGGGAGGCGCCAGAGCCGCAGGAGATGACGACGGAATCGCTGTGTGGGTTGGTGGTTCGGTGGGTGGAAAGTTCAGAGAGTGGGAGGGGGAGGGTGCCTGAGGCGTCGGGTTCTTCGCTTTGGGGGTTGATGAGATCGAGGAGCTCTTTGATGCACTTGGCGACTTGGCCAAAAGCCCAGTCGTAGCCCAGGCCAATAATCAACGGGGCCATCTCTGCGTAAGACCACTTGAAGGCAAAATCATGTCGATCAAATGTATTGACCATTACTTCTCTGATGCTGTGCCACCGCGTCATGCGCGAGTTGTAGTCGCGTAGCTTGTCCAGCGCAAGCGAGACATAGGTGATGGCAGCCCGGGTCTGATCAGCCATCCCTTCACACTGGGCTGACTCTTCCTGCACAAGTTCACGAAAGATCTCCGCGCTGGTGCCATGGCAAAGGAGCTGGCGGGGGGAAAAGAACTGGGTCCATCGCTTGATCCCGTAGAGGTGGAGTGGCCAGCGGATGTTTGTCTCGAAGCCGAACGGCACCTCCTCATTCGGCACCAAATCCAGCGCCTCCCATTCCGGCAGCTTCTCCGCCAGCGCCGCGGCGATGGCCTCGCTGTTGTCGTCTTCCGGGCGAGGGGCACGGTAGCCCCGTTCCCACTTGTCGGCCTTGGGCTTGCCGGTTTTGGTGTAGGCGGTGGGCAGGCGGCGCTTGAACACCACGGCGAACAGCTGCTCGCCCATCCCGCCGGCCTGGGCCTGAGCCTTCACCTGGTCGCCGTCGATGATGCGCCCGCAGTCGGGATAGGGGCAGGTGGCGTCGCCGCCCTTCACCGTGGCCTCGCTGTGCTCTTTCGCGCTAGCCACGATCTCAAAGGTGCAATGGCGGCTCGGATCACCAGGCTTCTCTCCCTTATGGGGCACTACCTTCACGCCGGTGCCATC
>JBKDSY010000070.1:0-2344 GCA_046340755.1 Cyanobacteriota bacterium
CGATACCGGGCGGAGCTGGTGCGCTGGCTGGAGGTTCATCTCGAAGAGCTGGATCCCGATTCCCAGAGCCGGGTGCACACCAATCCCCTGCGGGTGCTCGATTCCAAGGACGCGGGCACCCAGGCCCTGCTGGCGGGTGCGCCCCAGCTGGGGGATGCCTTGAGCGGCGAGAGCCACGAGCGTTTTTCCCGGGTGCGGCAGGGGCTGGAGACCCTGGGCATCCCCTTCCGACTCAATCCCCGCCTGGTGCGCGGGCTGGATTACTACAGCCACACGGCCTTTGAAATCACCAGCACCCACCTGGGTGCCCAGGCCACGGTGTGTGGCGGGGGGCGATACGACGGGCTGGTGGAGCAACTTGGCGGGCCGGCCACGCCGGCGGTGGGCTGGGCGCTGGGGCTGGAGCGGCTGGTGTTGCTCCTGGCCCAGCGGCAGGTGGCCCCTACCCAGCCCCCTCCACCCGATCTCTATGTGGTGAACCGGGGCGAGATGGCCGAGACCTGGGCGCTGGCCCTCACCCGTCGCTGGCGGCTGGCGGGGTTGGCGGTGGAGCTGGATTTGAGCGGCGCCGCTTTTGGCAAGCAGTTCAAGCGGGCGGATCGCAGTGGTGCTCCTTGGGCTGTGGTCATAGGCGAGAGCGAATCCACCGAGGGCCTTGTGGTGCTTAAGAACCTGCGGGGGGAGGTGGGGGAGGATCGGCGGCTGGCGCCGGAGGCTCTGCCGGGAGTGCTCGGGCGGATCTGATGGCCTGCGGCAAGGGCATCCGTCGATGGATCCATCAGGGTCCATGGGGAGATTCCCCTGGGCCGGGGCATGGCATGGGTGGTGTTCAGTCGGTCGAGGGCGTGCGGGGCCTCCCTGGATGCGGATGTTTCATGGGTTTATGGACGCGAGCAGCTGGGCTGTTGAACCGTGCCATTGGCACCTTTGGGAACATTGGGGCCAGTCAAGTGCTTTTGTCACAGTCTCAGCACCAAGAGTCGCCATCTCAAACGCCAACTCAGTGAAGGGGATGGCCAAGATCGTCACTCTGCCTTCAGAGTCTGGGTATTGGGCCTGTAAGCCGTGCTGCCTCTTTGAGCGCCATGGCCAACGCAAGGTCCGGCATGGGCTTCAGACCGATTAGGAACCGGAGCCTTGCCGCCTCCCGAGAACAAATCCTGGACGGCATCAGTTTGTCAAGGTTCCCTCAACCGTTGACCCGTGGACGCTGGAGGCCCTAATATATTAAGGGTCATTTTTTTATTTATGAGACCCTTCCAGGCGTTAGCTGTGCTCCCCTTGCTAGGGCTTGCAGCCATTGGGGATCGACCATCTTACGCTTTCTTCAGCGGTTGCGGCTCCGGCTCAGCAGGGGGACTAGTGGGATCCCTCCCAACATCATGCATTATTGGCGACAAGCTTTACAGTGACTTCAGCACAGACCTTCCGAGTTCGGCCTTGATCTCCATTGGCGAGAATGGAACAACTGGTAAGCAGCACAATTTATCCATCACCCATGCCCCAGGTCTCGCTGGTTACTTCAATTACAAAGTAGCCGTCCTTGAAACATATCCGAATTATCTTCTGAGCTGGCAAACGTCAGCTTCAGGTTCCATTGCTCCTAATGATTTCGTCCTTACAACCCAATATACCAACAGTGGCGCTGGCGAGATTGCGGTTAATTACTCAAATGCCAATACCGGTATCCAGCTATTCTCTGGCGAACCGACATCGACAAATGTAACCCATACAATCACTGGTTCTTCCACACTAACTGGTTTCTCGGATACCATCACGCAGGGTCCGCCAGACCCGGTGCCTGCACCTCTTCCCTTGTTGGGTGCTGCAGCAGTGTTTGGTTCTGTTAAGCGCTTGCGTCGATCCAGTCAGCGGATTCAACACCTAACCAATGTCAGTGCTTGATTTCCTCAATCAACTTCATCCTTCAGTTTGATGATTTCTAAGGAGTTGGTTTTGTAACTAACTCCTTTTCCTTGGTTTGTTTTCATGCTAATGGTTGTGAAAAAAGCTCTGATGCGATGCATCAGAGCTTTTACAATGATTTAAAAGCTTTAAGCTGTTAACTTTCTCACCGAGAGGGGATAAACACCATCCTCATCAAGCCGAACCAACTGCCACATAAGAGCCATAGAAGAATAGGCCCACAACGAATATCACTGCCATGCCTCCGGCAGTGGCCACCAGCCAAAGGGGGAGAACCCCTTCGGTCCAGCGACTTTTCCAGGCCACGGCGGGGCGGCCATCAGGGAGGCGATCAGGAATCCGGCCGTCAGGCAGGGAAGATTTCTTGCTGCTCATGGCTTGCGGCGTTGAAAGGGGAAGAAAGAGCGTCTAAGCGTGA
>JBKDSY010000071.1:0-6605 GCA_046340755.1 Cyanobacteriota bacterium
TCACGCTTAGACGCTCTTTCTTCCCCTTTCAACGCCGCAAGCCATGAGCAGCAAGAAATCTTCCCTGCCTGACGGCCGGATTCCTGATCGCCTCCCTGATGGCCGCCCCGCCGTGGCCTGGAAAAGTCGCTGGACCGAAGGAGTCCTCCCCCTCTGGCTGGTGGCGACTGCCGGAGGCATGGCAGTGATCTTCGTTGTGGGTCTGTTCTTCTACGGCTCTTACGTCGCGGTTGGTTCAGCTTGACGAAAGCCTCGACCCCTTAGAACCAAGTTCATTCCCAAAAGCCCTGATGTCAATCATCAGGGCTTTTTTCAGCACCATGACCACGGATGACAGAGCAAGAAAAAAGAGTTGGTCAGAAGACCAACCCTAATTCAAGTATAAAGTGTTGGAGAGTTTGAGATCAAACCAAAACTCAACCCTCAACCGCGAAAGCTGGTTAATTCCTGAATACGCCGACTCGAACGACGCAGGCGTTTCATTGAAGCAAATACTGCTGTAGCTCCCAATACAGGCAGAGGCGCTGGGACTGGGTCAGGAGGACCTTGGGTAACAGTATCCGTAAAACCATTTAAAGTCCCAGAATTGGTTATCGAGTGAGCAACGTTAGTCGTCGTCGGCTCATTGGAGTCAAAAGGCTGAATTCCGGTTCCATCGGTGGTGTTGTTGAGCGTAAACGGCCCAGCAGGACTGTTTGAGAATGAAGTGGTGAAAGTATAGTCGTTTGGATCGATAGCGCTCTGGGTATCTGTTTGCCAGGTCAGCAGATAATTAGGGGACCCGACAAAGGTAATTGTGTAATTAAAAAAGGAACCACCCACGGGAGCACCAGAAACGACCAGGTTGTGCTGCTTGCCTGTGGGGCCCGCCGAAGCGATGGAGATAAAAGCCGCGCCGGAAATATCAGTAGAAAAATTACTATATAGCTTGTCTCCCACAAGACAGGACACCGGGAGATCTGCGATAGTTCCGCCTGCGGATTCAGTTCCGCATCCACTGAAGAAGGCCTGAGCTGGTTGCGCGGCGAGGATGCTCAGACCAAGTAGGGGAAGGGCAGAGAGACCCTTGATGAGCTTCATTTAAAAAATAGAATTAGCACAATTAATTTTAGCGCAACTTGCGCCCGTCGATCGGTGTTTGAGGGAACCTTGACAAGCTGGTGTCACCCGGCACTTGTTGCACAGACGCTGCCCCGACCCAGTCTTCACTGGCCATGAGGCGCCCCTGCCGAATCTGCCGCTTGACCATGGCCAGCGCCGTACGGGCCGCAGCTCGCTTGTACAGGGCCGTGAGACAGGCGAGTCGGGGAAAGCGACGCCATCGACAACCTGATCGCCCCCATGCCCTGGCCCCGGGATTTAACGGCCACCCGGGCCTGAAGATCGAGAACTGGGTGACCTGAAGAATCCTCAAGGGCCTGACGGAGTCCGTCTGCCAGACCCCTGTGCGCGGGCCATCAGTTCAACCCGAGCGCTTCGGGCACGGCCTCTGGCGCCAGACGCCGATCCGCCGCCGCCTCCCCCCGGAGGTCCTTGAGCACCACCAGGCCCTCTCTGACTTCGCTGTCGCCGATGACCACAGCCCAAGGAGCGCCGCTGCGGTCGGCCCGCTTGAACTGCTTGCCAAAGGCGCCGCCGCTCAGGTCGAGCTCCACCGCCAGGCCCGCCAGCCGCCAGCGGCGGGCGAGGGCCAGGGCCCAGGCTTCGGCGGCCGGCCCCCGGTTCACAACGTAAAGATCAGGCGGAGGCGCCGCCGACGGGGCCACCTGCCGCTGGGCCAGGAGCAACACCAGCCGCTCCAGCCCCAGCGCCCAGCCCACCGCCGGCGTGGCCGGCCCGCCAAGTTGCTCCACCAGCCCGTCGTATCGCCCCCCGCCACACACCGTGGCCTGGGCGCCCAGGTGGGTGCTGGTGATTTCAAAGGCCGTGTGGCTGTAGTAATCCAGCCCGCGCACCAGGCGGGGATTGAGTCGGAAGGGGATGCCCAGGGTTTCCAGCCCCTGCCGCACCCGGGAAAAACGCTCGTGGCTCTCGCCGCTCAAGGCATCCCCCAGCTGGGGCGCACCGGCCAGCAGGGCATGGGTGCCCGCGTCCTTGGAATCGAGCACCCGCAGGGGATTGGTGTGCACCCGGCCCTGGGAATCGGGATCCAGCTCTTCGAGATGAACCTCCAGCCAGCGCACCAGCTCCGCCCGGTATCGCGCCCGATCTTCAGCGGTGCCTAGGGTGTTGAGCTCCAGGTTGAGGTCATCGAGACCCAGGGCCTCCAGCAGATCCCAGGCGATGGCGATGGCCTCCACATCGGCCCGGGCCTCGCCGATCCCCAGGAGTTCCAGGCCGATCTGGTGAAACTGACGCTGGCGCCCCTTCTGGGGCCGCTCGTAGCGAAACATCGGACCGCCATACCACAGCCGTTGGGGACCCTGGGCCAACAGGCCGTGCTGAATCACGGCCCGCACCACGGAAGCCGTGCCCTCCGGCCGCAGGGTGCAGCTGCGCTCACCCCGATCAAGAAAGCTATACATCTCCTTGCCCACCACATCGGTGGCCTCACCGATGCCACGGGCGAAGAGCTCCGTGACCTCCAGCAATGGGGTGCGAATCTCCCGCACACCCGCCCGCTGGAACTGTTCCCGGGCCACGGCCTCCAGCTGTTGCCAAAGACCGATCTGCTCGGGCAGCAGATCAACCATGCCCCTCAGGCTCTGGAGCGGTTCGACCATCGGCCAGATCTCAATAATGGCTCCACTGTGCCCAATCGCCCCCGGGGACCCTTCAGGTGGCCCCCTGGGCCGCCAGCCGTTCCCTGAAGTAGGCGATGGTGGGCTCCAGACCCTGCTCCAAGGTCACCTTGGGCTCCCAACCCAGTTCCCGGCGGGCCAGGTCAATCACCGGCTGTCGTTGGAGGGGGTCGTCCTGGGGCAGGGGCCGCAGGGTGAGCTCCAAGGCGGGATTGATGCGGTCGCGCACCAATTCGGCGAGTTGGCGAATGGTGAACTCCCCAGGATTGCCGATGTTCATCGGACCGGTGTGAGAGCCATTCATCAAGCGGATCATGCCCTCAATGAGGTCATCCACGTAGCAGAAGGATCGGGTTTGGCTGCCGTCGCCATAGAGGGTGAGGGGCTCGCCTTTGAGGGCCTGCACGATGAAATTGCTCACCACGCGGCCATCATCCGGCAACATGCGCGGACCATAGGTATTGAAGATGCGCATCACCCTGATTTCCGTGTCGTGCATGCGCTGATAGTCGAAACACAGGGTTTCGGCGATGCGTTTCCCCTCGTCGTAACAGGAGCGAATGCCGATGGTGTTCACACAACCCCGGTAAGACTCCGGTTGGGGATGCACCTCCGGATCTCCATACACCTCACTGGTGCTGGCCAACAGCAAACGGGCTCCCACGCGACGGGCCAGACCCAACATGTTGTACGTGCCCAGGAAGCTGGTTTTGGCAGTCTTGATGGGGTTGAACTGGTAATGCACCGGCGAGGCCGGGCAGGCCAAATGCCAGATGCGATCCACTTCCAGGCGGATGGGATCGGTGACGTCATGGCGGATCAACTCGAAATTGGCGTGGCCCAGCCAATGGCGAATGTTGTCCTTACGTCCGGTGTAGTAGTTGTCCAAACAAATCACTTCCTCGCCGGCCTTCATCAGGCGGTCGATCAGATGGGAGCCCAGGAAGCCCGCCCCACCAGTGATGAGATTGCGATGGGTCATGGTTCAGCCCTCACCCACGCGCCACACATTCAGGCCCGCGGCCCGGGCCGCCACGGGGTCCGCCACGGCGCGGGCGTCAAAGAGCCAGGCGGGGCGGCGCATCACCCCGTGCAAGGCCTCCCAATCCAGGTGGCGGTAGTCCTTCCATTCGGTGAGAATCAAGACCGCATCCGCACCCCGGGCGGCCTCCAGGGGGGTTGGCTCATGGGTCCAGGTGCCGTCGGCGCCAAGCGGCACGGTGGCGCGGGCCAGGGCCGGATCCACGGGAGCTCGTGCCAGATCCGCGGCAATCTGGGCGGGGGCCACCTTGGGATCCACGATGGCCAGCTGGGCCCCCTCTTCGATCAGGTCGCGGCAGATGCGGATCGCGGGGGCCTCCCGGGTGTCGTTGGTGTCGGCCTTGAAGGCAAACCCAAGCACGGCGATGCGCTTGCCACTGACGGTGCCAAAGAGGCTGTTCACCACCAGGCGGGCGATGCGCTGCTGCTGCCAGGTGTTGAGCGTCACCACGCTCTCCCAATAGTTGGCCACCTCGTGCAGGCCATAGTGCCGGCAGAGATAAACAAGGTTGAGGATGTCTTTCTGGAAACAGCTGCCGCCATAACCAGGGCCGGCCTGAAGAAATTTGGCGCCGATGCGGGAGTCCGTGCCAATGGCCCGGGCCACCTCCCGCACATCCGCCCCCGTGGCCTCGCACAGGGAAGCGATGGCATTGATCGAGGAAATGCGCTGGGCCAGAAAGGCATTGGCCGTGAGTTTCGAAAGCTCACTGCTCCAAAGATTGGTGCGCAGGATCCGCTCGGCCGGCACCCATTGGCCGTATACCGAGGCGAGGGCTTCGATGGCCTCCGCGTCTTCCCCACCAATCAACACCCGGTCGGGCGACTCCAGATCGGCGATGGCGGTCCCTTCCGCCAGAAACTCAGGATTCGAGAGCACGGAGAAGGTCTTGCGCCCCCCCGTGTTCCCCTGGGCGGCGGCGAGGATCGCCTTCACCGCTTCCGCCGTGCGCACCGGGAGGGTGCTTTTCTCCACCACGATGGTGTGGCCATTGGCGGCGGCGGCCACCTGCCTGGCAGAGGCTTCGATCCAGCGCAGGTCACTGGCCTGGCCGGCCCCCACGCCCCGCGTTTTGGTGGGTGTGTTGACCGACAAGAACACCATGTCGGCTTCGGCGATGGCCTGATCCACCTCGGTGGTGAAGTGAAGATTGCGGGAGCGGGCACGGCCGACCACCGCATCAAGGCCAGGCTCATACACAGGCAAACGGCCGAGATCGTCATCATTCCAAGCGGAAATTCGCTCAGAATTCAAGTCAACAACCGTGACCTTGATATGAGGACAACGATCTGCAATGACCGCCATCGTTGGCCCGCCGACATAGCCAGCTCCGATGCAGCAGATGGAGCGAACTGGCGGGTGGGAAGGCATCTAACCTGGCTGAAACCTGAATACAATACAGCGTCTTCTTGCAGGGAAGAATTGGTCGGCTGAGAAAGCGGCTCCCCCTGCCTCACCAGACCTTGTCCAAGAGGCGCCACGAAACTGGGGGACCTACCCTCAGCCGCTGTCTGCGGTGCGCGTAAAGTTGCCTCCAAAGAACCAGGGGCGCACCAGACAGTTGGCCAATTTACTGATCACTGGCGGCGGGGGATTCATTGGCAGCCACACCACTCTCTGCCTGTTGACGGCAGGCCACAACGTTGTGGTGCTTGACAGCTTTGTCAACAGTGATGTGGAGGCACTCCGCCGAGTGGCACAGCTGGCCAACCTCCCCCCATTGAACACCACCGCCCCCGGGACCTGGCAAGCCAAGGGGGGCACGGCATCAGGGTTGACGGTGCTTCAGGGGGATGTGAGGAGAGCCGAGGATGTGGAGCGCGCCATGGCCCAGGGCCCCGTGGACGCCGTCCTCCATTTCGCGGGTCTGAAGGCCCTGGCGGAATCCATCCGAGAGCCCCTGCTCTATTGGGACGTGAACGTCAATGGCAGCCGCTGCCTCGTGGAAACGATGCAACGCCACCGTTGCCGCACGTTGATCTTCAGCAGCAGCGCCACCCTCTACGGCTACCCCGCCACCCTGCCGATCGCCGAAACCGCGCCGGTGCAACCCCTCCATCCCTATGGCCACACCAAGGCAGCGGTGGAGCAGATGCTGGCGGATCTGTCGGCCAGCGAACCGGGCTGGCGCATTGCACGCCTCCGCTACTTCAACCCGGTGGGAGCCCATCCCAGCGGTCTCATCGGTGAGGACCCCCGGGGGGTTCCCAACAACCTCTTTCCCCTGATCGGCCAGGTGGCCCTGGGACAGTTGCCCTCCCTGCCGATCTTCGGCAACGACTGGCCCACCTCCGACGGCAGCGGGGTGAGGGATTTCATCCACGTCATGGATCTGGCCGAAGGCCACGGCAGTGCCTTGAACCACCTGCTCACGACCCACCAGGACATTTTCCTCACCTTGAACCTGGGCAGTGGCCAGGGGATCTCCGTTCTGGAAATGGTGCGGGCCTACGGGGCCGTAAGTGGCCAGCCCATTCCCCACGAAGTGCTGCCCCGAAGGGGGGGAGACGCGGCCTGCAGCGTGGCGGATCCCTCCCTGGCGAAAACCCAGCTGGGTTGGAGCACCCGCCGCACCCTGGCGGACATCTGCCGGGATGGCTGGCGTTGGCACTCCAGCAATCCCAGGGGCTATGGCAGGGGTGACAACGCCAATGCCGTTGCTACGCCTCCACCGCGTCCAGCAGCTCCTGAAGCCGCTGGCGAAAATCACCCTTCGGCATCCCCCCCTTGAGTTCTCCATGCACGACGAAGTCGGCGTGCACATCGCGGACCACCAAATAGGTGGGCCAACCCATCCCCTCCTTGGTGGGGTACTGGGCCAA
>JBKDSY010000072.1:0-18674 GCA_046340755.1 Cyanobacteriota bacterium
CACCTCCCTGCTTTCGACCAAAGCCTTCAGGACTTTCAGGTCGATCTGCTCCAAAGACAGAAGTGGCTTCAAGGGAGATGCGTAGTCGGTGGCCCATGAGACCGACGCACTCACCCCACGACGGCGCTGCTGGCTCCACCATTGTTCAGTGCGGCGAATTGCCTCCAGACCGCTGATGCCAT
Source organism: Cyanobacteriota bacterium (assembly GCA_046340755.1). GTDB lineage: Bacteria > Cyanobacteriota > Cyanobacteriia > PCC-6307 > Cyanobiaceae > Cyanobium. The sequence goes on from JBKDSY010000072.1 coordinate 183, forward strand.
GTCCAGCAGCCGCTCCACTTCTGCCCCCAACACACTTCTTGGGCTCATCAAACCACCGATCGAAAGGGAATGGGTCCAGGCCCATGCGGTGAAGCTCAATGTCGCGGCCGAGCTCCTCGGCAAGCTTGCGGGCCTGCTCCAATCCGGCGGGATAGAAGATTGGAGTGTTGATGCGCTGCTGCTTCCACGAGCCATCAGGCAGGGGCAAGGTGCTCCTGAGGCGCAGCCGCTTGCCGGATGGGGCGACCTCAATGGCCACCGCGCAGCCCAGATCCTTGAGAGCCCGGTTCACACGGGTGAGATACGGATCCACGGGAGGGCATGGCGACCGTGCCTAAAACCGTGCCTAGTTTGGCCTCTTTTGGGCTTTTTCGTGCCTAAACTGTGCCTAGCCCAAGGAGCACCCAAGCCATCAGCGCCTTGCCTGAGGCCAGTTACCGCAGGGGTTTTCAGCGATGGGGGCAGGGGGACTTGAACCCCCACAGTCTTGCGACCTGCGGATTTTAAGTCCGCTGCGTCTACCGATTCCGCCATGCCCCCGTGGGTCCATCCTAGATTTTGGTCGCCCCTCGCTTTTGCGCCGTGGCCCTGCCAGGGTTCTTGATTCAGATCTCCAGCGACACGCTCCTCGTGCTCTCGGCCTACGCGGCCCTGGGCGGGTTCTATCTGGTGGTGGCCCCCCTGGCCCTGATCTGGTGGATGCAGAAGCGGTGGACCATCATGGGCAAGATCGAGCGCACGGCCGTCTACGGCCTGGTGTTCCTGTTCTTCCCGGGCATGATCGTCTTTGCCCCCTTCATCAACCTGCGCATGGCCGGCCAGGGCGAGGTGCGCGGGTGACTCGGGGCCAGGCCCTGCTTATTGGCCTGGGGGTGTTGGCCCTAGGCGGCATCGGCTGGTGGGGGTTTCAGGCCAGCGGCATGGAGGGGTTCACCCCCGGCCTGGCCGCCTCCGCCCTGCTCACCCTCGTGGTGATCGGCTGGACGGGCAGCTATCTGTTTCGGGTGGTGAACGGAAAGATGACCTACATGGAACAGCGGCGCCGCTACCGCGCCAGCTACGACGCCCGCACCGACGCGGAGCTGCTGGCCCGCTTTGATGCCCTTAGCCCGGAGGAGCAAGACAAATTGTTGCGCGAGGTCGGCCAGCTCACCCCCAATGGCACCCTGGCCAGCGAGCCCGCACCCCCATCGACCCCATAGGCTCATCAACCATGAGCATTGCCCCCAGCCCTTCCGCCCCCGCGGGCCATCAGAGTGCCATCGCGGCCCGGTTCAAGGCCTTGCGTCATCAGGGCCGCTGCGCCCTGATGCCCTTCCTGATGGCCGGTGATCCGGATCTGCCCACCACCGCCGCCACCCTGCTGGCCCTGCAAGACAACGGCGCCGACCTGATCGAGTTGGGCATCCCCTACAGCGACCCCTTGGCGGATGGACCGGTGATTCAGGCCGCGGCCTCCCGCGCGCTGGCCTCCCACACCTCCCCGGCCGCCGTTCTCCAGCTGCTGAGCTCCCTCAAGGGAACACTCACGATTCCGGTGATCCTGTTCACCTACAGCAATCCCCTGCTCAATCGGGGCATGGAGGCCTTTTGCCAACAGGCCGCCGAAGCTGGAGCCGCCGGGTTGGTGGTGCCCGATCTGCCCTTGGAGGAAGCGGAAAAGCTCTCCCCCATCGCCGCCTCCCAGGGACTGGACCTGGTGTTGCTCGTGGCTCCCACCACCCCACCGGAGCGCATGGCACGCATCCACGCCACCAGCCGGGGCTTCACCTACGTGGTAAGCGTCACCGGTGTAACAGGCGTGCGGGCTGCCCTGGAAAGCCGGGTGGAACCGCTGGTGCAATCCCTCAAGCACCAGGGCGGCTGCCCGGTGGCCGTGGGCTTCGGCATCTCCACCCCTGAGCAGGCTCACCAGGTGAAGACCTGGGGAGCAGATGGGGCCATCGTGGGCAGTGCCCTGGTGAAGGTGGTGGCGGAGGCCCAATCCGCCGGAGACGACGGGGCCGCCGCCGCCGGCCGCTTCTGCGCGGCCCTGCGCCAGGGGCTGGATCAGGCCTGAGCAGCGGCAATGGCCCCTCACCCCTGGAACAACCGCCGCAATCCCGCCCCCAGCCGCGCCAGCGCCTCCGCCAGGATGGGACCATCGAGCATGCCGTAGCTCAGCCGCAACAAGCAGGCCCCGGGGATCTCCAAACCAAAGGCCCGGCCGCTCACCGTCGCCACGCCCTGCTCCACCACCAGCCACTCCATCAGGCCATCGCTATCCACCCGAGCGCCTGAGGCTTGCCTAGGCGCCTCCACCACCAACAACCCATAAAACGCCCCATCCGGGTCGGCCCACAGCCGCACAGGCATCCCTTCGCCGCGCCACCGGGCCACCGCTTCCAGCAGCTGGAGTCGTCGCGGCCCCAGGGTGGCCAGCCGCTCCAGGGTCCAGGAGGGAGGGGCGGTGAGGGCTGCCAGTGCCGCCCGTTGGCTGATCACCGTCGGTGAAATCTGCACCGTGTCGAGCACCTTGGCCAAGGCGGGCCCCAGGGCTTGGGGCACGGCGGCATAGCCCATGCGCCAACCCGCCATCCCCTGGGCCTTGGAAAAGGAGTAGAGGGAGGCGGTGTGGGCCGCCGCGCCCACCAGGCTGCCCGGGCTCCAATGGGCATGGGCCCCATGCACAAACACCTCATACGCCTCGTCACTGATGTGCAAGAGGCCATGCCGCGCGCAGAGCTGGTTGATCGTCCGCAGCACCTCTGCCGGGATCACCACGCCGCTGGGATTGTTGGGGGAGATGGTGACCAAGGCCCGGGTGCGGGGCGTGATGGCCGCCTCCAGGATGGCCGGATCCGGGATGGGACCCGCCGCCACCCCCACGGGCACCCCGCCCGCCAGTTGCACGGCCATGACGTGGTTGAAATAGGCGGGCAGGGGCAGGATTACCTCACTGCCCGGGTCGCAGATCACCTCGGCCAGGGCCGTGAAGGCCATGTTGCTGCCCGTGGTGGCCAGCACCAGGGCACCCTCCAGATCCAGGCCATTCACCTCCACCAGCTTCCGGGCCGCGGCCTCCAGCAACTCCGGCTCGCCCCAGGTGGCCCCATAGCGATGGAGCGACGGGCCACCTTGATCCACAGCGTCACACACGGCCTGGGCCACCGCCGGCGGCGGTCCCCAACCCACCATGCCCTGAGCCAGTGAGAGGGTGCCGGGCCAACGCTTCAGCAACTCCCCCAGCCGGGGGATCACCGGATCCTGAACGGCCGCCAGGCGTGCGGCGGGCCCGGGGGAACAGCCCATGGCAAGCGATCGGGAGGCCCTACCTTGACGCTTGCCGACAGCATCCGCGATGAAATTTGTCCTTTGGGGCACCTACTGCAGCGACGCCCTCCAGAAACGCACCCCCTTTCGGGAGGAACACCTCAACGGTCTGAGGCGCCAAAAGGAGGACGGCGTGCTGCTCACCATCGGCCCCACAACGGAGTGCACCCATGTCTTTGGCCACTACGAGGCCGCCAGCCAGGACGAGGTGGAAACCCTGGTGAAAAATGATGTCTATTGGCGGGAAGGGATCTGGACGGCGGTAGAGGTTCATCCCTGGATTCAGGCCCTCTGAGGGCACCGCTCAACCCACTCCAGGCAGGGGGACGCGCCGGCATCCGCACAAAAAAAGGGAGCGGCGAACCGCTCCCGATGAAACACAAGGGCCGAAGCCTGATCACCAGAGGCCGCGGATGGGGGCGGGCTCGGGAGCAGGTGCGGGCTCGGGCATGGGCATGGGGGCGGGAGCGGGCTCGGGAGCAGGAGCGGGCTGCTCGACAACCACCACCGGGGGAGCTCCAAAGCGGTAGCGGAAGCCAAGCTTGGCGCCCCAGTTGTTGAAGGAGCTGTAGGAGAGATCGCCGGAATCGAAGCCGCTGGCGCCGGAGTAGGTGCCTTCCACGTAAACGTCTGTGTTCCAGTTCAGCACGTAGGCCACACCAGCCTTGGCCTGCCAGCCGAACAGACCTTTATTGCCGCTGCTGAAGCGCTCACCGTCGATGGTGTAGCTAGGGGTGCTGAGATTGGAATAGCCGATACCACCGCCGATGTAAGGCACCCAGTCACCGAAGGGGAGGTCCAGGTAGGCGCTAGCCATCACATCGTTCTTATCAACATTTCCAGAACCGTTGAGGGTTTCGTAGTTATCGACGTGAACCTTGTGCAGGCTGGCCCGGGAGAAGCCGTAGGTGAGTTCCGTGCGAATAGCACCAAAATCGTAGCCCACGCCGCCATCGATGGCAAAGCCACCGGTCAGGTTGGAGTTACCGCTGAAGTTGTAGTTGTCGAGGTTGTCCTGGAAATCCCAGTTGCTGGCCCAGGCACCACCAGCGCCGACGGTGACGTACCAGCCGGTGCCCTGGCCAGAAGCCTGACCCACTTCACCGATGAGGGGAATGTAGGTCTGGGCGATCTGGGCGTCTTTCTCGGACGACTGACTGATTTCCAGGGGAGCTTGGTCGCTGGTCTGAAGCTGCTGGGCGCCGGATTCCGGGGCGGCGAAGGACGGAGCGGCGAGCAGGGCACCACCTGCCATTGCGGCCCCAACGCCACGGAGAAGCGCGTTGCGAATGCTGATCATTGAAGTTGGTTCTCACACCACATTCCTTCTAATGAAGTCTTTGTCCTCAAGGAACACGTAGATAGACAGCAAAAGTGGTGGCACAGCCTGAAAAACCAGTCACAGCCCAGGGATGATCAACAAAAGTTAGCGATCCGCTGCCGTTATAATTTGCTCATCTTTTGGCCAATCCGCCAGGGCCTGCCGCCACACCCACGCCCCAACAGCCTCGGCACCACCCGGCCCCAACACCTCCCCGTAGCCCCCCATCTGACCCTGGCCGAAGGCCGCCACCCGCGCCAGGTCTTCGGGCCCCTCCAGGCCTGCCCGTCGCAGGGCCGCCAGCCGCAGGGTTTTCCCCCGACGAATCACATTTCCGCCATTCAAATGGCAGCCCACGCAGTGGCGGGCGAACAGGGGGGCTCCTGCCATCGGCTCGCTGGTGGAGGCCAAGGCCTCCGCCCCCAGGGCCGGCCGGGGCCAGAGAATCCACCAGCCCAGCGCCAGGGCCAGGAGCACAACCAGCCAGGGGCGCGGCAAGGGGACCTCGACTCACCAAGGGTCTGCATTCAAGCAAGGCAACCGCGGGCCCGGGCCTACCATGGCAAGCCGTACCAGCCCGCCATGGCCGTGCGCGTTCTCCAACCCGCGGATTGGGCCCAGGTGGTGGAGGTCTACGCCGATGCCGTGCGGGCGCTGGCCACCCCTTATTACCGCCCTGAGCAGATCGACGCCTGGGCCCAGCACCCTGTCAACAACCCCAGTGTTCAGGAGGCCTTGGCCCGAGGCCATGGCCTGGTGGCCACGGCTCCCGAGCAGCCCGCAACGGTGGAAGCCTTTGCCCTACTAGACCCCCCCGATCGCCTGGCCCTGCTTTACTGCCGCGGCCGATCCAGCCGCCAGGGCCACGGCAGCCGCCTGGTGCGCGCCCTGGAGCACCAGGCCCGATCCGCGGGCCAGGCTCGCCTGCGCACGGAGGCCAGTCGCCTCTCCCGCCCCCTGCTGGAGCGGTTGGGGTGGACCGTCGATGGGGAGGAAGCCATCCTCTTCGCTGGCGAGCCCTTCGTGCGCTGGCGCATGAGCACCACCCTGGGCTGACCCCCCGCCATGGCCACCGCCGACCTGGAGCAGTTCCTCGACAAAATCCGCCAGCTCAACGCCTTCGTCGCCCTCAGCGAACGGGATCCCACCGTGCGGGAGGCCCTGCGCCAGTGCGACCATCACAACGATGTGGTGGCCCTGGCCAAACGCCATGGCTTTGAGATCGGCCGGCGCTGGGGTGAGGCGGCGCCCCCACCGGGCGGCCCGTCCTCCCTCCTCGCTGATGTCTCCCCGCCAACGGGCGAGGAGCGGGTGGACGTATTGGTGCAAACCGAGCGGTGGCGACTGGAGCGCATCCATTCCTGCCAGGCCAGCAGTCCGCCTGGCTTTTGGTATGAACAGCCCGAGCATGAGTGGGTCTGCTTACTGCAGGGCCATGCCACCCTGCAGTTCGCCGATGAGGACCAACCCGTTCACCTACAAACGGGCCACTGGCTCCTGATCACCCCCTTTCGTCGCCATCGGCTGGAGGCCACAGACCCTCCTCCTGGAACGATCTGGCTGGCGTTGTTCTGGTGGCCGGATCCGCCAGGTTGATGTTGCGGATCAGCCAATAGGCCCCGGCCAGGCACACCACACACACCCCGAGGGCCACCACCAGCATGGGCTTGGAGGCATCCGTGCCCGGCAACACGATGAGCTTTCTGGCCACAGCCGTGATCGCTGTCAGTAGCACCAGTTGGATCTGCACGGCATGGCGCTGCAGGTAGGCCGTGAGATTTTGCAGCAGTTCCAGGGCGATCAGAATGTTCAGCAATTCGCCAAAAAAACCAATCAGAGCCTCCCCCTCCGCCACCGATCGGCCTTGCAGCAGGCTGAGCACCAACTGCCTCACCAGCTCGGCACTGGCCAACACGATCAAGACAACCAGCAAAACGCCAAGCACCCTGGCGATGAGTTGTTCAAACTGATCGATGCCCTGCAGATACGTCCGTTCCGATAACCAATCGGTCCGCTTGGGAGCCATGGCTCAGTTCCGGAAGGGAGTGAACTGGGGCTTGGCGGGGGTGTTGCCGGGAGGATTCACCAACTCCGTGTCGCAGGTGATGGTGCCATCCTGGCCGGTCACGCAGTTTTTGGGCTTCACCTCCGTTGCCGGTCCCACCTGGCTTCCAGATTTGAGGATGAACGATTCCACCTGGGCCTTGGCGGTGGGGGAGAAGGCCGTGAGGCTTCCCACGGCGAGAAGCCCAAGGAGCGGGATCCGAAAAGCTAGGCGCATGGCGCGGGGATGATCACACCCGTGCATGCTGCCTCAATTGCCTTCGCCTTGCAGGGGAAGCCAGGACGCCTCTGGATCCCCCGCCGCGCCGCGAATCTCATCGAGCAACAAATCCAACTGATCCATCGGGTCGCCCAAAGCGGGTGGGGCCATGGCCGGCTCGGGCAGGGGGTCGGCTTCCTCATTGAGCCAGTGGGTCTCGATCTGGCACAGGTGCTCGGCCAAACCCCCCAGCCCCTGTTGCGCGTGGATGCGCTGCAGGGCGTCCAGAAGCACGGGCATGCGGATGGAGGAGGCCCTCAGCGCTCGCCTCAGATCAGCCTGGGTACGGCCGGTATGGCGCAGCCAGTCTTTGAGGAAGAGTTGGAGATCATCCAACTGCTGAGCGGTAAGCGTGGGTGAGGGCTCCATCGAACGGGTCAGGATTTGGGAAACCAGAGGTCAAGCTTGCGCTGCGCCCTGAGTTTGATCTGAGGGGTGATGTGACGCGAGCACAAACCCAGCAGGGCCGTCAAGGCCACCATGTCATCCCCAAATCCCGCGGCGGGGATGAAATCCGGAATCAGATCGGTGGGAAGCACCAGATAGGTGAGGGCTGCCAGAACGGTGAGGCGGGCCTGGTGGGGGGTGGCACCATCCAAGAGCATCTCCAGGCATTCCAGAGCGGGTCGAGCCACCGTGCGTCCGGCCCGGCCGAGCAAGCGCGCAAGAAGGTTTTGATCAACCGCGGGGTCGTTGACGACCTCCGGCTCGAGAACGGTCTGGCTGGCTTGGGAGCCCGCGGCTGAAGAGGCGGCGGACATGGGTGTCTCCTCGGGATGGCGCGCCACTGGGGCGTCATTGGCACCATTGTGGGAGATCTCCCGCCGCAGTCCCTTGGTGTGGAATGCCCCCTGCTGGGAGGGGTCATTCCCACCCACCAAGCTCAGTCCTGCACCAAGCCGCTCTCCATGCCCGCGCGCCGCAACTTGCGCAAGGCCCGCTGCACAACCTGACGGCAATATTCGCGACTGCACTGCAACTGTCGCGCCACATCCGCCAGGGTGCGCCACTCATTTGACCCATCCAGGCCAAAGCGCAACATCACGACCGTTTTTTCCTTGGGGGTGAGATTGGAGGTTTCCAGCAGGGTCCACACCGAGGCGGTGCGCTCCGCCTGCTCGGCCCGCTCCATGGGAGCCGGTTCCTGGCTGGGGAGCACATCCACCAGCTCGGAGGGATCGGTCTTGGAGCGCACGGCCCCCTGAAGGCTCACGGTGACGCTGCGCAGCTCACAAGCCAGGAGCTCCTCCACCTCCGCCTTGGGAATCTCCAGGGCCCGGGCCAGATCCTGCGCCGTGGGGGCATGGCCATGGCTTTGCAGGTGGCGCGCCTTGGCCGCCCGCAGACGGGTCAGTTTTTCGTTGACATTGACGGGGATGCGAATCGTGCGGCTTTGGGTGGAAAGGGCCCGATTCAGTCCCTGGCGGATCCACCAATAGGCATAGGTGCTGAAACGGTGTCCACGGGTTGGGTCATATTTCTCCACGGCCCGTGTCAGGCCAATCGTTCCCTCCTGAATGAGATCCAACAGATCCAGGCCCTTGCCCTGATAACGCTTGGCCAGATTCACCACCAATCGCAAATTGGCAGTGATCATTTGTTGCTTGGCCCGCTCACCCATGCGCATGGTGCGGCGCTCCACATCATCAAAATCACAGGCGGGACCTTGGCCGCCAGCAAGGGTGCAGCGCTCCTGCAATCCAATCATGGCCTGCACTTTTCGTCCCAAGGTGAGTTCCTGTTCTGGAGTTAAAAGCTGATGGCGGCCAATTTCACCAAGAAACGCACTAAGGGAACTGGCCATCGATCAAAAACGCACTTGATTGAACATAGGGATAAATACAGATTTTTGGCAAACCCACAGAAAGGCTTCAGAGTTTGTTTTTTTCACTGATTTATCTTTTCTTTTCCGTTTTGATCTTTTCTTCCCGTTCCCTTTCCTGTTCCCACCCCTGCCTCGCCCGCCCTCTCCCCGCGCCCCGCCTCCAGGCTGGGTCGCTAACCTCCAACGGCCTGCCCCCTTTTCATGGCCGTTTCAGCTCCACTGTCCTCCCAGGTGCTCTCCAGCGCGGGCGTGGCTTACCTCCATTACGTGAGCTTCATGGTGTGCTTCGCCGCCCTGGTGCTCGAACGGCGTCTGATTCGCCCCAGCCCCGAGCGCTCCGAGGCCGTGCTGATGGTGATCACCGACGTGGTGTATGGAATTGCCGCCCTCGCCCTGTTGGTGAGCGGCATTCTGCGGGTGGTGCACTTCGGCCAGGGCAGCAGTTTCTACATGGAAAATCCCCTTTTCTGGTGGAAGGTCGGGCTCTATCTCAGTGTCGGCGCCCTCTCCCTTTACCCCACCGTCACCTACATCCTCTGGGCCATCCCCCTGCGCAAGGGCGAGCTGCCCCAGGTCAGCGAGGCCCTGGCCCAACGGCTTCGGTGGATTCTCAACGTGGAGATCGCTGGTTTCGCCCTGATTCCTCTTCTGGCCACCTTGATGGCTCGGGGAGTGGGCCTGGCCAGCCACTGAGCCCTCCCCCGGGCGCCATGGCAGCCCCCCTGCCCCTGCTTGGCGCGGTCCTGCTGCTGGTGCTGGCGCCAGCCCCCAGCCGCGCCACTTCAGACTTGCCCTGTGGCCAGCCCCGCTCTGGCGCTCCCCTCAGCTCCGCCCCCCTGCTACGCCCCGCCAACCAGCCAGCTCCGGAGCCCCCCCTCGATTACCGCCATCGCCTGCACACCACGCCCTTTGGCTGGCCCATCCGCTCCCTCTGGTGTGTGTGGGTTGAACCGGGCGAGACCCCTCCGACCGCCCCAACGGCCCGTTGGCAGCACGCCGTGACCGGCGCCCTCAAGGAGTGGGCACAGGTGGTTCCGCTTGAGTTCGTCGCCTCCCCCGAACAAGCCCACATCACCCTGTGGCGGCGACGCCCCCCCCTGGCCACGGACGGGAACGGCAGACGGAGGGCCAGCCATGGCCGGGCCATCCTTTCCCTCCTGGGTTCCGGCGGAACCCCGCCGGTCTGGGTGGAACCCCAAGTGCGGCTGTTGATCAGCCCGGAGCAGCGGTTGGAAGCCATCCAAGCCACGGCCCTCCATGAGCTGGGCCATGCCTTCGGGCTCTGGGGCCATAGCGACAACCCCGCCGATGCCATGGCGGTCTCCCCCGGAAGCCAGCCGATCCTGCGGCTCAGCGCAAGGGATCGGGCCACGGTCCGCTGGCTGTACAGCCAGCCCTCCCCAATGCGGTCAACCCCGTGAAGCCGGTTGGTGATGGTGGTGGTGGTAGGGCACGAACCCAGGCCCGTAGACCAGGGCCAGCTGGCCAGGGCTTAAGGCGTGGTCGGGGGGGCCGCTGCAGCGCAAACGGCGGTTGAGGCAGAGCACGCGATCGCAGGAGCGCCGCACCATCTCCAGATCGTGTGACACCTGAAGAATCGTCCAACCTTCACTGCGGCGCAGTTGTTCCATCAGGGCGTGGAAGGCCTCAGTGGCCTGGGCATCCAGCCCCGTCTGGGCCTCATCAAGCACCAGCAGGCGACGGGGACGCACCACGCAAAACGCCAGCAGCACCCGCTTGAGTTGGCCACCGGAGAGCTCGGTTAGCAGGCGGGTGGCCAGATCGTCACATCCGGTTTTGGCCAGGGCTTGGGTGACCGCGTTCTGGCGGGCGGTGTCCCCCCGCCAGGGGAGACGGGGCCCCGGAGGATCCCACCCGAGGCCCACAAACTCCCGCACGCTCAGGGGCATGGCGTCCTTGAGGTGCAGGCTCTGGGGCAGGTAGGCGATCTGTTGGCGGATAGCAGGGGGCAGTTGCCCCCGAGGCCCGAGCCGGTGCCCCAGCAGCCGCACCTCTCCGGCACTGCGGGGCAAGGCCCCCAGCACAGCCAACACCAGGGAGCTCTTGCCCGCTCCGTTCGGTCCCACCAAGGCCGTGTCCGTCTGCGGCGCGACTGTGAAACTCACGTCTTCCACCACGGCGACCCCACGCCGGCACACCGTGAGATGACTGACTTCGAGAATCATTTCCACCATCTCCCTACCTTAATCAGCCACCCCGGGGCTTTCCATCCATAGGCTTGCGTACCCATCGCCCCATTCCGGAGATCCCCCACCATGACTCGACTCGCCGTGACAGGGGCCTCCGGCAAAACGGGTTGGCGGGTGGTGCAGGAGGCCCTGGCCCGGGGCTACTCGGTGCGCGCGCTGCTGCGGCCAGGCTCCCTGGTGCCCGAGGGTCTCGCCGGCGCGGAGATCATGCGCCTTGAGCTGGGTGATCCCGAAGCGTTGCAACAGGCGCTCCAGGGCTGCGGGGCCCTGGTGATCGCCACGGGGGCCCGGCCCTCGGTGGATCTGTTGGGCCCGATGAAGGTGGATGCCCTCGCCATCCGCTCCCAAATCGCGGCCTGCAAGGCGGTGGGGCTGGAGCGGGTGGTGTTGGTGAGCGCCCTCTGCAGCGGCCGCTGGATCCACCCCCTCAACCTCTTTGGCTTGATCCTGGTGTGGAAACGGCTGGGTGAACGCTGGCTCGAAGAGAGCGGCCTGCGCTGGACCGTGGTGCGCCCCGGGGGCCTGCGGGAGGCGGAGGAGGGCGTGGATCGGGAGGGTGTGGTCTATAGCGGTCCCGATCAGCAGGAGAGCCAGAGCATTCCTCGACGGCTCGTGGCCCGGGTTTGCCTGGAGGCCCTGGCCAGCCCCGCCTCGGAGGGCCGCATCATCGAAATCACCTCCCGGCCCGACCAGCCCGCCCAATCCCTGGACCAGTGGCTGGCGGCCCATCCCGCCACCACCTGAGGGCTGCCGGCCCCCCGGGAAGGGAAGATGGGAAGACGACAAGCCCTCCCGCTGATGCCCCCCAGCGACGTCTCCATCTACACCATCAGTGTCGAGCTTGATGGCGCCCGCCACACCTTCAGCGGTCGGGCCGACCAAACCGTGTTGGCCGCGGCCGAGGCCGCGGGCGTTGCCCTGCCCAGCTCCTGCTGCTCCGGGGTCTGCACCACCTGCGCGGCCTTGCTGCGCAGCGGAAGCGTGCATCAGCCCGACGCGATGGGCGTGAAGAAGGAGCTGCGGGAGCAGGGATACGCCCTGCTCTGCGTCGCCTTCCCCCGCACTGATCTGGATGTCTTGGGGGGCCAAGAGGACGCTCTCTACGAAGCCCAATTCGGCCAATACCAAAAATGAGCCCCCCCCTGGAACGGCTGGAGTTCGCGATGGAACCCGCCCCCGGCCCCCTTCTGCCCCAGATCCGCCAGGCCCTGGCCGACCATCTCGGCCCCGGTGGCGAGGCCCTGCGCTGGGCCATCACCGGCCTGGCCTCTCCTGACGAGCCGTCGGCCCCCGCCCGGCTGACCGTGGAGGCGGTCGTTCTCCACCAGCCCCTGTGAGCGGCAACCCTCCTCCCCTGCCCACCCTGATGGTGGTTCCCACCGGGGTGGGTTGTCGGGTGGGGGGCCATGCTGGGGATGCCCTGCCGGCGGCCCGGCTCCTGGCGGCGGCCAGTGGGTGCCTGATCACCCACCCCAATGTGCTCAACGCCGCGGCTCTCTACTGGAGCGACCCGCGGCTCCATTACGTGGAGGGCTGGGCCCTCAACCGCTTCGCCGCTGGTGATCTGGCCCTGGCCCCCGGGCGACGGCAGCGGGTGGGACTAGTGCTGGATGCCGCCATCGAAGAGCCCCTGCGGCTGCGCCACCTTCAGGTGGTGCAGGCCTGCGGCGCCAGCCTGGGGCTGGCCATGGGGCCAACGGTGACCACCGAAGAGCCCCTGGGGGTGGGCCTGGCCTGGGGCACCAGCGGCACCAGCTGGGGCACCCTGCAGGCGCCAGGCGCCCTGCTCCGGGCTGGGGAGCGGGTGCTGGGCGGAGGGGCCACTGCCATCGCCGTGGTGGCCCGCTTCCCCGATGACCCCTCCTCGGAGGCTCTGGCGGCCTACCGGCTGGGGGAGGGGGTGGACGGCCTCGCCGGCGCGGAGGCTGTGATCTCCCACCTGCTGAGCCGCCACCTGCGGGTGCCCTGCGCCCATGCCCCGGCCCTGGCGGCCCTGGAGCCCGATCCCCGGGTCGATCCCCGGGCGGCGGCCGAGGAATTGGGCCACACCTTTCTTCCCTGCGTGCTGGTGGGCCTCAGCCGGGCTCCAGACCTGGTGCCGGTTGACGGGATCGCAGCCCACGGAGGCTCCCCCTTGCTGCGGGCCGAGCAGCTCGGAGCCGTGGTGGCCCCCGCTGGAGCCCTGGGGGGAGAGGCCGTTCTGGCTTGCGCGGAACGGGGGGTCCCCGTGATCAGCGTCCGCGGGAACCCCTGTGTGCTTCAGGTGGATGGTGCCGCCCTGGGGCTACCGGTGGTGGAGGTGGCCAGCTATGGAGAGGCGGCCGGTTTGGTGCTCGCGCTGCGGGAGGGGCTGGCCTTGGAAACCGCAGCCCTGCGGGCGGATCCCCTTACGGAGGCAGGGGATCAGCGCAAGCAGGCCATGGGATGACGGGGCGCCATCCCCAGGGCCTTGGCGACCCCGGGATGGCAGATCGCTCCATCCACGGTGTTGAGGCCCGAGAGCAACTCCGGACGGTCGGTCACCGCCTCGGTGAGGCCTCTGCCGGCCATGACCAGGATGTAGGGAAGGGTGACGCTGACCAGGGCCTCCGTGGACGTGAACGGCACCGCGCCGGGCATGTTGCCCACGGCGTAATGCTGCACCCCGTGGATGGTCACCACCGGATCGGTATGGGTTGTTTCTCGACTGGTGGCAATGCAGCCGCCCTGGTCGATCGCCACATCCACGATCACGGAGCCGGGGCGCATGCGTTGCACCCACTCCTCCGGCACCAGGGTGGGCGCCCTGCCGCCGGGAAGCAACACGGCGCCAATGATCAGGTCGGCCTCCGGCACGAGGCGCTCGATCAGGCCCCGACTGCTCACCAGGGTGGTCAGTCGACCCCGGCGGTCACTTTCCAGCTGCCGCAACCGCTGGGGGGAGCGATCCAGCAGGAACACCTCCGCATCCATCGCGGCGGCCAGGCGGGCGGCGTGCCACCCCACGGTGCCCGCTCCGAGCACCAGCACCCGCGCTGGACGCACCCCCGTGCAGCCACCGATCAACACCCCCCGTCCCCCCTGGGGCTTCTCCAGAAGTCGGGCGCCCACCTGGGCCGCCAGCCGGCCAGCGACCTCACTCATCGGGGCCAGAAGGGGCAGGCTGCCATCCTCCAGTTGCACGGTCTCATAGGCCACGCCCGTGGTGCCCGCCTCCAGCAGGGCCAGGCCGACCTCGGTGTAAGCCGCCAGATGCAGATAGGTGAACAACACCAGATCCCGGCGCAGGTAGCGAAACTCCTCCGGCTGGGGTTCCTTCACCTTCACCACCAGATGGGCGGCCCAGGCCTCTTCCCGGTCGACGAGGCAGGCCCCGGCCACGCGATAGGCCTCATCGCTGATGCCGGCCCCCAGACCCGCCCCCTCCTGCACCCGCACCTCCATCCCCTGGGTCACCAGTTCCCGCACGCCATCCGGCGTGATCGCCACCCGCTGTTCGTCCCGCTTGATTTCGGTGGGCACACCGATCGTGGCCATGGGGGCCGCCAGGTCGGGTAGGGCCATGGTTCGGCTGGTCACCGATGGATCTGCCCACTGTGGCCGCTGGAGGGGCTTGGCGCCAAGGAACCGCCGCGAAACGTCAACTCCCCGTTTTTTGAGGAGACTGGACAGACCCAGTGCTTCCTTCGTGCCCCATTTCTCCAGCCAGGATCCGCTCTCGATGCTCTCCCTGCTGTGGATGGCTCACTTTTTCTGTGATTTCGGGCTGCAGAGCGACCGAATGGCCAGGGAAAAATGTCCGGGTCAGGATCCAACCCTCCCCTGGGGATGGTGGTTAACCGCCCATGCGGCCACCCATGGCCTGGCGGTGTCCCTTCTAACGGGGGTGCCGCTGCTCGGTGTGGCGGAAATGGCCATCCATGCCCTGATCGACTACAACAAATGTGCCGGCCGCTTCACCCTGCGCACGGATCAAATCCTCCACCTTCTCTGCAAGGGGCTCTGGGTGGCGCTGCTCTTCGCCACTTGATGGCATCGGATCATGGAGGGGCTGGCGGATCTCCATGTCACCCCTTTGCCCCCCCCTGCAGCCGGATCTGACCCGTCAGCTGCAAGCCTGGCTCGCCGAAGATCTGGGCCGGGGGGATCTCACCAGCCCAGCCCTGATCGGGCGGGAGGGCAGGGCCAGCTGGACCGCCGGACGGGATGGGGTGTTCTGCGGAGGCGTGCTGGTGGAACCGCTGTTTCGACTCTTGGATCCATGCATTGGCGTGGAAGGCCTGGTGCCGGATGGCGCGCCTGTGCGGGCGGGACAGAGGCTGCTCACCCTGGCGGGCAACGCAGCGGCCCTGGTGGCGGGTGAGCGCACGGCTCTCAACCTGGCCATGCGGCTATCTGGGATTGCGACGGCGACGGCCACCCTGGTGGCGGATCTGGCGGGCACGGGCGTCAAACTGGTGGACACCCGCAAAACCACTCCCGGGTTACGGATTTGGGAGAAATATGCCGTGCGCTGTGGGGGGGGGGTGAACCATCGCCTCGGCTTGGATGACGCGGCCATGCTCAAGGAAAACCACCTGGCCTGGGGGGGAGGCATCGGCCCGGCGGTGGCGGCGGTGCGGGCAGCGGCCCCCTGGCCCACATCGGTGATTGTGGAGGCGGAAACCGAGGAGGAAGCCCGAAGGGCCCTGCGGGCTGGAGCCGATGGGGTGCTGCTGGATGGGTTTTCCCCGGAGGAGCTTTTGGCGGTGGTGCCTCGCCTGCGGCGGTTGGCCAGCGAGCTCAGGGACAACGGGACCGGGGACTCGGTGGGGGGAGCGTCGGTGGTGCTGGAGGCTTCGGGGGTGGCGCCGGAAGCTCTGCGGGCTTACGCCGCCACAGGGGTGGATTTGATCTCCACCAGCGCCCCCGTCACCCGCTCCCCTTGGTTGGACCTGTCGATGCGGTTCGAACCCCTGCTGGCGTGAAGGGCAAGCCGCTCTCCCCGGGGCCAGAGTGCGGAATCAGGTCGCCCCACCCTGACGAGCCGCGGAAACGGCTTCCGGATTCGTTGGGGGATTCTCCATGGACCCCACCACCTGGAACCCTTTGCGCCGCAACAGGGCTTCCTTGGCGGCTTCCTCCTTGTCGGCGGCCACCATCTCGGCCACCAGCTCCTCCAGGGTGGTGGTGGGGGTCCAGCCCAACTTCTCCCGCGCCTTGGTGGGATCGCCCAGCAGGGTCTCCACCTCAGCGGGGCGGAAGTAGCGAGGATCGATCCTCACCACCACCTCACCCGTGCTGGTCCGGACCCCGGTTTCGGCCAGGCCAGTTCCCTCCCAGCGGATGGGTCCCCACCCCAGCTGCTCCGCCGTGAGTTCAATAAACCGCCGTACGCTTTCTTGCCGTCCGGTGGCGATCACAAAATCCTCGGGTTTCTCCTGTTGAAGCATCAGCCACTGCATTTCCACATAGTCCCTGGCATGACCCCAGTCCCGCAAGGAATCGAGGTTGCCCATGTAGAGACATTGATCCAAGCCCGCGTCAATACGGGCCAGGCCACGGGTGATCTTACGGGTGACGAATGTTTCCCCACGACGGGGGGATTCATGGTTAAACAAAATGCCGTTGCAGGCGTAAAGGCCGTAAGCTTCGCGATAGTTTACGGTGATCCAATAGCCATAGAGTTTTGCAACCGCGTAGGGGCTGCGCGGATAAAATGGAGTGGTTTCTTTTTGGGGGATTTCCTGCACAAGTCCATAGAGCTCACTGGTGCTCGCTTGGTAAATCCTGGATTTTTTGGCCAGTCCCAACAATCGCACAGCCTCCAAAATCCTCAGCGTGCCTAGGGCATCGCTGTTGGCCGTATACTCTGGCGCCTCAAAGCTGACGGCCACGTGGCTTTGGGCCCCTAGATTATAAATCTCATCGGGTTGCACCTGTTCAATGATACGAATCAGATTCGTGCTGTCTGTCAGGTCCCCATAGTGGAGCACCAACCGCGGATCCCTTTCATGGGGATCTTGGTAGAGGTGGTCGATGCGCGTTGTGTTGAAGCTGCTGGCCCTTCGCTTGATCCCATGCACCACATAACCCTTTTGCAGCAGCAACTCAGCCAGATAACTGCCGTCTTGACCTGTGATGCCGGTAATGATCGCAGTCTTGGCCATGGAAGTCGTAAAAAAAGAGATAAAGTGACAAAACAGAGGATTCAAAACCAAAATGACTTACATCATTCTCCCTCAGGGTCCCAAGTCAAGTTGGTTGACCAGTCTCGCATGGACACTGCAATTGGCGAAGCCCGAAGGTTCTGAAGATCGGCCACAGAGGCAAACCGCCGTGAGGGGAAACGGGTGCTGACCACAGCCGTCACCCTTACCGGCTCAGGGCCACTCCAGGCCCCGGGCTCTCCCCTTGGCCATGGGCTTCCTGCCCTGGATCAACCAAGGTGCATTGCCCCGGGGAAGTCCAGGGCTCAAGGCTGATGCAGGCGTGGGACGGGGCCCATGGTGCGCGGCAGACCTGGAAGGGTGCAGCCGGGACGGGCCTTGACCAGAAGGGGAGCGAGATTGACCGGCGTGGATCTGATCAGCGCAGACCATCGCCCGAATCAGGCTCGCTGGCCATTGACAGGAATACTTCAGCCAGACGTTAGGGCCTTGTCAAGCGTTTCTCCCACAAGGCAGATCTACTACGGATGCTGGGAGGTTAGGGAACAGGGGATAAAATCGCCCCACAAGACACCCAACGATTCAAATCACAGCGTGGAAGCCCCCCAACACAAGCCAACTGCTTCTGCCCTCCAGGCCTTGAAACAGCGAGTGATCCAGCTTGTGGAGCTTCAGGGCGTCCTGCAACAGTCTAACGAGGAACGCAACAGCGATCTGCAGGAAGCCCTTGCGGATCTCAGACAGCTCGCTGCGGAGCATGACCAACTGAAACAGGAGATCGCCCAATTACGAGAAGAGAAGGACCAGCTGCTCACAACCCTGCAGGGCCGCAATGGCCAGGTGGAGCCTCTTCAACAGCAGCAGGAGACATTCTCTGATTCATTGAAACATCATCCTGTTCTTGGGGGATGGATTGATGAGGGGAGTGATCCCATCACTGCCCTTGAAAAACGATTGGCAGAAGGTCAACAATCGACAGACACTTGTCATGCCTTGACCGAAGAGCGTGATGGGCTGATCAAAAAGTTAGGAAGTGCCGAAAAACATCTGCAGCAGACAAGGGAAGCCCTACATCATATCTTCCCCAAAGAGGCCTATCGAGAGCGGAGGCCCGACCTTGAAACCCTTTCAGACAATGGACTTGTCGAGCATTTCACCTATCACGGCATCAATGAGGGGGTATCTTTAGATCATGATACCCTTCGCGAAGCCCTGCTTGCCAAACCAAATGTGGCCAACAGCGAGCTCACAGTAAAAATCAGCGAACTTCAGACGTTGATCGATGATTATGCAAAGAGACTTTCCTTTATGAATGATCTCTTTGTTCGACTTACCCTTGAAGGCCATTCAAAGTCATGACAGAATGTGTCAGC